>DASRQX010000348.1:0-73034 GCA_035696165.1 Acetobacteraceae bacterium | reverse complement strand
GTCTGGCAGTCTCCCCCGTGGTGGCGGTCGGGTGGTCTTGCGGTTGGGTCTCGATACGCATCGGTTGCTCCCTCGTGCTGTGGGACGCATACCGAACCCGATCCAGCGCCTGGCTGCCACTCCCACCCGCATAGGTTCTTGTATTTGTAGATCCGCCGCGGTCCCGGCTTCACCGGCAACGCAGGCTCGCCCGCCGCCTCGGCCGGCCGCGCCGGCGCCTCCCGCAGCGCCGCCGCCAGCACCGCCGCCGCGCCGCCCCAGTCGCGCGCCGGCACCGCCGGCTGCAACCGAAGCTGCTTCAACGACCGCATCGCCCCGGCCATGACGCGCGCCAGCGCGGTGGCGCTGGCCCGCTGGCGCGGCGCCTGCACCGCCGAGGTGTCCGGGGCGAACGCGAGGCGGCAGGCGTCGACGGCCCCGGCATGGGTGGCGATCACCGTCACCGCCAGCATCGTCCGCAGCGCATCGCGCGGGTCGAGCACCCCAAGCCGGTCGAGGCCGCCCTGCACCACCTCCTGCCAGGCGGATTCGGGCGCATCGGCCGGCGGGCGGGGCAGCGTCAGCACCATGTCACGCAGGTCCTGCGGCGGGATGATGTAGGGCGGCTCGGCCGGTGCGGCGGTGGGATCAGGGTCGGCAGTGGACACGGGCGCGGTCTCTTGGGGTTGAAAGTTCAAGCGGCTCGCGTAGCATGTATAGGAAAATATGTCCAGTATTATGCCTAACATCGGCGCGTGGCTGGGTTCGATGCAATCCGTCAGCCGGGCCGCCGCCGGCGCCAATCTCGTGGCACCAATCAAGTGGTCTGGTACCTAGCACGATGATCCGACCGATTGAGCCGCTGCGGGCAGCGGCTCGGGGTAGCGGCAATGCGTTGGTCCGCGATCCCCGATGCAAACCCTGTGGCACCGCGAAGCAAGCAAGAATTTTAGCGCAGATGAAGAAGACGATACACGCAAAACACGCAGATGTTTCGGCGTGGTTCGCAGGGCCGCTGGTATTACGCGTTTGATTCCGAGTCGTGTACGCTGGCGCGAAGCGCATTGCGCACGGTGAACGCGAAGCTGATTGCGTCACCGAAGGCTCATTCAGGTTGTCGCCATCAGCGTGTTTTGCGTGCATCGCCTTCTTCATCTGCGTTAAAATTCTCCCTTCGCGATGCCGCCAACAACCGACTTCGGAAGCACGGATTGGACACAGGTGTGGTCTCCCTTGGGGCAAACTGGACCACCCAGTGCAGCACAATGCAGCAATAAATGATAGTTAATATATTTGACTTATCCCACCAGATCCAAAACGCCCGCAAACGATCCAAGCTAATACAGCGCTTCCAAGAAACCACGCCTATCACGATGTATCCGAGATCGGCTCGCCGACCGATTGACGGAACCCGATGACAGGAGCGGTTTCATGGAACCGCTGCACCAGTATAACGGCTAAGCTGCCTGCAACGCCGTCGTGATGGCCGGACCCAGCTTCCCACCCTGGGGTTCGTCGCCGGAGCCGAAGGTCCCGGCGATCCGGCCGTCGCGGCCGATAAGTACCTTGTTGAAATTCCAGCTCGGCTCCCAGCGCCGGACCTCGCGCACCCAGGCATAGAACGGCGCCGCCTGCGCCCCGCGCACGTGTGAGATGCCGGTCAGCGGGAAATCAACGCCGAACCGCGTCTCGCAGAACGTCTTCACTGTGGCGTCGTCCGGGCTTTCCTGATTGAAGTCCCGGCTTGGCACGCCGAGCACCGTCAGCCCCTGGGGAGCCATCGCCGTGTGCAGCTTCTCCAGTCCCTCGTATTGATACGTGTAGCCACAGAAGCTGGCGGTGTTGGCCACCAGCAGCACGCGGCCCTTGAACGCGCCCAGCATTAATGTGCCGCCCTCGATCGCCGGAAAGTCGAACGCCCAGGCCAGGGTTTCGTCATTCGCCGCCATTGCTGTCTTCCCTCCTGTTGCCGCCAGCCCGCCGATCGCCGCCAGCCCGCCGGCCGCCGACCGCAAGCCGCGGCGCGCCATTCAGCCGTAACGCTCCTCCTGCCACGGATCGGCGTTGTTGTGATAACCGCGCACCTCCCAGAACCCCGGGCGATCCTGCGCGGTCAGCTCGATCCGGCGCACCCATTTCGCCGACTTCCACAAATACAGCCGCGGGATCAGCACCCGCACCGGCCCGCCGTGCTGGCGGGTGATCGGCTTGCCCTCCCACAGATGCACCAGGAACACGTCCGGCTGGTCGAACTGATCCAGCCGCACATTCGTCGTGTAGCCGTCGTGCGAGTGAAACACCACGTGTCGCGCCTCCGGCTTCGGCCGCGCCAGTTCTAGCAGCGTGCGCGCCGCCACGCCCTGCCAGCGGTTGTCGTAGCGCGACCACTGGGTGACGCAGTGCATGTCGGAGACGCTGTCGGTCTGCGGCAGCGCCAGGAAGTCGTCCAGCGTCAGGTGCAGCTTGTTCTCAACCAGGCCGTCAAGGTCGAGCTTGAATTTCTCCGCCGTGACATTCGGTTCCACGCCGAGATCGAGCACCGGCCAGCCACGCACCAGCTGTTGCCCGGGCGGCAGCCGGTCTCGCGCGGGATCGGCGGTGGTGCCGGTCAACAGCCGGCCGTCGCGCGCCCAGCCTTGCTTCGCCTCGATCAGCTTGTCCTTGATCGCCCCGTCGATGGAGATGTCGTCGTCGGTCATGCGCCCTCGCCTTCGTGGCCGCGCTGACGCGGACTGGTCCGCATATGGGTATCCCACGAGGGCCGAGCGTTACACCGCGCCGCCAGCCAGCCGCCGGCATGGTTTGCGATCAAATCGACCCTATTGGCTGCCAAGTCGCCATGCTGCTAACAAAAGCGCCGGAGTGGCCATCGACAGCGCTGGCACCGGACAGAGAGCGACAAAACCATGATTTCCGCGCGGGCAGCAGTCATCGTCGTGGCAGCGGCGATCAGCGCGTCGGCGTCGGCCGCGCTGGCCCCGGCGCAGGCCGCCCCTGCGCGACAGGCACTGGTGATCGGCAACGGCACCTATGCCACTCTGCCGGAACTCCCCGCCTGTCTGCTCTCCGCCCACACCGTCGCGGCCGCGCTGCGCGGCGCCGGCTTCGATGTCGTCGAACGCGAGGACGTGACCGCCGGCGGCATCGACGCGGCGATCGCCGAGGCGGCCCGCCAACTCGCCGGCGATCCGACCGCATCGGCGTTCGTCCCGGCCGCGTCAGCGTTCGTCTATGTCTGCTCCTATGCCGTCGCGTTCAATGACCGGCCGTTCCTACTGCCGATATCGGCCAACATCGCGCGGCCGGCCGATGTGCTCACCCAGGGTGTGCTGGCGAAATCGCTGCTCGACCTGCTGACGCGGGGTGGCGCCCGGCCGGCGGTGCTGGCGCTCGATGTCGTGCCGGCTCCCATCGGTCCCGCGACCGGCACGCCTGCCAACCCCACGCCCGCAAATGCGAACATGGGGCTCGATGCCATGGTGCAAGGCAGCCTGCCGGAGGGCCTGGGCGTCATCGCCGCCAGCCAGGCACCACCGCCGGACGCGCCAACATCGCTGGCGACCTCGCTCGCCGCCAACCTGAAGGGAACCGCGGTGCAGATCGCGCCGTTGCTCGCCGCGGTGCAGCAGCAACTCCGCGCCGCCAAGCCGGTAACGATCGCGGCGCTGCATTCGCCGGCTGTGCAGGCCTATCTCGTCGGTGCGCCCCCCTCTCCCCCGGCCCCTCCCCCACTCACGCCCTCGGCAAGCAAGCCCGCTGAAAGCCCGCAAGTGGCCACGGCAAACCCACCCGCCCCGGCACAAGCGGCCGCGCCATCGCCGGCGCCGCTGTCGATGCCCGCCGAGGAAAACATGACCGAGGCCGACCGGCGGCGTATTCAGACCGTACTGACGCAGCTCGGCTACTACGACGGGAAGGTGGACGGGGTGTTCGGCCCCGATACGCGCGCCGCCATCCGCCGCTACCAGCACGAGCTTGGCGCCACCATGACGGGGCGGCTGACGACCGAACAGGCAAGCAAGCTGGCCGCCAGCAAGTGACCGGGCGGCGCTGCAAAGGAGAAGCCGGATGGGTCTCAAGGCCAAATTCAACCTGGCGATGCTGGTGGCCTTCCTCGTCGGGCTCGCGCTCGCCGCGGGGATGTCGTGGCGCATCGTGCACGAGAACGCCCGCCGCGAGGTGCTGCAGGAGGCCGCCATCATGATGGCGCAGGCCTCGGCCATCCGCGATTACACCGCCAAGGAGATCGAGCCGCTGCTGGCCGACCAGATCAAAGTCAGGTTCCTGCCGCATACCGTGCCGTCCTGGGCGGCGCAGACCAACCTGCACACGATGGAAAAGCAGTTCCCGGACTACACCTACAAGGAGGCGGCACTGAACCCGACCAATCCGGCGGATCGCGCCACCGATTGGGAGAGCAGCATCATCGCCGAGTTCAACCGCCAGCCGTCACTGACGGAATTCACCAGCACGCGCGATGCGCCGACCGGTCCGATCCTGTCGATCTCCCAGCCGATCCGCATCACCGACAAGGACTGCCTGGCCTGTCATTCGACGCCCGCCGCGGCGCCGTCATCGATGATCGACCTGTATGGCTCGGCCAACGGGTTCGGCTGGAAGCTTGGTGACGTGATCGGCGCGCAGATCGTCTCGGTGCCGATGCGCGTCGCGCTGGATCGCGCCAGCGAGGCGTTCAAGGTGTATCTCGGCGGCCTGGCCGTCGTGTTCATCGTGATGATCGTGCTGCTGAACCTGCTGCTGCATTTCGTCATTGTGCAGCCGATCCGGAAGATCTCCGCGGTCGCCAGCGAGATCAGCCTGGGCAACATGGCGGCACCCGAGGTCGAGGTGCGCGGGCGCGACGAGATCGCCTCGCTCGCCGAATCGTTCAATCGCATGCGCCGCAGCCTGGCCAATGCGATGAAGCTGCTGGAGAGCTGACATTCCCGACAAGTCTTCATTGCCAAAGGAAATCGGCCGATACCGGGTTGAGCGGCTGATCGGCGGCGGCGCCATGGGCATGATCTACGCGGCGCACGATCCGGTCATCGACCGCAAAGTGGCGATCAAGCTGATCCGCGCCGACCTGCTGGGCGGGGACGACAAGGCGGACTATGTGGCGCGCTTCCAGCGCGAGGCGCGCACCGCGGGGCGCTGCACGCACCCGAACATCGTTTCCATCTACGATTTCGCGGTGCATGAGGGAAATCCCTTCCTGGCAATGGAATATGTCGAGGCCGGCAATCTTGGGCAGGCGCTCGCCGCATCTGGCCGGTTCGCCGCGCCGGAGGTGGTGGCGATCACCGGCCAGGTGCTGGACGCGCTGGCCTGCGCGCACGGCCTGGGGATCGTGCATCGCGACGTCAAGCCGGCGAACATCCTTCTGCTGGCGAACGGACACGTGAAGATGACGGATTTCGGCATCGCGCGTTTCGACAGTGTCGAGCTGACCCAGACCGGCTCGGTGATCGGCACGCCCAGCTACATGTCACCTGAGCAAATTCGCGGCGAGCCGGTCGACGCGCGCAGCGATCTGTTTTCCACCGGCATCGTGCTGTACGAAATGCTGAGCGGCGAACGGCCGTTTCCCGGACGCAACATCGCCGAGATCACGCATCGGCTGCTCACCGGGCCGCTGCCTGATATTCGCGGCAAGGTTGCCGGCGTGCCGGATCCTCTGGCCGCTGTGATCGAGCGCGCGCTGGCCAAATCGCCGGCGGATCGCTTCGCGTCGGCGGCGGACATGGCCCTGGCGCTGCGAGGGTCGGCATCAGGTCCGCAACCCGCAACCGACGACCGGACGGTGGTGCAGCCTCGGATGCCGGCGCCTGCCCCGATCTTTCCCGAGGCGACCCTCAGCACGATCGAACGGAAACTGGCGCAGCACGTCGGTCCGATCGCGCGTCATCTGGTGCAGAGCGCGGCGCGGCGGGCCGGTTCGCTCGATGAGCTGTGCGAGACACTCGGGCAGCGGATCGAGCGTCCCGACCAACGCACACAGTTCCGCAATGACATCCTGGCCAGCCAGGTGGGTGCGTCCGCGGTGGGGCGAGCGGTTGTCGGAGCAGAGGAGATGCGCCGCGCGGAGCAGGAGCTGGTTCGCCATGTCGGCCCGATCGCCAGGATCCTGGTGAAGCGCGCGTCGAATGCCGCCGCGTCAACCGACGACTTCTGGCAATTGCTTGCTGCGCATATCGGCACCGAGGCCGATCGGCAGGCCTTCCTGCGCGGCCGCAAGTAGCGATACCTCCATCCCCTGTCATGGCCGGCGAAGGCCGGCCATCCACGACTTTCCTTCGTGCAACTAACAAAATCGTGGATGCCCGGCAGGAGCCTGTCCGCGGGCGCATGACCTGGGGGCCGGCCATGACGGGGCCAGCGTACATCAATACTTTCGGCCGCCAGTATAAATTGTGCTTTGCGCGCAGACCAAATCCGCGCGCTCACGCCTTAAGTCGGACATTGTCGGGATCCCAGGCCGGCCGCGGCAGCACGCGCGCCGCGCAGCGCCGCCCCATCATCAGGACCTCAAACCGCTCGTCAGCGCGCGCGAGGTCCGGCTCGACATAGCCGAACGCGAGCGACATCCCCACAGCATGGCCGTAGGCGCCACCCGTCGTGACGCCAACCAGCCGGTCGTTGCAATAGATCGGTTCGTTACCGTAGCAGTCGTTGTCGACGCTTTCCACCGCCAGGCAAACCAGCTTGATCGGCGGCCCTTTCTGCCTGGCGCGCAGCGTCGCCGCCTTGCCGATGAAGTCCTTGTCCGAAGCGACGAACCGTTCCATGTCCGCTGCGATCAGCGTGACCTCGTTGGTCAGTTCCTCGCCCCACGCGCGATACGCCTTCTCCATCCGCAGGCTGTTCATCGCATAGGTGCCGAACAGCGCGATGCCGTGCCGATCACCGGCCCGCATCAGCGCGTCAAACACGGTCGGCATCTCCGTCATCGGTATATGCAGCTCCCATCCAAGCTCGCCGACATAATTGACGCGCAACGCGCGCACCCGTCCGACGCCCGCGACCTCGATCTCCTTGCCGATCAGCCAGCGGAACATGGCGTTGCCGAGATCGGCATCCGTGCACGCGGCCAACACATCGCGCGCGTGAGGACCCGCAAGCACCAGAACGCCGAAATCATCCGTGACGTCGGTCACGCTGACCCGTTCGCCGTCGGCAATCCGCCAGCGGAGCTGATCCAGGTCGTGATGCTGCGCCACCGCCGCCGACACGACATAGAAGCGGTCGGCCGCAAGCCGCGTCACGGTGATCTCGCTGAGGACGAAGCCGTTCTCGTTGAGCAGGTGCCCCAACATGATGCGGCCATCGGCGGCAGGCACGTTGTTGGCGCAGATCCGCTGCAGGAAAGCGAAGGCGTCCGGCCCCGCGACATCGAACTTGGCGAAGGTCGACAGATCCATCAGGCCGACGCGCTGGCGCACCGCCAGGCACTCGTCGCGCACCGGGTTCCACCAGTTGGACCGCTTGAACGAGAAGATTTCGCCGACTCCGGAACGATCATACCAGCGCGCCCGCTCCCAGCCGAACACCTGGCTGAATTGTGCGCCACGCGCGCTGAGCGCGTCGTACAGCGACGACTTCCGCAGCCCCCGCCCGACCGCGTGCTGCTCGGCGGGCTTGTAGCAGTAATACATGTGCTGGTAGTCGGCGACGCCGACCTCGCGCGCGTACTCCTGGGTCTCCCACGCACCGAAACGCCGCGGATCGAACTCGCGCGTGCTGATCTCGGCCTGGCCGTGCACCATCCATTGCGCGAGATACTTTCCGGCGCCGGCGGCCTGACAGATGCCGAGCGCAGCGCCGCAATGCATCCAGTAATTCCGCGCGCCGTGCGCCGGGCCGGACAGCGGGGCGCCGTCAGGCGTATGCGGGATGGCGCCGGAGATGACGTGCTTCAGCCCTACCTCGGCAAACAGCGGAAAGCGCTCGGCGGCACGTTCGAGGAAGGGCGTCAGGCGATCGAGTTCGGGCGCCACCAGTTCGCTCTCGAAATCCCACGCCGGCGCGCCGTCCCAGCACGGATGCGCGCCCGAGGTCTCGTACGGGCCGAGCAGAATTCCGCCGGTCTCCTGGCGAAAATAGCAGTGCGCCCATGGATCGCGCACGATCGGCAACTCGCGCGCGCGTCCCATCAGTTGCGGCACCGGTTCGGTAATGACGTAGTGGTGCAGCATGTTGGCGATCCGCGCGCGGTGCCCGGTCCAACCGGCGATCACGTCGCAATAGGAGCCGGCGGCGTTCACCACGTGCTCGCAACGAATGTCGCCCTGGTCGGTGCTGACCAGCCATTCGCCGGTCTCCAGCAGGCTGATGCCGGTCACCCGGGTGCGGCGATGGATCTCGGCGCCCTGCGCGCGCGCACCGGCCGCCATCGCGCTGGTGGCATCGGCCGGGGCGACATGCCCGTCGGTCACGGTCAGGAACGCCGCCTTGACGCCCTTGGTATCGATGAACGGGTGGTGCCGCGCGATCTCGTCGGGACCGATGATGTGGGCCTCGTAGCCGGCCAGCTTCGAGACGCCGTGCACCTGCTTGAACCAATGCAGCTCTTCGTCGCTGCACGCCAGCCGCAGGCCGCCACAGCCGTGCCAGCTTACCGCGTGGCCAGTCAGCGCCTCGAGCTTCGGATAGAGCTGCGTGCCATACACATGCAGCTTCGCCGCATTGAGCGAACTGATGAAATGCGGGCACTGGCCGGCCGCATGCCAGGTCGATCCCGAGGTCAGCTCGCCCTTCTCCACCAGCACAACGTCACGCCAGCCTTCCAGCGCAAGGTGATACAGCAGCCCGACGCCCATGATCCCGCCGCCGACGATCACCACCCGCGCGTGTGTGTTCATTCAATTCTCCAGTTCATGTCAGAACGATCCGACGCCTCGGCAAAACGCACGAGACCGCCGCCGCGTAGGGCAGAATAGCGCAGCGCATTCCGCCATCCCACAAGCACTGATTTGAAACGAAAACGCGATACTACCCACGCCGCGCAATCCAGATCTGCTCCTTGCCGTAGGCAGGCGGCGCGCCCGCAAAGTCGCTGAACTCACTTTCGAACGCGAAGCCGGCGAGCACCAGCAGATGCCGCATCTCCCACCGATAGGTCCAGCGCAGCGACAATTCCAGCGCCTCCTGCTCCGCGACTGTCCCATCGGTCGCGAAAGCGCGATAGCACCACAGGTCGCGGCGCACCTGATTGACGTGGTCGAACAGCGACGTCTGCAGCATCGCCTCGACCGGGCGCCCCGTATCACGGTCGACGCCGACCTGACGATCGATCGGGCCCGACGCACCCGGCAGCAGCAAACGCAGATCGGGATCGAACAGATGCAGCGCGAGGCTGCCGCCTGGCCGGAGATGCTGTCGAACCGCGGCAAGCGCGGCAAGCTGATCCTGCGGGGTCAGCAGGATCTGGAAGGCACGAAACGGCACGATCACCAGTCCAAAGCTGCGCGTGGCGAGGTCGAATCCGCGCATGTCGGCGCGTTCCAGCCGCAGGCGATCCGCGAGGCCGGCGCTGGCCGTTTTCTCGACCGCGATCGCCAGCATGTCAGGCGATGCATCGAGGCCGGTTACCTGAACACCGGCCCGCGCAAGCTGCAATGCGACACGGCCGGTACCTACGCCGATCTCAAGCACCTCACCACCCACGCGACGGGCGAGATCGAGATAGAACGGTGCATCGCCGCGGATTACCGGGCCATCGCCGGGGTTGATCGAGTCGTAGCTGCGAACATGCAACGTTGCGCCGTCGTAGAACGGCTGATGCGGCGCGTGGTCGGTGGTGATTGATGTCATCTGCGCCCAACCATCGTAAGGTGGTCGTTGACGGGTGCCAACAGGAGGCTGCCGCTCGGCGCGGCACTCGCCTTGAACCACCCGCACCGAACCACGGCGAAATCCGGTGTGCGATAAATGCGATGTCCAGGCGAGGCAAGGCGCGGGAGCCGGTCTTCGCCACCCGCTCAAGGAGATGCACCATGTCCCAGCCCGCGTCCGGCCGATCCGATGCGCCACCGTCGCCCGCCGTAACCCCATTTCGCCCATTCCCGGAGAACTTCCGCACGCAGGAGATCCCGACAAACGGGGCGGTCCTGCATGTCCGCATTGGCGGCCACGGACCGGCGGTCATGTTGCTGCACGGCTACGGCGAGACCGGCGACATGTGGGCGGCGCTGGCCGCGGAGCTTGTCCGCGACCATACCGTCATCGCGCCCGACCTGCGCGGCATGGGTCTGTCATCCCGGCCCGCGGACGGCTACGACAAGAAGACGCAGGGCCAGGACATCGCGGGCCTGTTCGCCCCCTTGAAGATCGCGGCCGCCGACCTTGTCACGCACGACATCGGCAACATGGTCGGCTACGCTTTCGCCGCGCAGTTCCCGCAGCGCGTCACACGCTTCGTCATCATGGATGCACCGCTGCCGGGCGTCGGTCCGTGGGACGAGATCGTTCGCAGCCGGGCGCTGTGGCACTTTTCATTCCAGGGACCCGACGCCGAGCGGCTGGTTGCCGGCCGCGAACGGATCTACCTCGACCGCTTCTGGAACGAGTTCTCGGCCGACCCCAGGTCGTTCGGCGAGGCCGCGCGCGAGCACTACGCCAGGCTTTATGCGCAGCCGGGCGCCATGCACGCCGGCTTCAACCAGTTCGCAGCCTTCGATCAGGACGTGATCGACAACGAGGAATTCGTCGCCAGGGCGAAGCTGACGATGCCGGTGCTTGCCATCGGTGGCGCGAAATCCTTCGGCCCAACAATGGCGGCGGTCATGCGGTTCGCCGCCGCGGACGTTACCGAATGCGTGATCCCGAATTCCGGGCACTGGCTGATGGAAGAGCAGCCTGCCGCCACGATCGCGGCGGTGCGCGGCTTCCTCGATCGGCAGCCCTGATCAACCCGAGATGGCGCGGTCCCGGCGTCACGGACCCGTGGCGTGCCGCGCAAGCACGTCAAGCCCCGCCGCCAACGCGGCGACGGCCAGATCGACAGCGCCACCGAGCGCGTGCCGCGCCGCGATCCAGGTCGGATCGTTATAGGATAGATTAACGGTTCCGCGCGCGTCCTGCCAGACCAGCGCCTTCAACGGCAGATCGATGCCCGCGGTCTGCACCGCCTGCATCAGCGGCGTTCCCGCGATGGGATTGCCGAACACGACCAGCGTCGTGGGCGGCAGGTCGAGCCCCACGCTCGCCGCGCCGGCCGCATGATCGATACGGGCGAACACCGCGATGCCCTTGGCGGCCAACGCCGCCAGCAGCCGCTGCAGCGTCGTCGTGAAATCGTGCGAACTTTGCAGCGTGACCAATCCGTTCTCGGGCATTCGGATCCCCACCGGCACCTGCACCCGGTCTAACCCAGGCGGCACAGCCGATCCACTGGCACGCAAAGCCGCCGGCACAGGATACGCCGGCACACGGGCCATGTTGGACAGGACAGCGAGCAGGCGCCGCCCCCAGTCCCGCTTGTCAGGCCCAGCCGAGTTCCTTCATCGCCCACCCGGCGTTCCAGATTTTCGTCATGTGCCGGATCTTGTCGCCCGCGAACTCCATCACGTAGACATAGTCCGACGTCGTGCTCTTCCCGGTCGGTGGGCAGGGACCGCCTTGGCCGGTGTGCGTGGCAGAGAAAACCCCATACGCACACACGCTGTTTCGGTCGGCATCGGTCGCAAACGATTTCACCGCATAGCGTCCATTGGGCATGAACGTGAGCAGCCCCTGCATCCAATCGGCATATGCCTGGAGTGTCCGGACGTCGGTCAGCGGCTCGGACTGCGCCGAGAAGCTCGCATCCGGCGTGCAATACGCCTGGCAAACCGCCCAGCCCTTCCCGGTTTCACAAGCCTCGAAGAACTGACTGGCGACGGACGTGATGGTCGGCATGATCCCCTCCCCACCTGACCCAGGCCGGGCCGCACGATGGGCGGCATGGGCAATGACGCATGCGCACACCCCAGCACGGAGGGTATCGACGCACAACCATAGTCTGCCGGGGGGCAGTATTTTCGTGCCCGCGAAACTGGACTTTACCCATTTTTGAAGAATGTTCCATTATATCAATAGGTTAGCCAATATTGGCTATTCCGCATAACCAATTGATTCTGCTGGATTTTTCCAAAACTGCGTAAAGTCCAGCGAAGGCTTCGCGACATATGGCGACAACGAGTGAGAACTCGCCACTAATCGTCTGTTGTTACAGCGACTCCCCCAACGGTCGCCAATCCAGCAGGTCGCCGGACACGTCGGACCGCTGGCGGTCCCACTCCACCAGCCCCGATCGATGGCGGGCAACGGCGACCGCCGCGGCGTCGGGCGAGCGCCAGTCGCCGGACCGGCGGCCCTTGAACTGAACCGCCCAATGTCGCTGCACCCTGAGCAGGCGAAGCACGCCTGCCGGCGTTGGATATTCATATGCCATCGTACGTCGCTGAACTTTGCCCTGAATTGTCACAATTCTGACAATAAATCCGGGATCGGTCCAGTGCCGTGGCGGCACCATCCAATGAATTCCGCTTGAGCAGTCCGATCGCCGGCACGCGGCACGCCGGCCGGTGCCCATCGCGGATCGCTGCACCGTCCCGCAGATGGCATTTGCAACATCATCGCTGCCGCAATGTCCGGCGCGGTACTGCTGGCATCGATCAACAGCAAGCTCGGCGGCATCGGCTACACCGTCGCGGTGGGGCTGTATTTGTCCGATTGGATCGCGCCGTGTCCACCGGGAGCGGCCGCGGGTCGTCAGTGCGCCATCAGCAGCGGCACCGTCATATGCTGCAACAGTTGGCGGCTGACCCCGCCCAGTATCAACTCACGCGCCCGCGAACGGCCATATCCGCCAACGACCATCAGATCCGCCCCAATGTCGGAGGCATAGCTCAGCAGCGCGTCCGCATCGCTGATGCTGCCATCGGTCGCCGTCCGCGCCGCCGTCGCGGTCAGCCCATGCCGCGCCAGATGCTGCGCCGCATCCGCGCCCGGCACCTCTCCGGACTCCTCCCCTCGCTTGCCGCGCTCCACGGTCAACAGCGTCACCGTCGCGCCGGGCTCGATCAACGGCAGCGAGTCGTGCAGCGCACGCGCTGCCTCCCGCGACCCATTCCAGCCGATCAGCACGTTGGTGCCGAACCTGTCGAACCGCCCGGCAAAGGGCACCAGCAGCAGCGGACGCCCGGAGTTCATCAGCACGTCTTCGATCAGGTGGCGTGCGGCGGGGGGCAGCTTGGCGTCGGGATCGACCTGGCCGAGCACCACCAGATCGACGGAGCGCGCCCGACGCGCGGCTGCTTCGCCAGCCACGCCTCGGCCGACCTGCCAATCGCCGCGGATCCCGTTGCGCTGAAGCAGGTCGCGGAACTTCGTCTCAAGCTCTTCCGCCTTCGCCAGGGCCTCGGCCTCAAGCTGGCTGGCGGCGCCCCGCAGCGACGTGAGTGTGGGATAACCGCCCAGTGCGAAAGCAAGATTGAGCGGCATCAGCACCTCCAACGGACAAAACGCCGTCAGGTGCGCGCTGTGGCGCCGCGCGAGGTCAATCGCCACGCCAAGCACCGCCTCGTTACGCGCCGCTCCATCCACGACGACCAGAAGGTCCCGCAACTTCATCGCCCGCTCCATCCACGCCGCCGAATACATTCAACCCGCGATGTGGCCGCGGTGTGGCGTGGGCGCATTGGCATGACCCAACGCGGCCCGCGCATTGATTGGCGTCAATTGACCGGTGAACGAAGGAGGGGCAGGGCTCTGTCCACCGGGTCAAGCCCAACGGCAGGTTCAGGCCGGGTTTCTGGACCCTATCCGTTTTGGTTGGTGTGAGGGCCGCGCCGGCATCAGCCATGCCCTGACGCGCTACCAGTGGCGCCAGGTGATCGCCGCACGATGCCCGACCGATAGCGGATTACTACGCCTTCTTCAGCAACAGGTGGAATGAACAAGACGGATTACCCACGTCCGCATCGATGGTGCCGCCGGTCACCTTGCCTTTCAGCATTTCCACGAACCTGGTGCCCTTCAGCGGTGCTGACCCGCTGAACGAGCCATCCGGCCCCACATCAGCGTTGATCACGGCGTAGCCCCCACCATGCACGTAGGTGAGATGATCGTTTGCCACGCTCATCGACGCGGAGAAGCTCTTGCAGATGGAACCGTTGTTGCCCGACATCAAAGCTGCCTGACCGACATAGGTTCCATCGAACGCGCCGGCAGCGAGAGCGGCGAAGGCCAGCGCCCCCGCCACGATCAGGCCTCGGGCACCGAGCATAACGCCGCGAACGGCACGCCGGCCGCAATCATCCATAGCCATCGCCGATACTCCCCCTGTTCGTAACGTTACGTGCGCTGTCGCACGCCGGATCGCATTGGCATCATTGTTAACTTATCCGCGCGCGCGCAGCAACCTTGCCCTGTCGCGCTGCCAGTCGCGCGTGGCGACGGCTGCCCGCTTGTCGGCCTTCTTGCGGCCCTCGCCGATCCCCAGCAGCACCTTGGCACGGCCGCGATCATTGAAGTGGATCTGTAACGGCACCAGCGTCACGCCCTCGCGCGCCACGGCGCCGGCTAGCGTGCGGATCTCCTTGCGCTTCAGCAGCAGTTTTCGCGGTGCACGAGGCTCGAACCGCGACAGCACGCCGCCCTGGTATTCCGGGATATAGGCATTGAACAGGAACAGTTCGCCCTCGCGCTCGCCGGCCCACGCCTCGGTCAGCGTCGCACGGCCATTGCGCAACGACTTCACCTCGGCGCCCTTCAGCACCAGCCCGGCCTCGATCGTATCCTTGATCGTGTAGTCGTACCGCGCCTTGCGGTTCTGCGACACGATGCCGTGCGAGATCAGGCCCTTTTTCGCTTTGGTTTCTGCCATTTTCAGCGGTCAGTGGTCAGTCGTCAGTGGTCAGGCGCCAGTCGTCACTTTCTCCTGACCACTGACCACCGACCACTAATTCAACAGCCCGACTTCCGTCATCGCGGCCCGCACCTTGGCGCGCGTCGGCTCCATCAGCGGCGCCAGCGGCAGGCGGCAACGCTCCGTCGTCTTGCCCAGCAGGCTCGCCGCATACTTCACCGGCCCGGGGCTGGTTTCGGCGAACAGCGCGTCGTGCAGCGGCACCATGCGATGCTGGAGGGTCATTGCCTCCTCGACGCGACCTTCCATCCAGGCCGCCTGCATCTGGCTGAGCAGCCGCGGCGCCACGTTCGCCGTCACGCTGATGCAGCCCACGCCGCCGGCGGTGTTGAATGCCAGCGCCGTGTGGTCCTCGCCGGACAACTGGCAGAAGTCCGGCCCGCAGGCACGCCGCGTGTGCAGCGGGCGCGTCAGGCTCATGGTCGCGTCCTTCACGCCGACGATGTTCTTGTGCCGGGCCAGCCGGGCCATCGTCTCAACGCTCATGTCCACCACGCTGCGCGGCGGAATGTTGTAGATGATCATTGGGATATCGGCCGCGTCGGCGATCGCGGTGAAGTGCAGGAACATGCCCTCCTGCGTCGGCTTGTTGTAGTACGGCGTCACTACCAGGATCCCGTCCGCCCCCGCCTCCTTGGCATGCTTGGCCAGGCTGATCGCCTCCTCGGTGCTGTTCGAACCGGCGCCCGCGATCACCGGCACACGGCCCTTGGCCACGCCGACCGCGATCTCCACCACGCGCTTGTGCTCGGCATGGCTCAGGGTCGGGCTCTCGCCGGTGGTGCCGACCGGAACCACGCCGTGCGTGCCCTCCCGGATCTGCCAATCCACGAACGATGCGTAGGCATTTTCGTCCACCGATCCGTCTTCCCGCATCGGCGTGATCAGGGCGACGAGCGAACCTTTGAACATGGCACCCTCCCAGGGGAATCTGAATAGGCTAGGCGTGCGGCAGATGCATCGCAAGGCCGTGCCATGACAGGCTGGGTCGTGCCAGGCGGTGCCGTGCCAGAGCCCCACCGCACCGCTGTGAAGTGACACCGTCCCTGCTGTGCTAGAACCCTGACATGGCTCCGACGATTCGGCTGGCCCTGGTTTTGTCCGTGCTGCTGCCCGCCGCCGCCGGCGCGGCGGAGCCGCCGCCCAACCCGATGCCGGCGGTCCACGCCAATCGCTGGGCGGACGCAGGCGCGGCCGCCGCGCAATACGCTGATCCGGTGGCGCGGAAGGTGGTGACCTACTACCGCCTGCTGTCCCCCGGCGCGGCGACCGCACAGGAAATCGCGGCGTTCGTTGCCACCAGTCCCGACTGGCCGGCGCAGGCGCTGCTGGAGCGGCGTCGGCAGGAGGCAATCGCCGCCGATCCGGACGACGCCGCGGTGCTGGCTCAGTGCGACCAGGACACGGGCGCCGGCCAGATCACCGGGGCTATCACTATTCCCGACACACTTCCCGCCACGCTGCTACCCGGCACAAGGCTGCGCTGCGCCGGCGCGCTGGCCAACGCCGGCCGCAACGCGGAGGCCGCCGCCGAGGCACGCCGCGCCTGGGTCGCCGGCTTCCCGGATCCCACCGGCTTCCCGCAGCGCTGGCAACCAATACTGACGCCGGCCGATCAATGGGACCGCTTCCAGACGCTTGTCCAGCGCGATCCGGCGGCCGCGGCGCATCAGATCCCGCTGCTCGATCCGCCGCACCGCGCACTGGCCACCGCGCGCCTGGCGTTGCAGCGCGACGACCCCTCCGCTGCCACGCAACTTGCCGCGGTGCCGCCCGCACTGGCCGGTGACCCCGGATTGATGCTGGTCCAGGCGGGCTGGCTGCGCCGCACCGACCGCATCCTGGACGCCGTCGCACTCTGGCGCACGCGTGGCGCCACGGCGCAACAGGAAGCCACGCCAGCCGAGCGTGCCGCGTTCTGGGCCGAGCGCGAGCGGCTGGCTCGCCGCTTGTTGCACGACGGCAATCCCGCCGGCGCCTACGCGCTGGTCGACGATCCTGGACCGATCTCGCCCCGCCAGGCACTGGACGCCGACTTCCTCGCCGGCTTCATCGCACTCAGGATGCTGCATCAGCCGGCAGCCGCGACACGCCACTTCCAGGCACTTGCCGCTGCCTCGCCCGCGGCGATCACCCAGGGTCGCGCCTGGTATTGGCTGGGCCGTGCCGCGGGCGCCCAGAACCCCGGTGGCGCCATTGGTGCCAAAGCCAGTGGTGCCAACGCCGACGGTGCCAACGCGGACTGGGCCAAGGCCGCCGCCTGGACCACCACCTTCTACGGCCAGCTTGCCGCGCTGGCGCTCGACCGGGACGCCGCTGCCCTCGCCGCACGCATCAACGCGATGCATGACCCGGAAGGTACGCGCGACCAGGCCTTCGGCCTGACCCAACGCGAGGTCGTCCGCGCCGGCGCACTGCTGGTCGCCTGGGGCGAGCCACGGCGCGCCGAGGCATTTCTGCTGCGCATGGATGAGCTGGCACCGGACCTGCCCGATCGCGCGCTGACCGCGCTGCTCAGTCAGTATCTCGGCCAACCGCAGATCGCGGTGGCGATCGCCAGGCGCATGGGACGCGACGGAGCGATGCTGCCGCAGGCCGGCTGGCCGATCCCGGTCAATCCCCCGCAGGACGCCGTCGACCCCGCCATCGTGCTGGGCCTGATCCGCCAGGAGAGCAGCTTCGACAGCGCGACCGTCAGCCCGGCCGGCGCGCGCGGGCTGATGCAACTCATGCCGGGCACCGCCGCTACCGTGGCGCACGAGATCGGCACCAGCGTGACCCCGGTCGCACTGGTTTTCGACCCACAGCAGAACATGCGCCTCGGCACCGCCTATCTGCACGAACTGCTGGATCATTACGGCGGTGCCCTGCCGTTGGCGCTGGCCGCTTACAACGCCGGGCCGGGCAGGGTCGATCAGTGGCTGGCTGAGAATGGCGATCCGCGCGTGGAGCCGCCGGCGGGCTCGGTCGACATGCCAGCGGGCTCCATCGACATGATCGATTGGATCGAGCTGATCCCGTTCACCGAAACCCGCGACTACGTGCAGCGCGTGCTGGAGAATGTGGTGATCTACCGCGCCCGTCGCGGCGAGGCGACACCGACCTTGCTCGCGCAATGGGCACGCTAGTTCCTCACGCCAAAGGCACGGTGATCCATCATATTTCCGCGTGGGACGGGTTGGCGCTCGCGGCGCATGAGTGGGACGCCGGCGATGCGCATACGCCGCTGTTGTGCCTGCCCGGCCTGGTGCGCACCGGGGAGGATTTCGTGGTGCTCGCGCGCGCTCTCGGCGCCGGCCGGCGCGTGGTGGCGCCGGATTATGCCGGGCGTGGCGCGTCGGGCCGCAGCGCCAAGGTCGCGCGCTATGGGCCCGAAGCCTGCCTGCGCGATCTGCTGGACCTGTGCGCCGCACTGCACCTGCACCAGGTGATTGTCGTTGGCACCAGCTTCGGCGGGCTGCTCGGCATGGGCCTGGGGGCGGCCCGCCCGACGCTGCTGCGCGGTGTGGTGCTGAATGACATCGGACCAGAGATCGGGACTGCGGGCGGCGATTTCGTGCGGCGCTTTGTCGCCGATGATCAGGCGCTGCCCGATCTGGATGCCGGCGCCACGCACCTGCGCGCTATGCTGCCGCACCTGTCGCTGGACACCGATGCGGCCTGGCGCCGTATGGCCGCGCTGACCTACGTCCAGGGCGGCGACGGCCGGTTTCATCCGCACTGGGACACAGCGATCGCTCGGCTGCTGCGCGATCCCACGCCGCCGCTGTGGCCGCTGTTCGGCGCGCTGGCACACCTGCCGCTGCAACTTGTCTGGGGCGAGATCAGCGACATCCTGCTGCCACGGACGGTTGCGGCGATGCGCGCGGCACGCCCCGATATGGCGGTCGTTTCGTTGCCGGGTGTCGGTCATGCGCCGTCGCTGGCGGAGTCGCCGGTGCTGCACGCTATCGGAACGTTCCTGGAGCGGGTTGGGTGACGCTCGCGCGGCTGGTGGCCGGCGGGTTTGGCAGCGGGTTCGTACCGTTTGCCCCGGGAACCGCCGGCGCGTTGCTTGGGCTGTTGCTAGGGGTTCCCCTGCTGCTCGCTCCGCCCGGCATGCTGGCAATCGCCGCGCTGCTGGTCAGCCTGCTGGGGCTGTGGGCGATCCGCGCCGCGCGGGTCGAGGGCGACCCGGGCTGGGTGGTAATCGATGAAATCGCCGGCCAGTTTGTGGCACTGCTTGGGCTGACCCGCCCGACCATCGTTGGTCTGGCGGCCGCGTTCGCGCTGTTCCGGCTGTTTGACATCGTCAAGCCAGGGCCGGTGGGGTGGGCCGACCGCCAGGACGGCGCGGCGGGGATCATGGCCGACGACCTGATAGCCGGCGCCATCGCCGCGGGCGTCCTGTGGGCAGCGCGGCAGCGCTGGCCGGGGGTGTGGGGGTGAGTGACAGCGTTCCGATGTCGCGCGCCACGACATCGGCCGGGCATGCATCCGCCGACCCGTTCTGGGACATGTTCTCGTTGGTTGTCCGCGCGGGCACCCCTGCTGTGGCGATTTTCCCGGCGCGGCGAGCGCGGTCAGCGTCCTCGCTCGGCACGCGATGCATCAGGCGCCTTGTCCGCGTGGTCCGCGGTGGATCTGGCTTCCCTGCGGCCCCAAAAGCTGGATGACACCGCGGTGACATATCCGCGACATTCGATCGTCGAATCGGATTTCGCCATCGAATCCCGGCGTGCACCGCTTGCGCGCGCCGGCCGCTTGCGATGTGATCCGCCCCGTTTAGGGGGAATGGCTGGTATGCCGCTAGAGCACGTGCAGCCGAGCACGCCGCTGCCGATCGCGGAGCGGCGCAGCGCCGGGCAGAACCTGCGCAAACTGGTGCCGCGCAGCGTGCACGCAACCTGGACGCCACCGGCCGACCGCGCGGATCCGGTCAGGCGCATCATCGAGACCGACCGGCATCGCATCTCACATCTGCTGCCGATCCGCTACGACCGGATGCGAGCGTCGCCACTAGCCTTCCTGCGCGGCACCGCAGCGATCATGGCCGCCGACCTGGCGACAACACCGGCCAGCGGGCTGTGGGTGCAGTCCTGCGGCGACTGCCATCTCAATAATTTTGGTGCCTTCGCCTCGCCCGAGGGCGCCCCGGTGTTCGACGTCAATGATTTCGACGAGACACTGCCCGCGCCGTTCGAGTGGGATTTGAAACGACTGGCCACGTCCTTCGCACTCGCCAGTCGGGCGCGCGGCATGACCTCGAAGGCGTGTCGCCATTTGGCGCGAACGGCGGTGCAGGCCTATCGGCTGAATATGAACGAGTTGGTGCCGCTGGACCCGCTGGTCGCCTGGCGGACGCGCGTCAATGTCGAGCAGGTGATCGCCGACCTGTCCGATGAGAAGCTGCGCGATCGCGAGCAGCGCCGCCTGGCGGCGATCACCGATGCCGGTCGGCACGGCTATCCCAAGCTGGTCGAGAAGCGCCGCGGCGTCTGGCGCATTCGCGAGCGCCCACCACTGGTGTTCCCGCTGACGCAGCAGGGCGACGACTCGCATGAAATGGCGGCGCGCTCCGCCTTCGAATCCTACAAGATCACCCTGCCGGAGGAACGTCGCCTGCTGGTCGATCGCTACCGACTGGTCGATGTTGCGTTCAAGGTGGTGGGCGTCGGCAGCGTGGGCACGTTCTGCGCCATCGCGCTGCTGACAACGCCGGACGACGCGACGCTGCTGCTGCAGATCAAGGAGGCGCGGGAAGCGGTGCTGGCGCCGTATGCGGGGCCGAGCATCTACGCCAACCAGGGCCAGCGCGTGGTGGTCGGCCAGCGCATCATGCAGACCACGCCTGACCTGTTCCTCGGCTGGACGATGGATCCGGGAGACGACCAGCGCTGCTATGTGCGCCGGTTCCGCGATGGGCGGCTGGCGATGATATCGGCTGATCTCTCCGAAGCGGGGCTGGTGTATCATGCGACGCTGTGCGGTGCGACGCTGGCGCGGGCGCACGCGCGATCGGGCGATGCCGCGCGCATTTCCGGCTACATGGGATCCGGCGGGGTGTTCGACGCGGCGATCGCGGATTTCGCCGCTTCCTACACGGCGCAGACCGAGCGCGACTGGCGACTGTTCGTCGAAGCGATCAAGGCCGGCCGGATCGAGGCGCACACGCCGTGATTTGCGGATGATCGCCGATTGATTTCCGTGGACCGCGCGCAAATGTAGGGCGGAATTCATTCCGCCTCCGCAAAACAAGACGCAATCTGGTTCGCACGGTCTTGTTCCTGTGCCAACATGATACATAGTGCCCGGCGGATGCGTCGTTGGTCCGACATTGGCCAAATTATCTCCACTCGGCCGGCCCGACCGGCGCGTTCGCGCGAGCAGGTCCAGTTCAAATATCCGTGAGCGGTCCACCTCGCCAGCGCGCCCAACGCCCGCCGCGCCCGACGCCAGGTTCAGGCCCCGGCAAGGTTCAGGCCATTGACCGGAAGGCAAAGAGCTCGAGGCGCCTTGGCGCCAACGCTGACGTCCAACGTCGCACCCGCCAACACCCGGCGTGACGCCTCTGGACAAGGACATCGGGGAGGGGCATCTGGTTGCGCCAAAATTGGAGAGCGTTACACGAGATTGGGACCAGTGCTGATATGCTCGGCCGGTGCTGACACGCTTGGGCTGGAGCATCGACCGTGACGGCCTGGGTCGCCATTTTGTGGTGCGATGCCCACTGCTGTACTCCACGCGCGCCGACGCGGCGCCGAGCCTTGTCCGCTGCCCGCTACGCCAGTGCGACGGGCAATGTCCGGCTACGATCGACCCCGAGGCATCCATCGGCGACCGCAAGAATGTTTATTATCCCCACCGTAGCGCGCATACTTCCGGCCATGCGTTGTGTGTCAACAAGCGCGGGCTTGGGATTCGCGCTGTCGCAGAGGCCCAACCGATGCTCTTCAGTGGCTGACCTGGCCGGGCCCGCATGGAGTTTGCGCAACCGGACAGCATCGAGGTGAAGCCGATAGCTGGGCCTTTCGGTCCACCGCCTCGGTCGCCGCTGCCCATCGCTGGCCGGCGTCGCCGGATTGGCGTGTATCGTTGGTTGTTGACCCGCGGTGCTATTGTCGAGTTGCTGCTGACCGCCGGAATGATTGCGGTGGTGTGGTGTGGTATCTGGCTGCATCTGGCGCAGCAACGACAGGAGATCGAGGCACAGGCGGCGCGCGACAGCGGTAATCTCGCCCAGGCCGCGGCCGAGAGTATCGGTCAGACCATCGCAGGCGTTGACGATGCGTTACGATTTGTCCGAGCGGTCTACGGCACCGATCCAAAACACTTCGACATCAGTGCCTGGGGCAGTCGCGTCAATCGATTGCGCGGGGTCGCGTTGGAGCTGGCGCTGATCGACCAGAACGGCATGCTGACTGCCAGCAGCCTGGGCCCGGTCACGGCGCCGATCGATTTCTCGGACCAGGAATTCTACAAGGCGCATGTTGGTCACGTTCCCGACCAACTGTTTATCAGCCGGCCGATCCTGGGACGCGCGTCCGGCCGTTGGTCGGTGCTCTTCACACGCGAGCTGATTGCGGCCGACGGCTGGTTCATGGGCGTAATGGCAGCGTCGGTCGATCCCACCTGGCTTACCCGTCTCCATCAAACGCTGGACATCGGGCACGGCGCCCTGATGCTCATTGGCACCGATGGCGTGGTCCGAGCGCTCGCCGCTGGTGCCGATTCAGACTCTACCAAGGGTATCGGCCTGGACCTCGCCCATTCGACGTTGCTGGCCGCAGCCGCCAAGGCGGATAGGGGCACAGTGACGTGGGTGAACCCAGTTGATGGAACACAGCAGATCATTTCATTCCGCCGCCTGGGTGATTACGCGTCCATCGTCGCTGTCGGCCTGAATTCCGATGAAGTGTTCGCGCCCTACCTGCTTTATGCGCGGCAGTATGAGATCTTCGGTGTCTGCCTGACCCTGCTGATTTTGATCACGGGCTGCCTTCTGCTCGGCAATACGCGGCACCTTGTCGTTTCACGAAAGGTCCTGCAGGACACGATGGATGCGGTCAGCCAGGGCATCGTGATGGTTGATCCCCAAGGACGTGTTTCCGTCATCAATCGCCGGGCAAGCGAACTGCTTAGGATCCCAATGGGCCCGGTGTCCGCCCAACCGGCATTATCTGACCCCGCATCATCCGACATTGCCGACCAAGAAGCTCCGGTCGGCAACGCCGATGCTTTTGCGGAACAACATGCCGTGTCTGGCGGCCCCGAGGAAACCGATCCCGACGAAACAGCTACGGACGGTGCTCGCGAGCAAACACGGGTGGACGGCACGGTCCTGGAAGTCCGCACCCATGCTCTTGGCGATGGAGGGGCGGTTCGCACCTATATCGACGTTACCGAACGAAAGAACGCGGAAGCGCAAATTACCCATCTCGCGCTGCATGACAGCCTAACCGGATTGCCGAACCGCCGGCTGTTCCTGGACCGGTTGGCCGAGGCCATCGGTCGGTCCGATCTGAATGGCGAAGGCTGCGCGGTACTTTGGATTGATCTGGATCGATTCAAGTACGTCAATGACTTGCACGGCCATGTCTTCGGGGATCGCGTGCTGCTTCAGGTCGTCGACCGATTGCGCGGTCTCCTGCGTGACGACGACGTCCTCGCCCGATTTGGCGGCGACGAATTTTGCATCCTGCAGTGCGCCGTGGACGGCGCCGCATTGTCTGAAGAGCTGGCACGCCGACTGCTGAATGCGCTGTCCGAGCCCTATCGGGTCGACGGCCAGGAGGTTCTGCTGACCGCATGTGTCGGCATAGCGCTTTGCCCTGCCGATGGTTCAACGGTCGACGAATTGCTGACCAACGCCGACACCGCCCTGTACCGCGCAAAGGAGGGCCGCGGCACATTTCGCCTGTATGAGCCAGCAATGGCGATCAGGATCGCCGAACGGCGCGTTCTGGAGCAAGGACTGCGAAGCGCACTCGCACTTCAGCAATTGGTGGTATTTTATCAACCAATCTTTGACAGTGCGACACTCGAGGTCACCGGATTCGAAGCCCTGGCGCGATGGGCCCATCCAACGCAGGGTGACATCTCTCCCGCCGATTTCATTTCCGTCGCCGAGGAGTCCGGCCTGATCGTGGAACTGGGCCACTGGGTCATGGAGACCGCGTGCGCCGAGGCGATGCGGTGGCCCGGATCGCTCCGCGTGGCAGTCAATCTTTCACCGAAACAGTTTCTGGGACCGGATCTCTCGGGGCGCGTCGCATCGGTCCTGGCCAAGACCGGATTGCCCGGCGAGCGGCTGACCTTGGAGGTCACCGAGGGCGTCCTTATTGACAATAGCGACCATGCGCTTGCCGCCATGTCGGGTCTGAAAGATCAGGGCGTGCGAATGGCTCTTGACGACTTTGGCACAGGCTATTCCAGCCTGAGCTATCTGCGACGTTTTCCCTTCGATTGTCTCAAAATAGACCGGTCGTTTGTGCGGACCTTATCCGACGATGCTGGCTCGCAGGCGATCGTTCAGGCAATTCTGGCATTGGGACGCAGCCTGCGGTTGAAGGTGGTCGCCGAGGGTGTGGAAACTCACGCGCAGTTGCAGTGGCTTAGGTCCATGGGGTGCGCCGAGATCCAAGGTTTTTTGCTTGGCCGGCCAATGCCGTCCGGGGCAACTCGCGACTTCCTCGCGGAGGCATTGGCCCTGGCGCGCTTGGGCAACGCGTCCTGATGCCGTTGCGCGGCAATCGTACCGCGGCACAGGGTTTCGCTACCTGGATATCCAGGGGGTTCGCCATTGCGGGCGTCGCCGCTATCGCGGCTTGCGCGCCAGCAAAACCCGTTCCACCCGAGGCCGATCAGGCCGACGCGCTTTACCATGCGGCGCAAGAGGCCTGCGCGAGTGGTAATCATAGCGGGGCGACGCAGCGCGATCAGACCATCGAGGCTTGCACCACCGTCATCGAGTCAAGCAATCCTCCGGTCGCGGATCTCGTCGAGGCACTGAAGATGCGCGCCGGTTTATACTATGCCGATGGCAAGTACGACGAGGCGATTCATGACTATGGCGAAGTGATCCGGATCGACCCGCGCGACGCCGTCGCCCTGAGATCCCTGGGAGACGCGAACCGACACAAGGGCAAGTGCGATGTGGCCGTTTCGGACTACGATCGGGCGATCCGGCTGACCCCGAAAAGCGCCGACGCGCTTGATGGCCGCGGCGACGCGTTTGTGTGCCTGCAGGATTACACGAAAGCAATCAGCGACTATGATCAGGTCATTTTGCTGGAACCGCGGCGCGCCGATCTGTACATGAAGCGCGGCAATGCTTCCGTGCGATCGGGCGAGGCCAACAAAGCGATCGAGGATTTCAGCCAGGCGATACTGCTTCGACCGCACGACGGCGCAGCGTATACCGCGCGCGGTGGACTTTACCTCGGCCAGGCACAGTACGACCTGGCTCTCCAAGACCTTGATAACGCCGTGCGACTTGACCCGAAGAGTGCCGAGGCGCTGTACCGCCGCGGCGTAGTCCATCTATCCCAGCAAGACTACGACGCCGCGATCCAGGACCTTGATCGGGCAATTCAACTGACCCAGAAATCCGCAAGCGCCTTCGACGCGCGTGGTACCGCTTACATGCGTACAAGTGATTATGATAAAGCAACACAGGACTACGATCGCGCGATCCGCCTTAGTCCGGCATTCGCGGCAGCCTATGAACATCGGGCGAATATCTACAGTCAAAAAGGCGACTACGAGCGGGCAATACAGGATGACACCCAGGCGATCCGGATCGACCCGCATTTGACGAGTGCTATCATTAGCCGGGGCAACGCCTATTTGAATCGCGGCGAATATGATCTGGCAATCCAGGACTATGACCGCGCGGTTCAGCTTGATCCGGGCAACGCGCAGGTTTTGCAAGAACTCCGCGAGGCGCGCCTGGAGAAGGCGAAGCAGGACTCCGCCAGAACGATCTCGATAGAAAAGAATGTTCCGGAATGATACCAGGCGCCCGAAACGCTGACTCTTCCAGCGTTTCGGTCGTCAGGTATCGCGCGCGGGGTTGCCCAGGGGAATCAAAGTGCGGCCGCGCGCCAAACCGAGACTCATGCCAGTGGCCCGACCCCGGCCGAACCGTCAGTCATTAGGGCCACTGGTATGACGCGGTAGTCGTTTGCTCCGATGACGGCGCCGCGACCGGCTACGCCGCATCCCGCGCGATCACCCCGACATCCGGCGCGGTTTCGATCGCCCGACACGCCGCGATGAGCTTCCGACCGCGTTCCACGCCAATGCTGATCTCCGCCAGATCGAGGAACTTCTCTTCCAACTGCTCATCAGTCATCGGCCGCGACTCGCTGCCGATGCAATGTTCGATCCGCGCGGTCAGCTTTTGGCCGTCGCGCAGCGACACCGTGACCTCGGCGGCGTCCGGCGTGATCGCATCGTCGCGCACCGCGGTAATCCGATCCTGAAACCCAACGATCACCGGATCGAGCGCCACCTCCGTCAGCATATCTGTGGTCCGCGCGGTGCCACGAATGAACGCCACCGCCACCCAGTGGTACAGGCTGACATGCGTCTGGAACTCATCCATCGCATTACGCCGATCGGTCAGCGCCATCGCCGACGGCGAGGCCTTGACGGCGACACGCTCGATCTCCCGGTGATCCGGCATGTGCTCGCGCTTGAGTTGCAAACAGGCTTCCAGGATCGGATGGATCACGATCCCGCACGGATATGGCTTGTAGGTATTGCGCAGCACCTCGAAGCGCTCGCCGAAATCGCCAAGCAGATGATCCACATCCGGTTCGTCGGCGAACACGCTCAGATACCCGTAGCGCCCTTCCAGCGCGATCGGCGACGCGGTGAGGCCTTGTGCCGCCAGCAGCGCCGCGGCCAACCCGTTTTGCGCTGCCTGCGCCGGCATCAGGGCGGTGGTCATCGTGCCGTGCATCACCCGCATTCCGGCCGCCTGCGAGGCAGCGATGCCGATGGCGCGGCGCATCGCGTCCTCGTCCAACGCCAGAAGTTTCGCTACAGCAACCGCTGCGCCCAGCCCACCGGCGATGCCGGTCTGCGACCAGGCGATGGTGCTGCGCGCCGGGGCGACCGACAATGCCATGCTGACGCGGCAGACCGTTTCGATCCCGAGCGCGAAAGCGGCCAGGAAATTCGTACCGCTAACCGGGTTCTGCTCCGCCACCGCCAACATCGCCGCCGCGACCGGCCCGCTAGGGTGCACGATCGCCAGCGCGTGCGTGTCGTCGAACGAATGCACGCTGGACGCCAGGCAATTGATCAGCGCCGCATGCAGCGGATCAGCCTTGCGGCCGCGCCCGATCAGTGTCGCCTGCGGCGCTCCGGCAAACGGGCCGAACGCCGCGTCCACTGCATTCACCGTCTCATGCCGCGCGCCGCCCAGCATGCAGCCCAGGATGTTCAGGAAGGCGCGCCGCGCCTCCACGCGCACCTCGACCGGCATGTCCTTCAGCTTGGTGCCCAGCACATATCGCGCCAGGCGACCGGTGGCGTCGGAGGTCGTGAGATCGGTTGCCATATGGTTCCCTTTCCGTTGTATTCCCGGCGTCATAGCGCCCGGTTTTCGCCGCCATCGATATCGATCAGCGCCCCTTGCACGAAAGACGCCTTGTCCGAAGCCAGGAAGGCCACCGCTGAAGCAATCTCGTCCGGCCGGCCGAAGCGCAGTGTGCCACAGGCGGCAAGCAGGCTGGCGCGCGCACCATCGGACGTGACGCCGCGTGCCTGCGCCAGCCGCGCGACATTGCGCGTGAGCCGCTCGGTCTCGATATGACCGGGGTTGATCGCGTTCACCCGCACACCCTCGCGCGTGCCAAGGTGTGCCATCGCCTTGGTGAAGTTCAAGATCGCGGCATTGACCGAGCCGCCGATGGTGAACTCGTCGGTTCCCGCGCGCGCGCCGATGCCGACGATGTTGATCACCGTGCCGCCGACCGCCTTCAGATGCGCCCAGGCCGCCCGCGTCGCACGCACATAGCCGTGGAACTTCAGCGCGTAGCCGTCCTGCCAATCGTCCTCGGTCAGCGCAAAGAAGTCGCCCCGCTTTGTGGCGCCGGCATTGTTCACCAGGATGTCCAGTCGGCCGAACGCAGCCACGGCATGCGCCACCGCTGCCTGCACCGTTTCGACCTGGCGCAGATCGCCGGCGAAGGTCACGCAGCGCACCTGCGCACGAGCGGCAATCGCGGCGGCAACTTCGGCAAGCTTCGCTGCGTCGCGCGCGGCAAGGCAAACCTGCACGCCTTCGCTGGCGAGTTCCAGGGCGATCGCCTCGCCCAGTCCGCGACTGGCGCCGGTGACCAGCGCCGCCTTGCCCCGTAGACCCAGGTCCATCCGGTTTCCCCTGTCTGGCGTTTGCGGCGCAGTTTGCCCTTATTGCCGCTGCGTTGCCATTGGGTGATGCTGCGGCGCACAAGTCTCGGTTTCTCGGCACGTGGCCTGCGGAGCCGGACGGGTGAAAGTGGCGGAAGGCGCTACCCCCGGGTCAAGCCCGGGGGCAAGGCTTTTCCGCCGGACGGGTGGTTGTTTCATCGCCCCCTGAACGGCGCCGGCTTGCGTTTTTCCGCGAAGGCACGCGCCGCCTCGTGGAAATCCTCGGTCAAATACAGCTTTTCGCCCGCGGTCATGTTGATCACCTCGCGTGTGTGTTGCGCCATGTGCCACCGCCGCACCCGCACCGTCGACCGCACACTCAGCGGAGGATTGGCTGCGACCGAACGGGCCAGCTCCATTGCCACCGGCAGATGCATCCCCTCCGGCGCCACGCGATTGATCAGATTGTGCGCCGCCGCCTCTTCCGCCGTGAAGAACCGCCCGGTCAGCGCCACCTCGTTGGCGAACGCACCGCCGCCGCGATGCGCCAGCGTCGCCCAGTATTTCGCGCCGCCGAGCCCCCTGCCCGTCTCGGTGATCTGGAACTTCGTGTTCGCCTCGGCCACGATCAGATCGCAGTCGAACACGATACCGACCGCCAACCCCATCACGTAGCCATGCGCCGCGGCGATCACCGGCTTCCAGTTCACCGCGCGGGTCAGCAGATCGAATGAGTTGGTGCCCCAGCCCTGCGGGCCACCCAGTGCCTCGAACTCCTCGCGCTTGCGCAACTGGCGCTGCTGCACATCGGCCCCGGACGAGAATGCCCGACCTCGCCCGCAGATGATCGCCACGTGTGCCGCGGCGTCGATGTCGAAACGACGCAGCGCGTCGGCCAGGGCGCCGACCAACTCATCGCTGAACGCGTTCAGTTTCTCCGGCCGGTTGAGCGTCAACGTTACGATGTTGTCGCTGCGCTCGTACTCGACCAGCGGCTTCGCGTGCGTATCGGGCATGGTCTCCCCCTGTCAGACCCGGATATTCAGGCCCATGTCGCCCTTGATGTGGTGGATCAGCTCGCGGCGCCGGAAGTGCCAGCCGCCCGGCTTGCGGGCCAGCACATCGACATAGATGCCGCAGATCGAGGGCACCAGCCCGTCGCCGCTCTGCAACACCACCAGGTAGTTGGATTCCGCCTCGGCCCGATCGCCGTCAATCGAAATGACGCTGTTCATGGTGAAATGCATGCGTCCCGGCGTCACCGGCACATTACGTTGCATCAATGTAGCGATCGCCGACGGTCCGGTGGCGCGGGCGTAGGGTGCGATCCATTCCCCATCCGCTGCGAACAGCTCGCCCAGATCGGCAAACAGATGCCGGTCCATGTTGAAGCAGTAGCGATGCAGCAGTTCGCGGATCGCATCCTTGTCGTCCGATGCCGTTGACATTGCGTTTTTCCCGATCCCGTCCGCCGCTATGTTGAGCCGGCGTGCGGCAGTGACCAATGCCGCCAGACGCTGACCAGCCGCAGGCCGAAGCAGACAAACCCGCCGAGGCTGGCCGCAACGGGCGCCGGCCAGCGCAGCGCCCGACCGCTCACCAGCACCACCGCGCCGGCCATCGCCGCCGTCGCGTAGAGGTCGGCGCGCAGCACGACCGGCACCTGCGCCAGCAGCACGTCGCGGATCGTTCCGCCGCCGACGCCGGTGATGGTGCCCAGCAGCACGGCGATGAACGGATGCATGCCGTGGCTCAATGCCTTCTCGGTGCCGGCAATGGCGAACAAGGCCGGACCCGCTGCATCGAGGCTGACGACGAGCCGGACGGGCACCACGGTCGCCCGCCAGTACAGCACAAAAGTCGCGGCCCCGGCGACGAAAGCGATAGTTCCGTAGCGCCAGTCGCGCAGTGCCGATGGTGGCGTGGCGCCCAGCAGCACATCGCGAATGATGCCGCCACCGACGGCGGTCACGAAAGACAGCACCATGACGCCGAAGAAATCCAGGTTGCCCCGGATCGCCGTCCGGGCACCCTCCGCCGCAAAGACGAAGGTGCCCACCAGGTCAGCGATGTCGATCAGGTGACCATTGGGCAGGCGGGCACTGGACAGCCGCCCCTCCTGCAGGCGGCTCCTGGTCACAACGAAGCGTAGACTTCGCGCTCGAAGTCGGCGAAGACGCGCAGCACGGTCGGATCGGCGAACGGCAGCACCTGGGTCATGAACACGCCGCCCACACGCTTTGCCGGATCGATCCAGTAATAGGTGTTGCGCAGCCCCGCCCAGGCCAGGCTGCCGGCGGTGCGCCGTCCCGGCACATCCTGCGTGTTGATCAGGAATGTCAGCCCCCATTTCACCGCCATGCCGGGAAACAGATCGACATCGTACGACGATTCTTTGTTCTGGCTGAGCATCGGCTGCACGTTCAGAGCACCGATATGGTTCTGCCCCATCAGCGCAACGGTTTCCGGCTTCAGGACCCCGCCGCCACCGTTCAGGATCGCCCGCAGGAACGCCAGGTAGTCGCGCGCGGTGGAATACAGCCCGCCGCCGCCATTGAAGAACTCCGGCACGTGCGGCGGATCGATCGGTTGCGGCGTCAACCCGCCATCGGCGCCGCGCGCGTGCGTCGGCACCCGCCGGGGTTCCTGGTCGGGTCGCAGCAGGAACCCGGAATCGCGCATCCCAAGCGGATCGAACACATTCGCACGCAGATAGTCATTGAGGTTCAGGCCGCTGAGTTCCTCGACGATCCGTCCGACCCAGTCGATGTTGATGCCGTACTCCCATCGCGTGCCGGGATCGGACGCGAGCGGCGCCTTCAGCGCCTCCAACCGGCCGGTGCGCGCCGCCGGCAGGCCGGTCACCTTGTAGAAGCGCGCCAACTCCGGGTTCCACACGTCGTAGGCATAGCCCGCAGTGTGCGTCAGCAGGTTGCGCATTGTGATGGTGCCGCGCGCCGGGCGCAACTTCGGTGCGCTGGTGGTGTCGAACCCATCCAGCACCTGCGGTTCGCCGAGTTGGGCGATGATCTCGCCGGCCGGCGTGTCCAGCCCGACGCGCCCCTGCTCCACGAGCTGCATCGCCCCGGCGCCGGTAATGGCCTTGGTCATCGAGGCGATGTGGAACACCGTGTCCAGCGCCATCTTCGCGTCGCCGGCCAGGCTCGCCTTGCCGAACGAACCCTGGTAGATCGTTTCGTCCGCGGTGGTCGCCATCGCCACCACGCCCGGAATGGCGTGTGACGCGGTGGCCTCGGTCAGCAGCCGGTCGGCATTCTGTGTCAGTGTCATCCGCGCTTTCCTTCAATCTTCCGTGGCAACCTTCGGTGGCCGCGCCGCCAGCCCAAGCCAGCGTGCGAGCGGCAGCAGCTTGGCCTTGACGATATCCCACAGCAACCCGTGCGCGGCGAGCGGTACCACATCAGCCACCGTTGTCGGGGCCGTCGCGGCAGCGGCGGCCGCAGGTGTTTCGTCGGCGAATTCTTCCGTCATCCGCTTGGCGAATCCCGCCATCAGCGCATTCGCCACGGGAATGCCACCGGTGCGGGCAAAATCCGCCAGCACACCGGTCAGATCGGCGTCGGACACCAGCTTGACCACGCTGGTCGCGGCCGCCGCGTCGGGGTCCGCACGCAGCGCATAGCTTATCTTCACGCCGATGCGCGCGGCGCGCATATCCGCCGCACCTCGCCCGGTCAGCGTGCCGGTATGCGCCGCCGTATCGAATTCATGCGTCACCCGGCCACGGAAATTGATCTTCTTCGGACCGAATGCCACCACCATCGCACCGAGATAGCCGCCATCGTCCGCCCGCCCCTCGATCACCGCACCCGGCATGCAGCGCGCCATACGCTCGATGTCGGTGAAGCGGCGCATCACCACATCCGGTGTGCCGGGAATACGGAGCTCGCCCTCGAAATGCATGTTCAGGCGACCGTAGCGTGTGGTGCCAGGCGCGGCGCGCGGTTCTCCTGCCCGTAATGCATCTTGCCGTACGGATCACTCAGCGTGGTTGGAGAGACCCGCGCGTCAATCACATAGAGCCCGCCTTGCTTGATCCCTTGCGCGATCGCGGCGCCCAGATCGGACTCCTTCTGCAATCGCACGCCGTCGCCGCCGAACGACTTGCCGAGCGCCGCGAAATCAGGCGATCTCCATTGCGCCAGCGCAGGATCGAAGCCCTTCGCCTTCAGCTTATGCACCTCGGCGCCGAAGCCGCCATCGTTCCATACGATCAGCACGAGTTGCATGTTGTAGCGGGCGACGGTGTCCAGCTCCTGCAGGTTCATCATCAGACTGCCGTCGCCTTCGATCGCCACATGCGGGCGCCCTGGATTGCCGGCACCGACACCGATCGCCACCGGCAGCCCTTGCCCGACGGCGCCGAAATGATACGACCATTGCAGCTCCGCCCCGGCCGGCAGAGCGGTATACATCGCCGGGAAAGAGAAGAAGTGCCCACCGCCGCAGGTCACCAGCCCGCCCTTCGGCAGCGCCTTGGACAGTTCAACCGCCAACGTGCGTGGATCCAGCCCATCATTCGGCGCCGGGAAGTGATGCGCAGGGGCGGTCAGCACGGCTTTCGTTTCGGCGGTGCGGAAACCGGACTTGCGCACCTGCCGCGCTTCCAGCATCGCGTTCAGCGCTGTCACCGCCTGCATCGCATCGCCGCGGACATACAGCCCGGGCAGCACGCCGATCGTTTCGGGATACGGGCGAATGTCGATGCGCGCGACCTCGGCCTGCGGGAACATCAGGCCGCCCTCGGCGGTGTAATAGCCAAGCTCAGCGCCCACCGCGAGGACGAAATCGGCCTGCGCCAGCAGTTCCTCGCTGGGGCCGGACGCGAAGGCGCCGGAGATGCCGAGATCGTACTCCTCGCCGCTGAACAGGCCCTTCGCCTGCAATGAGGTCGTCAGCAGCGCACCGCTGCGTTCGGCCAGGCTGACGATGGCCGCCTTCGCTGCTCGCGCGCCGCGTCCGGCGACGATCACCGGGCGTTCGGCAGCGGCGAGTTTGTCCGCAACCGGGGTTAACGCCGCCTCACTGGGTGCTTCGGTCAGCGGCGGCAGCACACTGGACGAGGGCCGATATTCCCAGTCCCAGTCGAAGCTTTCTTCCTGCAGGTCGAGCGGCAGGTTCAACACCACCGGGCCGCGATGCACGCGCGCGGCGTAGAATGCCTCGGCGATCTCGTCAGCGGCGTTATCGGCGCTGGTGATGGTATGGAAGCGCGCCTCGCAGGCTTCGGCGAACTTTCGCTGATCCATCGATTGCAGGCTGTTCTTCGCACCTTTCGGGATCTCGCCAATGATCAGCACAATGGGCGCGCGGCCGCGCGCGGCGATCAGCAGTGAGGTGCCGACCTGGGTCAAGCCCGGACCGCAGGTGACGGTGGCGACGCCGACCTTGCCGGTGGTCTTCGCGTAGCCGTCGGACATCGCGACCGCGGCCGCTTCGTTGCGCGAGGAGATGATGTTGATCTTGCCGGCCGCGCCCATGGCGCCCCACAGCGACATGTTGCCGTCGCCCATCAGGCCGAACAGCGTGTCGACCCCTTCGGCCACCAGGGATTCGGCGATCGCTTCGTAGAGCTTCATTGCAGTTCCCTTATCGTAACGTAGTCACCCCCTCCCCTTGAGGGAGGGGAAGACTTGTCTTTTCTTTTCTTGTTCTTCACACAGCGTAGTTCAGCTTCAACCCTGGCTCATCCCATTGCATCACGCCAAGCTGGCCCTGATCCGACAACGTGATATAGGCCGTGCGCAGGTCTGCGCCGCCGAAGCAGATGTTGGTTGGATACACATCCGGCACCTTCACCTGCTTCAGCACCTGCCCGTCCGATGCGATCACCGTAATGAACCCCGTGGTCAACGTCGCAACACAGACATTGCCCGCCGCGGTCACCGCGATGCTGTCGAAGCGCTGGAACCCCGCCAGACCGGCCACCAGCCGCCCGCCATGCGGCGAAGGGAAGCCGTGCTTCTTGAGCACACCGGGCGCCTCGATATCGAACGCCCAGAGCCTCGCCGGTTCGGTATCCGCAACATACAGCACCGTTTCATCCGGCGACAGCGCACAGCCGTTAGGGCTGAGTACCGGATAGGCGATCTCACTGGCCTTCGATCCGTCCGGCAGTGCGTAATACACCCCGCCGTGGTCACGATGCCGCGCATAGCGCTTGCCCAGGTCGGTGAAATAGAACCCGCCCTGCTTGTCGAACACCAGATCGTTCGGCGCGGACAGCCGGTGTCCATTGCAATGCGTATACAGTTTCGTTGCCTCGCCGGTGTAGCGGTCGATGCGCTGGATCGAGCCGCCGTGGTAGTCCAACGCCGGGCCGATCCCCATCGAGTGGTTCGGCTGATAGACGCTGCCGCCATTGTCGCACAGATACAGCGCGCCATCGGGTCCTAGCGCCAACCCGTTCGGGCCGCCGCCGGTGTCGGAGAACAGCGACACCGTGCCATCAGCGGTAACGCGGCTCACCCTTCGGTTGCGGATGTCGGTCAGGATCACCGAGCCATCCGGAAACGCCACGGGACCTTCCGGAAACCCCAGCCCCGTCGCCAGAATCCGCACATCCGCCATGTTGTCCTCCCGCTTGGCTTTGTGGGGTCAGGGTCGTGCCGTGGCTGCTTCAGGTCAAGGCGTGGGGCGGCAAAGTGTTACTCGGTGCCTCCGTGGTGAACCCTTGCTCGCGGACCATCCGACGCCGCAGTCGCCAGGAACAGTGCGACGTCGTGGCGACGAACGGTACCTTACCTACGCCACCTGCACGCCACGCCACTCGCGGAACAGCAGCGCAAACACCACCGGATCCTCCACCAGATAGCGCCACGCCAGCCGGCGCGGGTCGGCTGCCAGCCGATGCAGCCACTCCAACCCCGAACGCTGCATCCACACCGGCGTGCGACGTACCGCGCCGCTCGGAAAATCCAGGTTGGCGCCGACACACAGCCCAATTCCGCGCGCCCGACCGGTGCCCGCGATCGTCGCCGCGAGCAATTCCTGACGCGGCGACCCGACCGCAATGAACGTGATCCGTGGCGGATGCGCCACGACAAATTCGATCGCTGCCCGGAACGCTTCCGTATCGCCCTCGAAGCCCATCGGCGGGACGTGATGCGCCACCGCATCCAGGCGGTAGCGGCTGACCAACGCGGGCAGCCACGCAGCCCGCAACCCGATGATTGTCACGCGCTCACCCGGTCGCAGAGACGCCGCCAACTGCGGCGCCATCGCGTCACTGCCCGGCGCGACAAGCGGCGCAGCCAGCCCGCGCAGCCGTGCCGCGCACGCCACCACCTGCAAATCAAGCAGGCGCAGCCACGCCCCCTCATACGCCACCGCTAGCCCGGGCTGGCGCGCCAGACGCACCAGGTGATCCGCGTTCGGCGTGACCACATAGCCGAACGGCGCACCCGCCGATTGTTGCGCGATCAGAGCAGCCGCCGTCGTGGCATCCAGCTCGGCGAAATCCAGACCCAACCGGCGCACGCTCACCAGCTGTACCGCACCGTCAACAGACCCAGGCAGCGGCTGAACGGCCCCGATGTGCCGACGCCGCCACCTGCGACCAGAGACCGCGCCACGATGGCCCTAGGGTCAGACTTCGGCACCGTTGCGGGAATGCAACCCATTGCTGGAATGCAACCCGTTGCTGGAATGCAATATATTGCGGGAACGCAAGGAATACCCGCTAGAGCCGCTCCCTTACAATCATCCAGTAGGCCGCTCTCCCCAGACGCGACCGCTGACAACTCTCTACAGTCGAAAAAGAAGGGTTCATAGACGGACTCGACTCTCTCGACTCTAATGTTATTAGAGATAGAACCTCGGGTAGCGTGCACCCGGTGGTGCGGCGTGTCTAGGCGAGGCGGGGTCTATGGTCGAGCTAGAGGACGGATCAGCGTATCACTGGCCGGCAGCGGGGTGTGGCTGCGGGCATGCTGAACAGATATTCTGTTGATATTCGAAATGAGTTGACGCCCCTCGGGCCTTGGGGCATTCTTTGCGGACCGAGCCGGCGGCACCGGCAATGGGGATGGCGGACCGGATTGCACCCGGCCCGCCGACCTCGGACACAAGGGAATAATATTCATGCCCGAAGCCTTCATGATCAATACCAAAAATCCCGCGCTTTCGCCAACGAAATCCCCGGCGGGAGATGACGCTACGGTGATCCGCCTATGCGACGAAATCCTTGCCGGCTCCGCAGAGGCTGCCCGGCTTAACGACGAAGGCCGGGCTGTCGGCGCCGATTGGGCGGCCGTCAAAGCTCTTGTGACGGCTGGACGCGCTGCCCGCCGTCAGGTGGCCGCGATGCCGGCAGTGACGCTAGCAGGCTGGCGGGCCAAGGCTTCGGTGCTGGAACTTCTGCAAGGCCAAGACGACGCGCTGGCGTGGTCTCTCGCGCAGGACATTCTGGCCGGCGCAGCATGATCGCTGGCAACGGGCGGGGGATCGAGCGCGGTTCCCCGCCTGTCGCCTGGGTGCGGATAGCCATAACTGTTACCGTAATCACGCCCCTGCGCCACCCGCCTTGCGGCTAGGCCAGCCCACGCGGCACCGGGACCAGCGACAGGCAGCGGTGCAGCCGCGTTAGGGCCTCGCCCCGCACGCCATACTGTCGCCCTGTCGTCTTCCTGGCGTGCCCCAAGATGGCGTCTCGGGCGTCCTCAGGAACCTCTGCGTCCCGCAATTCGTCCTCGATACGATGCCTCCAGCTATGATCCGGCGCCTTCGACGGATCAGTAATCCCGACCGTATCCCGCACCCACCGGCCGATCACTTCCCAAGCGCGCCCGCCTCGATTGCCGTGCGCGTCCGTGGGTATGTCAGGAAACAGCGGCGTGTCCGTTGCGATCGTCCCGGCATAGGCAACGAAGCCCTCGCGGACCAGCGCCGGATGGATTGGCACGAAGCGACGTTGCCCGGTCTTCATTGACTTGCCCTCGGTGGTCTCATTGATATCGATAAGCCAGATGTCGCCTTCCTGTCGCACGTCTCCGCCGAGTAGCTGCAAAACCTCGCCCGCCCTCATGCCGCTGAATCCCATTATCCAGTGGCTCCAACGCAACGACGGACGGGTTTCCTTGCGGGCGGCAAGCAGGATGCGCGTGGCATCGTCTTCGGTGTATGGCAGCGGTGATTGCTGACGGTTCTTGCGCAGACATAGACCGTCCGCCGGATTGGCTTTTATCGTCCCCTCGCTTGCCCCAAAGGCGAACACTTGGCGGAGCATCGAAAGCCGGTTGTTCCACGTGTTGTTGGTGACACCATCGGCCTTCAACGCGTCGCGCCAGCGTACAAGGTCGACGCGGGTGAGCTTCGCCGCGTCATCGTGGCCGACGAAGGCTACAAGGGCGTTCAGCGCGTAGCCGGTCTCCCTCACCGTTCGCGGCTTCAAGACGGCCACGCGCGCCCATGCCTCAAAGATGCCACGCAGGCTTACGGCTGGCGTGGGCTGGACGGACGGGGCGCCTTCGACGGCCGGCAAGCGTTGCCGGGCCTGATCCAGAGCGCCGGCGTAAAGATCAGGGCGGCGGGCTTTTCGGGCATCATCGTCCGCCTGCATGGCCTTCTCGGCCTGCTTCCTGTCCACCGTGCCTGTGGACAGCTTCACTGTCTCGCCGCGCTGCCCGGCCACGGCCCGGTATCGCTGCGGTATGCGTCGCCGCAGCTTCCTTATGCCTGTCCGATCGTCCCGCCAGAGCCGCGCTATTCGCATCGTTGCCATCGGTTTGTGTGCCCATAATGCGTGCCCACAGACGGCAAGAATATCTAATGAAATCAGCAGGTTGAGGCCATATTTCGCGCTTTCCCCAATGGCCTGCCGGGTGATAGACACGAGCGGCAAACTGCCGTTCCTCCCAGCCCACCAGCAGGCGATAGCGCCACAGGGCGTCGGGGTCGTCGGACAGCCCGACGAGCACTACGGCTCCAGTGGAATTGCGCGTCGGCTGGCAGGCCTGCGGCGTGAGGTAGTTCGTTCCGGTACCGCGTAGCACCAGCAACACGTTCTGCAACGGCATGATCTCGTAGCGCGCGGTCACGCCGCCGGCCAGCACGTCGCGGTTGCGATAGCTCTGGCTGGTCGGCACGCCCATGATCGTGGTGTCGGAGTACTGGTAGCGCGACAGCCCAATGTTTGGTGTCAGGGAGAGCCGATCCAGCACCAGCGTATAGCCCGCCCGCACATCGAGCACCGTGTACGCCACCGGCGTGTCCGACGGCAGCACATCGATCGAGGTGCGGTCCTCGTGGCGGTCCAGATACGCAGCGGCCAGGGTCAGTTCATCGCGCCCGACCGCAAGGGTGCCGCCGAACACCGCCGTGGCGTCGGTGCGGCTCTGCTGCGGCGTGGCGAGATAGCGCGTGTCATCAAGGCCCAGGATCCCCACCAGCGAGTCGCTTGACCAGTCGGAGCGGGCGGTGACCGAGGGATGCGTGCCAAGCGTCAGGCTGCCCGGTGATCCCGGTCCGCCCAGCACGTTGCTGTCGTAACCAAGTCCCGCTACGATCGACGGCGAAACCAGGAAGCTGTCGATCGGGATGCCCGGCGGCTGATAGTCCGGCCGCGGCTGCGACAGCACGGTGACCCCGGGCATGGTGGCATAGCCGGGCACACTGGCGGGGAGATAACCGGACAGTGGCTGCGCCCGCGCCACGCCGACGGTTCCGACCAGCAAAACCATGCCAGCCAGACCGCCGACGCGGCGGATGCCATGCAGAATCGCGCCCATGCCGTTTTGGCCCGCCCGCACGCGCCGTTTTGGCGGTGCGAAACCGAGTATCTGCGTATGTGGTTAATAAAAGATGGATGGCGGGGCATCAGCCCTGTGCGGGTGCACGGGCGGCCCGGCTGCATAGTGTCTCAGTTTGCAACTGGCACCGGTCCTCTATAGTTGCCCGATCAAAGGGAACGCCGCGCCATGACGACCAGCCCGCTCGCGAGACTTTGTTCCGGCCGGGTGCACTACGCCTGGGTGACGCTGGCGGTGATCTTCACCATGACGCTCGCCGTGGTCGGCGTGCGGTCCGCGCCCGGCGTGATGATCGTTCCGCTGCAGCGGGCATTCGGCTGGAATGTCGGCACCATCTCGGGCGCGGTATCACTGAATATCCTGCTGATGGGCGTGACGGGCCCGTTCCTGACCGGGCTGATGGAGAGCTTCGGACTGAAACGCACGATCCTGCTGGCGATGCTGGTGCTGCTCGCCGGCAGCTTCGCATCCTGCTTCATGACCACGCCGTGGGAGTTGTACGTCACCTGGGGGCTGATGATCGGCGTCGGCGCCGGGGCCGGCGCGGTGGGAATGGCGGCGGCGGTTGCGAATCGCTGGTTCATGACACGGCGCGGGCTGGTCATGGGGCTGCTGACGGCGGCCAACGCCACCGGGCAGTTGATCTTCCTGCCGGTGCTCGCGGCGCTGGCGCAGCACCATGGATGGCGCAGCGTGTCGATCACCGTCACCCTCGCGGTCGCCGTGATGATCCCCGTGGTGGCGTTGCTACTGGCGGAACGACCATCGGATGTCGGTCTACTGCCTTATGGCGCAACCGAGCAACCGGTCAGTGTGCCAAGCACGCGCAATCCGTTCACCGTGGCGATCCAGGGTCTGCGCCGCGGTCTGGGGTCGCTGGACTTCTGGTTGCTGACCGCGAGCTTCAGCATCTGCGGCCTGTCCACCAACGGGCTGATCGGCACTCACCTGATCGCCTATTGTGTCGACCACGGCATCCCGGAGGTGACCGGCGCATCGTTTCTGGCATCGTTTGGCATCTTCAACATGATGGGCGCCACAGCCTCCGGCTGGTTTACCGACCGATACAATCCGCGGGTGCTGTTGTTCTGGTATTTCGGCCTGCGCGGGTTGTCGCTGGTGATATTGCCGTTCACCCCGTTCGACGTCGTCAGCCTGTCGGCCTTCGCGTTGTTCTACGGGCTGGACTGGATCGCCACGGTGCCGCCAACCTTCGCGCTGACCAATGCGGTGTTCGGCCGCAGGGACGGGCCGGTGATGATGTCCTGGATTTACGCTGGCCATCAGGTCGGCGGGGCGGTCGCAGCGGTGGGCGCCGGCGCGGTGCGTGGCTTGACCGGCAGTTATCTGCTGGCGTTCCTGACCAGCGGGATGGCCTGCCTGCTGGCCTCGCTGCTGGTGCTGCGCATCGCCCGCGCACCGGTTGTTGCAGTGGCGGCGGAGTAGGCACAATGAGCTACGCACCCTTCGACCTGACCGGCCAGGTGGCGCTGATCACCGGCGGCAACAGCGGTATCGGGCTGGGCATGGCGATGGCGCTGGCCCAGGCGGGAGCCGACGTGGCGATCTGGGGCACCAACGCGGCGAAGAACGACGCGGCGGCGGAACAGTTGCGCGGCCACGGCCGGCGCGTGCTGGCGCTACGCTGTGATGTGGGCGATGAGGCGGCGGTGGGCGAAGCGTTCGCCGCAACGCTCGGCGCACTGGGACGGGTCGATGGGTGCTTCGCCAATGCGGGGGTCAGCGGGCGCGGCGTGACGTCATTCCTGGACATGACGACCGAGGAATGGAACCGCGTGCTGCGCGTCAATCTGCACGGCGCGTTCTACACGTTCCGCGCGGCGGCACGGCACATGGTGACACGAGGAGGCGGTGGGGTGCTGGTGGGGACGGCGTCCCTCGCCGCGATCGAGGCGGCGCCGCGGTCGGAACATTACGCCGCGACAAAGGGTGGGGTGATTTCGATGGTGCGGGCAATGGCGGTGGAGTTCGCTCGCCATGGCGTACGGGCGCACGCGATCCTGCCGGGATGGATCGAGACCGATATGACCGCGAATGCCGTCGGCACTGACGGGTTCCGCACCAAGGTGCTGCCACGTGTGCCAATGCGGCGCTGGGGCACCGGGGCGGACTTCGGCGGCATCGCGGTGTATCTGATGAGCGCTGCGTCGCGGTATCACACGGGCGATACGTTCGTGATCGATGGTGGGTATTCGTTGTTCTAAGCACATAAGTACACCTCCCGCGCTCTTCGCGGGAGAGGTCGGCGAGCGGAGCGAGACGGGTGAAGGTCGTGCCACAGCACCACCCTCACCCGCGTCGCCAATGCTCCGCGACCCCGCCGAAAAGCGGGAGAAGTAAAGCGACAGTCAGCGGAAATGCGGTATCACCGCCTCGGACACCCACTGGAACTGGTCCAGCATCATCGCCTGCGGCGTGCCGATCGGCGTGCTGAGGTTGATGTGCTCCATCCCAGGATAGCGCGTCTCCAGCTCCTTCAGGTACGCAACGAGCCCCTCCGGCGTGCCGGCAAACCAGGCACCCATCTCCATGAAGTGCTCAACGGTCGGGACCCCCACGCCGGCCCAGCCGCCACGCCGGCCGATCGCCGCGATCTGCTCCTTCGTCACCCCCGGAAGGAACCCGAGCGGCGCGAACATCTTGGCGTGTTCCTCGTATAACGGGGTGACCGCCTGCAACGCCTTGGCCCGGGAATCGGCGAGGTGGAAAAAAATCCCGATCATCAAATTCTCGCCCAGCTTCAGATCCATCCCAGCCCGCGCCGCGGCGTCGCGATACGCGGTGATCGGCCCCTGCTGCATCGTCGCGGCACCGCCGCCCACGGCGCCCTTGATGCCGTGCTTCACCATGAAGTCCAACCCGCGCGCGCTCGCGCTGACCACCGGCTGCCAGGTCTCCACCGGACGATGGATCGGCCGCGGCACCAAGGTCAGTTCCTTCAGCGTGTAGCCGCGATACGGCACCTCCGGCGGCAGCGTGTAGTGTTTTCCCCGATGCGAGAAGCTCTCGTTGTCGAACGCCTTGAAGATGATCCCGACCTGCTCCTCGAACAGCTCGCGATTGGCCTCCTGGTCCAGCATCGGGGCACCGAACGTTTCAACCTCGCGGGTGTGATAGCCGCGGCCGACGCCGAACACGGTGCGGCCCTTGGTCATGATGTCGGCGCAGGCGAAATCCTCGGCCAGCCGCAGCGGGTGCCACATCGGCGCGATGTTGAACCCGCAGCCGATCTTCAGATCGCGAGTCAAATGGCACAGATGCACCGCCGCCATCAGCAGGTTCGGCATCACTTCGTAGCCCTCGACCTGGAAGTGGTGCTCGGCCAGCCACAGCGTGTCCCAGCCGGTGCGGTCCATCAGTTGCGCGATCGCCTCGGACTTGGCGAAGACACTCGCCAGGTGCTCGTTGGAATAGCGCCGCTCGTTCGCCGGCGTGGCGTCCTGCCCGCGGTCGGGCAGGTCGACATGACCGGGATAGACGGTGGTGAATTTGCGGATCATGCGGACCTCTCTTGCCGGCTGAGCCATCGGGCATCGCCAATGGGGCATCTTGCGTGGCGATCCGGCAACGCCAGTCTGGCGCGCTTTGCCGCGTCGCGAAAGTCACGCACCCCATCGCGTCGAATCAATCGCTGGCGTAGTCTGCGTGCGGCTGTCGTCTGCACGCTGTCCTGACCGGCGGCGATTCAATAATTCGGAGTGGAGGATGCGCGCCTTAAGGTCGCTTGCAGCGGCTGCGGTGCTGGCCGTGACGCTGTCCGGCTGTGAGACGAAGGTCACGCGGATCTCGGTCGTCTGCCGACCGGGCGACCAGGTGACCGAGCCGGTCCGTTGGCTTTACACCAGCAAGGTCGATCCATCGCTGATCAAGCGAATCCCACGCTCGATCGATATCACATTGCATTACACCGGCGGCGACCCGCGCGCGGTCCCGCCGATCACGACGTATTTCTACCGCAAGGACGGCGCCACGCTGCGGGTCGCCTCCACCGCCAAGACGACCATTCCGCCCAAGGGCACGTTCACCTACCACGTCGATACCGGCGGCTACGACCTGGCGCTGACCAGAGCCGGCCACGGAGAGGCCGAACAGCTCGTTTTCTTCGTCGAGGTCGATGGCTTTTATTTCGGCGGCCTGCTGTCACCGCCAACCTGCGGGCGTTGGGCCGACGGACACATCGATGTCGCCAAATCGTCAGAGGTACCAGATCTCAAGGACAAGCGCCCGCTCAACCTGGCCTCCAGCGACTGGCTCGAAGTCTCGTCACTGCCCACCGCGGTTGCCCGCACTGAAGGGTCCGAGGTGTCGACGTACGCATTCTTCAAGGCGCCGATCGGGCTGACCGAAGTCAAGAACGCGACCAGCGCGCCGGACGGCCCGGCCAATCAGGCGGCCGAGGTCGGTGTAACGCCGGCCACGCCGACCTATGCCCTTGCCGGCGAACCGCCGCCATACGTTAGCGTTGCACCAGGGGGCGTCGCACCGGGCGGCAGCGCAGCGGGCGGCAGCACGGCTACCCCGGCGAAATCATCGGAAAAATCAGGAGGAAACCCATGACGACCTATGTGCTGATCCACGGCGCCTATCAGGGCGGCTGGATCTGGCGGGACGTGGCCGCATCACTGCGCGCCGCCGGAAACCTGGTGCTGGCGCCGACCCTGGACGGCTGCGCGGAACGGCAACACCAGCTACGCCCCGGCATCACCACCGAGACCCAGGCCGAAGAACTGGCCGGCCTGCTGTTCCATGAGGATCTGCGCGACGTCGTGCTGGTCGGCACCAGCAGTGGCGGCATGGTGCTGTGCCGCGCCGCCGAACTCGCGCGCGAGCGGATCGGCCGCGTGGTGTTCGCCGACGCGCTCGCCCTGTTCGATGGCGAGACAATCGGCGACATCGTCACCCGCCGTCCCACCCCGGTCAGCACCGAGCTGTCGGTCGGTCCGTCGCGGCAGGACGCCGCCGGGCGGCTGTTCGCCGGCCTCGATCCCGCCCTGCGCGACTGGGCGCTGGCGCGCTACACGATGCACCCGATCGCCTGCATGCAGGCCCCGGTCCACCTTGAACGGTTCTGGAACGACCCCTGGAGCGCAACGGTGATCTGGTGCCGCCAGAGCGCCAACCCGCCGGTCGCGCACCAGCGCCGCGCCGCGGACCGCCTGGGCGCCAGCTGGTTCGAGCTGGACACCGGCCACTATCCGATGCTGAGCACGCCCGCGGAGCTGACCCGGCTGATCGCGTCCTGATGCAAAGGTCGGCTGATGCCCGAGGGATATAGCTCGGCGAACAGCCCCGGGGCCGACAACCCGCTGCGGGGCATCGCGCTGTCATTGATCGCGACGACAGTGTTCGCCTGCTCCGACACGATGGCGAAGTTCCTCACCGAGAGTCTGCCGGTGATCGAGATCGCCTGGATCCGCTACATGATCTTCGTGCTGTTCGTCGGCTGGCTGGCGCGTTCGGCGAATGTGCGTTCGTTGTGGCCGCGCAGCCCAACATTGCAGGTGGTGCGCGGGCTGTGCGTGGTCGGCTCCGCCGTGCTCTTCGTCTTCGGCATCAGCAGCATGCAGATCGCGCAGGCCAGCACGATCAGCTTCATTTCGCCACTGATGATCACCGTGCTGTCGATCCCGATCCTGGGCGAGGTCGTCGGCCTGCGCCGCTGGGCGGCAACCGCGGTGGGCATGCTCGGCGTGGTGATCGTGGCGCGGCCGGGCACCGGCGGATTCCAGCCCGCGGCATTGTTCGGCGTCGCGTCCTCGGCCTGCTGGGCGCTGGCCCTGGTGATCACCCGCAAGATGTCGACCACCGAGCGGACGACGACGACCCTGGCCTGGACGGCGGGGGTCGGAGCGGTGGTGCTGACCGCGATGCTGCCCTTTGTGTTCGTCGTGCCGAGCTTGCCGCACCTGCTGCTCGCGCTGGTGGTGGGCGTGCTGTCCTCCGCCGGGCAATGGCTCACTGTCCTGGCGCACCGTTGGGCACCGGCTTCGGTGCTGGCGCCGTTCTCCTATGTCCAATTGATCTGGGCAACAATCAGCGGCTGGCTGGTGTTCGATAACCTGCCCGATGAATGGACCCTGGTGGGCGCCGCCATCATCATTGCCAGCGGGCTGTATACCGCCCATCGCGAGCGGATCCGCGCGCGCGGCGTCCGACCGCAAGCGCGTGCGGTGCTGGTGGAAACAGCCGGGCGCCGAATGTAGGGCGGAAATGCCTGCCCCCGGACTCATACCAGCGGCCGAAAGCATTGACGTACGCTGCCCAACCCCGTCCGCTGCCCAACCCCGTCATGGCCGGCGAAGGCCGGCCATGACGAGTGGAGAGTCAAGACTTTCGGCATCTGGTATTATTCCGGGGGCAAGCGCCTTCCGCTGCTGTCAGACGTTGCACACATGGGTGGCTTTAGACGCGGCGCAAGTAGCGGAAGGGACTCCGCTTTTCCGCCCAACACTCGGCTTTTCCACGCTACTTGGCGGCGACCGTCTGCTGGTCCGGGAAATCGATCTCCCAGCCGCCGCCCAGCGCCTTGTAGATCGCTACCAGGTCCGTATCGATCGTCGTCGTGCTGTCGGCCAGCGCCTGCTGCGTGACGAACAGGCTGCGCTGCGCGTCCAGCACCTGGAGGAAATCCGAGACCCCTTGCTCGTAACGACTTTGCGCCAGTGACACCGCGCGCTCATTCTGCACCACCGCCTCGGCCAACTGGTCACGCCGGTGCTGCTCGGCCTGGTAGGCGCTAATGCTGTTGTCGATCTCGTGCCAGGCGTTCAGCACGGTGCGCTCATATACGACAGCGGCTTCCTTCTGCTGTTGCTGGCGCAATTCCAGCGTCGACTTCAGCCGCCCACCCTCGAAGATCGGGATGTTGATCGACGGACCCAGCGCGTACATCAGCGAGCTCAGGTCGAACAGTTGCGCCAACTGCAATCCTTGAATGCCGACGCTGCCGCCCAGCGTGAAGGACGGATAGAAATTCGCCTCCGCCACGCCGATCGTCGCTGTCGCGGCGTGCAGTTGTGCCTCGGCCTGGCGGATGTCGGGACGCCGGCGGGCCAATTCCGAGGGCAGCCCCACCGGGATCCGCGGCGGCACCGGCGGCACCGGCCGCGCCTCCGCCAGTTCGTCCCTCAATGCCTGCGGCGGCTGGCCCAGCAGCAGACTTAGCGCGTTGATGAACTGCCGTTCCTGCTCTTCCAGGGACGGAATCTCCGCCGCGAAGGTGGCCACCTGCGCCGAGGCGTTGGCAACGTCGAGATCGGTCGTCACCCCGCCCAAGGCGCGCTCACGAGTCAGCTCCTGACTCTGCTCCGCGCTTTTCAGATTGTCGTGCGCGATCTGCAGCCGCACCTGTGTCCCGCGCAGTTGCAGATAATCCCGCGCCACCTCGGCGAGCGAGGTCAGCAGCGTGTCGCGCCGCGTCTCCGCGCTGCTGGTCACGCTGGCGTCAGCCGCCTCGACGGCGCGCCGCACCCTGCCCCACAAGTCGAGCTCCCAGGTCGAGTCGAACCCGTACTGATAGATGTCGAGGGCGGGGATCGTGGAGCCTTTCAGCCCGCCTGTGGTGTTGCCCGCCGCACCGTTGGCGCCAGAGGAAGGGCTGGCGGCGCCCCCGGTCAGCCCTGAGAACTCACCGTTGTTGGACGGCTTCGTGTGCTGATAGGAGGCGTTCGCCTCGAAGTTCGGATACGCGTCCGCCGCGATGATGCCAAGTTGCGCGCGCGACTCGGCCAGACGGATCGTGGCCACCCGGACATCCAGATTCTCCGTGGCGACGTGTTCCTCGAGCGTGGTCAGCTCATTGTCATGGAACAGGCTCCACCAGTTCGGGTCGATCGGCGCTGCCACCGGCACGCTGGCGGCCGGCTTGGCTGACGCGCTGGTCCAGGTTTCCGGCGCCGATGCTTCCGGCGGCTTGAAGTCGGGACCCAGGGTGCAACCGCACAGCAGCAGCACGGCGACAGCCAGGACAGGTTTGTGCATTGCTCGATTCCGCGGACCGCGCGATGGCACGCCCCGGATCGGTTCTAGCGGAGGTTGCCGTAACGTGACCAGACGCGCGACGGCCCGTAACATCCTCCAATATTCTCCCCCTCCCCCTGCGCGAGGGGGTTGGGGGGAGGGGTAAGCGCGACGGGGTTGGACAGAGCGGTTAGCGGGACGGGGTTGGAAAGAGCGGTTAGCGGAAGGACGTCGGGGAGAGAGGTCAGCGGAAAGGCGGTCGTAGACAGCAGTCGGCACGGGGCAGAATTAAAAGATGCGGCGCGGCCAGGACCATGATTGGATACCAATGAATGCGGCCGACCCGGCTGCCCATCGGGGGAATGTCGGACCAAATGTCGAGCGACCAGCCATTCGACGCCGGACCGAACCCCAGCGTCTGGACCAACCCGTCCACCACGCCGCCACCACCGGTGTTCGCGCCGGTCCGCCATTCCTATCCGCTGGCGGTGCGCGACCACGGGCTTGGCACTGCGATCGGCCTGCTGCTGAAGAGCCTGCCCTACGCGCTGGCGCATTGCGGCATCCTGTTGGCCTACGCGCTGGGCTGCATCATCTGGCTGGTCATTACCTTCGGCGGCGCCGCCTGGCTCGGCACCCACATCGCCCAGGCGTTCGGCGTCGTGTGGTTCATCCTGTGCGTCGTCGGCATCGGCTGGTTCTGGGGCGCGGTACTGCGCTACCTGCTGCACCTGCTGGCCTGCGGTCACGTCGCCGTGCTCACCGATCTGATCACGCGCGGCCAGGTCGGCAACGGTACCGAGCCGCAGCTCGCCTACGGCAAACGCGTCGTCATCGAACGGTTCGGCCAGGTGAACGCCTTGTATGGCCTGAACATGCTGGTGCGCGGCATCCTGGCCGCGTTCCACCGCACGCTCGACTGGATCGCCGAGATGTTGCCCATCCCGGGCCTCGAGAGCCTGTCGAACCTGATCAACATCGTGATGCGCGCCGCCACGCGCTACCTGGACAAGGTGATCTTGTCGTACAACCTGGCGCGCAACGATCAGGACCCGTGGCGCGGCGCACGCGAGGGCATTGTGTATTACTGCCAGAACGCCAGGCCGATCCTGGAAACCTCGATCTGGATCGTCATTCAGGAACGCGTGCTGAGCTTCCTGCTTTGGCTGGCGCTGCTCGCTCCGGCCGCAGCCATCACTGTGCTGCTGCCGCATTCGGTGCGGGAGTCCGCCGCTGTCGTCACCATCATCATCGCACTCTTGCTCGCCGGCGCCCTGCGTGCGTCGTTCATCAAGCCGTTGTTCTTGATCATGATGATGGTACGGTTCCACACACTGATCGAGCACCAGCCGATCAACCAGGAATGGGATGCCAGATTGAGCTCGATGTCGGACAAGTTCCGCACCATGGGAATGCAGGCGACAACGTTGTAGGGCGGAAAAGCCCTACCCCCGGCGCTTGACCTTGGGGTAGCGCCTTCCGCCATCGCCGCAAGGCGGAACGCGCCACACTGTTCCGCCATTGCCGCAAGGCAGACGCGCCAAGCTGTTCCGCCCCACGCAGGAGGCCTGCCAGTTGACCCAATCCGCCGTCACCACCGCCCCACCGACCAACCGTTCCGGGCTGACCACAATGAGCCTCGCCGCGCTCGGCGTGGTGTTCGGCGACATCGGCACCAGTCCGCTGTACACACTGAAGACGGTGCTCGACACCACCGGCGACCATCCATCGGCACAGGCCGCGCTCGGCTCGCTGTCGCTGATCGTCTGGACGCTGATCATCATCACCTCGGTGAAATACGTTGCGCTGGCGATGCGCATCGACAACGACGGGGAAGGCGGCATCCTGGCGCTGATGTCGCTGCTCGGCATCAAGCGCGGACACCGGCCGGCGATCGTCGCGGTGGGGCTGTTCGGCGCGGCGCTGATCTATGGCGACGGCGCGATCACCCCGGCCATCTCGGTGCTGTCGGCGCTGGAGGGCCTGGACATCGCCACACCCGCCTTCCATCCCTTCATCCTGCCCGCGTCCGTGCTGATCCTGTTCGCGTTGTTCGCCGTCCAGCGGTTCGGCACCACGCGGATCGGTGTCGCCTTCGGGCCGGTGATGGCGGCATGGTTCGTCATCATCGCGCTGCTCGGCATCGGCGGCATCGCGCGGCACCCGGCGGTGCTGCTGGCGATCGACCCGCGCCACGGGTTGCAGTTTCTGCTCTCTAGCGGAATGACCGGATTCCTGGTGCTGGGCGGCGTGTTCCTGTGCGTCACCGGGGCCGAGGCGCTGTATGCCGACATGGGACATTTCGGTGCCCGCCCGATCCGGCTGGCCTGGTCGGCGGTCGTGCTGCCCGCGCTGCTGCTGAACTATGCGGGCCAGGCCGCGCTGGTGGTGGAAGGCGCGCCGACCAGCGGCAATATCTTCTATCGGCTGGCGCCTGCATCGCTGCTGATACCCCTGGTCCTGTTCGCGACGGTGGCGACCATCATCGCCAGCCAGTCGATCATCACCGGCGCGTTCTCGATGACGCGCCAGGCGATCCAGCTCGGCTGGCTGCCGCGCCTGTCGATCACCCAGACCTCGGCCGAGGGCTATGGGCAGATCTACGTTGCGCCAGTGAACTGGCTGCTGATGCTGGTGACGATCGGCCTGACGGTCGGCTTCGGCAAGTCGGACAACCTCGCCGCCGCCTACGGCATCGCCGTTTCGATGACGATGCTGATGACCACGATGCTGCTGTTCATCGCGATGCGCGAAATTTGGCAGTGGAGCCTGCTCGCTGCCGCGTTGGTCGCCGGCGCGCTGGCGGTGGTGGACGCCGCCTTCGTCGCGGCGAACATGCTGAAGATCGCCGACGGCGGCTACGTGCCGCTGCTGCTGGCCGCCGTGGTGTACGGCCTGATGCTGGTGTGGCACTTGGGCGCCCAGGCGGTGGCCACGCGGATGCGCGACGCGGTGGTGCCGATCGGCGAATTCCTCGCACAACTCGTGGCGCGCGAGGTGCCGCGCGTGCCGGGGACGGCGGTGTTCATGACGCGCACCACCAGCGACGTGCCGCCGGTGATGGTGTGGCATGTCCGCCACAATCGCGCGCTGCATGAGCGGGTGTTTATCCTGACTGTGACTACGCAGATGGTGCCGCATGTCCCGGCGGCGCAACGGCTGAGCGTGCAGCAGATCGCGCCCGGCATCTGGCGCGGCCACGCGCGCTTCGGCTTCATGCAGCGTCCGGATATCCCATTGTTGCTGCGGGAAGCGCACGCCGACGGCTGCGGCATCGATCCCGCCGACCTGACCTATTTCGTTGGTCACGAGACGGTGGTGGCGCGCGAGGACGGCAAGGGCCTGCCGCACTGGGTCGAGGCGATGTTCGCCTTCATGCAACGCAACTCGCTGCACGTGACGGACTATTTTCGCCTACCCGCCGAAACGGTAGTGGAACTGGGACGCGAGATCGCGATCTGAAACCCACCCCGTCATGGCCGGCGCAGGCCGGCCATCCACGACTTTTGTGCAGCCACCGAGGAAGTCGTGAATGGCCGACCGGAGCCTGTCCCTGGGGCGCACCGCTCGTTAGCGGACGCTTTTGGTGATCATACTTGTGACGAAACGCACTACCGATTCCCCTATTTCCCGCCACCGATTTGCGTAGGTGCCGTGCATCGTCACCGCCAATCTCAAGGGAATATTCCTCGGAAACCCACGAAGTCGACACTCTACCGAACGTGCCGACAAAAGCTCCCCAATTACCTCAGCTGTGGGATATCCCGTGGATGACGCACCTTATGAGATGGGCGGTGCGGTTGTTGGTTCCACGCTGGGCGTGGCGTGCTGCGCTACCGCCGGAGATGCGGAGGAAATCAGCGCAGTCACGACGGCCAAGGCACCGATCTGTGCCAACACACCAGGTTGCCTAGTCACACTGTTGGGGAGCTCTAACTTCGCATTCGTATCGGTACGCTGGAAGCCGCCGCGTCAACCACAGGTTTCTGCCTGGGTCGAAGCTGTCCGTCGACACCGGGCTTGACGAGATAAGCGAGGGCATAATCGCGGTCGCCTTGGATCTTGGCCGGCACTTTCCGCTCCGCCAGGAAGTCGTGCACCGCGCGGCTGCATCCGTCATAGATGTAGTAATCGTCAAAGATGATCGGGCCGCCCTCGACAACATGATCGTACAGATGCACCAGGCAGGTCATGGTGGACTCGTGCCAGTCGCCGTCCAGGCGAAGCACGGCGATTGGCTCCCTCGGGACGAAGCTGGGCAGCGTGTCGCTGAACCACCCCTGAACCAACTCGTATCCGCGGGCGCTTGACAGCGACATGGCGCGTTCGGCGAAGCTGCGATCGGCGGCGCAATTGTCGAGGTAGCCCGGTGACGTCTTGTCGGCTTGGTATGCAACGGCCGCCGGGCCGTCGATCTCCTGCACCGGTGGCAAGCCCTCGTAGCTGTCCATCAGGTAGTGAAACCGTGTGCCGCCCAGCAGGTCAGCCATGCCGGCGCTCATACCGCCCCGCCACACACCGCACTCGACAATGCAGCCGGTCGCCGGTGCTTGTGCCTCGACGAGTTGCAGGTTGTTCACGTAGGTCTCGGGCGCGATCATCGTGAACGACTGATACCGGTGATAGATGCCCATGAGGCGCCGCCTTGCCGCCCTCGCGCGGGTGACGTTGGCGAGAACGCCAATATACTGGCGAGCTGTCTCGGCCAGCTCGATCATTGCGCGGCCTCCGTTTCGGGCATCCTGCAATTGGTCCGCAAGCGACGCACCCTCCATGTTCTTCGATCATGCCATATTCTCCGATCATGACTTATGGGTGAGCCCGCGGGGCCCCGGTCCGGGCCCGGACGCGGACCTGCTGCGATCCCGCCTCGGAGACAGGACGCCGACCGCCGAAGCGTCGCGTCGTCCGGCGATATCAGACGATGCCCACATCCGAAAGTTGACCGATTGCGAACGCATGGCAAGGTGCGCGCCCACCAACCGCACGGAGCCGCCATGTCCGCCCCCTCCCCTGCCCCCTCGCCTGGCACCGTCGATACCGTGCTCCGCCACGTGGACGCCGGCCTGGACGCCTCCCGCGGCCGGCTGTTCGATCTTCTGCGCATTCCCTCGGTCAGCGCGCAGCCGGCGCATCTCCCGGACTGCCTGCGTGCCGCCGAATGGTGCCGCGACCAGCTTGCCGGGCTTGGCTTCAACGTCGCCGTCCGCCCAACGGCGGGGCAGCCAGCGGTCGTCGCCCATCACGACGGCCCCGCCGGCTACACCGGTCCGCACGTCCTGTTCTACGGCCACTACGACGTGCAGCCGGTCGACCCGCTGGAGCTGTGGCACAGCCCGCCGTTCGAGCCGCAGCTCGTCGACGGCCCGCACGGCAAGCGCTTCGTCGCGCGCGGCGCGGTGGATGACAAGGGCCAAACCATGATGTTCGTGGAAGCGTTGCGCGCCTGGCACGACGCCGGCGGCGGCGTTCCGGCGCGCGTCACGCTGCTGATCGAGGGCGAGGAGGAAGTCGGCAGTCCCAGCCTGGAACCCTTCATCGCCGCCAATAAGCAGGAGCTTGCCGCCGACATCGCGCTGATCAGCGACACCGGGATGTGGGACATCGACACCCCCGCGGTCTCCACCCGCCTCCGCGGCATGGCCTATTTCGAGGTCACGCTGAAAGCCGCCAATCGCGATCTGCATTCCGGGCTGTTCGGCGGCTCCGCGCTCAATCCGATCAACGCGCTGACCCGCATCCTGGGCGACCTGCAGGACGACAACGGGCGCATTCAGCTTCCCGGCTTCTACGACCGGGTAAAGCCGATCGCCAACGCGCAACGCACACAGTGGGACGCGCTGCATTTCAATGAGGCGGCATTCCTCGGTGGCATCGGCCTGTCAAAACCGGTAGGCGAGCGCGGCTACTCGGCCCTGGAGCGGCTGTGGGCGCGGCCGACCGCGGACATCAACGGCATCTGGGGCGGCTACACCGGCCCCGGCAGCAAGACGGTGATCGCGTCCGAGGCCAGCGCCAAGGTGTCGTTCCGCCTGGTCGCCGACCAGGACCCCGATGAGGTGTTCGCGCAGTTCCAGCGCTTCATCAACGACCGCCTGCCGGAGGGCGCCACGGTCACGTTCCTGACGCATTCGTCCTCGCGCGGGATCGAGGTGAACACCGACCAGCCCTGGGTGCGCGCCGCGCAGGACGTCCTCGCCGCGGAATATGGCCGTCCGGCGGTGCTGATGGGCTGCGGCGGTTCCGTTCCGGTGGTGAATTCGCTGCATCGCGTGCTGGGGATCGATACGCTGCTGATGGGCTTCGGCCTCGACGACGACCAGATCCACAGCCCGAACGAGAAGTTCGAGCAGCGCTGCTTCCACAAAGGCATCCGCTCACACGCGCGGCTGCTGGCGAAGTTCGCCGGGGGATAATACCAGCGGCCCTAATGATTGACCCACCGACGGTGCCCCCCGTGATGCCGGGCCAATGCCCGGCATGACGCGGCATAGGCGCCGATCAGTCGGCCGCGCGCTCCACCACCTGGGTGGTGCTGGTCAGCTTGAGCGCCAGCACCGTGATCAGGAACCGGTGCAGCATAGCGGCGAGTGCCGGGTCCGCCTGCTCCATGCGACGGATCGACGACAAGGAAAGCCGCTGTGCCACGCAGGGCGTTTCGGCGCGCACGGTGGCGGTCCGGCATTCCCTGGTATAGATGCCGATCTCTCCGGCCAGAGTTCCCGCACCGGCCGTCCTGATGCGAATCGCGGTCTTCCCGGGACGTTCCAGATACGCCGATACCGTGCCCTGGGCGATGAAATACATCGCATCGGCAACGTCGCCCTGACGCATCAGGACCTCGTTCTGCGCGAAGGCAAGCTGATCCGTATAGGGTGTCAGCCGGTCAGGCTCGATCGCCGATCCAATCGTCGTGGCGATCTCCTGGTCCAGCGTACGGGCGACGTCGCTCTCGACGATGCCGGCTTCCGCCAGCACGACGGTCTCGGCGTGCTGAAGCGCCTCGTCGGTCGTGCCGAACCGCTCCAGCGCCACCGGCTGCGCCGTGCGTACGCCTTGCCGACGCAGCTGGGCGCGTAGCGCCTGGGTCAGGCCGGTCATCAGCAGAGCGCAGCCTGCCTCCGCCGCGATCTGCTGCAGGCGGCGCACGACCTGACAGCCAGAGCTGTCGATGCCCGAGACGGCGGCGAAATCCAGCACCAGAAACCGTAAGCCGCCCGGATGCTCGACGTGCAGCAAGCTTGTGGCATTCAGGAAAAACAGATAGCCCTGCAACCGCCAGAGCTGGATCGTTCCGCCATCGCGCGCCAGCACGCGTTCCGCTTCCGGCCCTCGCACCATGCTGCTGCGCAGGCCGGCACCGCTCGACGCGTCCCGGATCACCGGTATGCGCCGGTAGTTCAACACGAACGTTACCAGCGTGATGGCCAACCCCAGCAGCACGCCGTTGATAAAGCCCAGCACCGCGACCGCCAGCAGGACGGCGACAACCACACTCCATTCGTGCCAAGGCAGGCGTTCACGCTCGAACCACACCCGGTTGATCAGCCGCTCGAGCCCATTGCTCAGCAGCAGGCTGCCGGCGATAAAGCGCGGGACAGCGTTCAAGGCATCGGTGCCGAACAGCAACGGACTGGCGCAGCATAACGCCGCCACCACGCCCACGGCTCGCCCCGTACCGCCCATCCGGTGCGCCAGCGCGGTCGATAGCAGCGATGGGCTCGCGGCGACTCCCCCCGCCAAACCGGTCGCGATATTGGCGCCGCCGACCGACCAGAGTTCGCGATTGAAGTCCAGGCTGCAACGCAGTTCGAGTTCCAGCCCGCTGATGGTCATGATCGCGCTGGTGGAGACGATCAGCACCAACGTCAACCACAGCGCCAGCAATGTCGGGAGCTGTTCCCAGGGCATTGCTGCGAAGGCCCGTGCCGATGGTGGCGAAAAAATATGGCCCGGCGCGAACGGTCCCAGTAGCCAGCCCGCGCGGGTGGCCGTTTCGAGATCAACACCAAAGGCCGTACGCGCGCCATGGAACAGCACGAACGCAACCGCCAGCAGCGTCGGGATCACGGCCCAATGTCGCAGGCGGCGGTCAAGCGCATAGATCAGGACGGCGAGAGCCACGCAGCACATTGCGGGTGCCAGCGCCGCGGACTGTCCGAGCTGCCGCACGCTCAGTTCGGCAAGCGGTACGTTCAGCGTGAGTGCCAGGCCACCCAGCACGAACATCCACCCCAGCCCGGCATTGTAACCGCAAACAACGGGATAGGGCAGAAACCGGGCGAGCGACCCGGCTCGCAGCAATCCGATCAGGGCCAATGCCAGGCCGGTCAGGATGGTGGCGAGGCCACACACGACCACGATCACCTGCGCGCGCAGCACCGGATCGGGTAAACCAGCAAGCTGCGGCTCGAATGCGGCGGCAATCAATGCGTATATCGGGGTGGCGCTCGGGGAAGGCGCGGCGACCAGGCCGGGGTAGCGGCTGGTCAAGGCGATCAGTGCGCAACTGATTGTACCGCCAAGCAGCAGTGCGGAGATCCCGGCCAGCAGGCCCGGCGCCAACGGGCCCGCGAAGATCAGGCCGGCAAAGGCCAGCGCATTGATCACCGTTATCAGGCCAACCACCACACCGGCGGCAAGCATTGACGGCAGCTTGCCTGCGTCGATTGGCATCCGTTCACTGCCCTCCAGCACACGACGTTAGACTGGGGCGAATATTCGGTCCACTGACATATTGATCGGCGGACCTCCGCACCTCACAGCGTGCGGTGACGCGGCGTGCGCTCTGTAGCCGTGGTCGCTGGCCAGATCCTGCTGAGCCATTATTGCCGAGTGGACGTGGTCTCGCGGCCGGCGTCATGGTGTATCTTGCTGGCTGGCGGCTGACCGACGATCGTCAACGCTTGCGCCTCGACCGCCTGCTCCTGGTTCGACGACACCTGGAACGACTGTCCGCCGAACATAGCGGATAACGCCTCAACGATCAGGGATAGACCCCATGAACGCCGCCGACGTAATGACCCGCCGTGTGATCTCGGTCGCGCCCGATGCGTCGATCGAGGACGCCGTCAAGCTGATGCTGGACCACCGCATCTCCGGCCTGATGGTGGTCGGCGCCGACGGCCACCTGGCCGGCGTGGTGACCGAGGGCGACCTGCTGCACCGCTCCGAGCTCGGCACCGACCACCAACGCTCCTGGTGGCTCCGCCTGCTGGTCTCGCCCGGCAAGCAGGCGGACGAGTTCACCCACGCGCATGGGCGCAAGGTGTCCGACGTGATGACGCCGGACGTGGTATCGGTCGACGCCGACGCACCGCTGAGCGACATCGTCGAGTTGATGGAGAAGCACCGGATCAAGCGTGTGCCGGTGACCCAGCAGGACAAGGTGGTGGGCGTGTGCAGCCGCGCCGACCTGTTGCGTGCGCTGGCGGTGACCGCGCGCCAGGCGACGGCCGCGCCGGGCGATGACCGCACCGTCCGCAACCATCTGCTGGATGCGCTGGAGAAGGAGCCCTGGGCCCCGCTTGCCACGCTGAACGTTACGGTCTCGGCTGGCGTCGTCGATGTATGGGGCACTATTTCCGACGAGCAGGAGCGTCGCGCCATCATCGTGGTCGCCGAGAACACGCCAGGGGTGAAGGAGGTCCATGACCACCTGGTCTATGTCGAGCCGTACTCCGGCACGGTGATCGATCCGAACAATCCCTAGCCGCGTGTTCGATCTCGCCGTCATTGGCGGCGGCGTCAACGGTGCCGGCATCGCCCGCGATGCGGCCGGCCGCGGCCTGAGTGTTTTGCTGGTCGAGCAGGGCGATCTGGCGGGCGGAACCTCGTCGGCGTCCACCAAGTTGATCCATGGCGGGCTGCGCTACTTGGAGCAATACGAGTTCCGCCTGGTGCGCGAGGCGCTGGCGGAGCGCGAGGTGCTGCTGCGCGCCGCACCGCACATCATCCGGCCGTTGCGCTTCGTCCTGCCGCACCATGCGGGGCTGCGGCCGTGGTGGCTGATCCGGCTGGGATTGTTCCTCTACGACCATCTCGGCGGCCGAACGATCCTGCCGGCCACGCGCGCCGTCGATCTGCGCGCCGATCCGGCGGGGGCGCCGCTGCGGGCGGAGTACACGCGTGCGTTCGCGTATTCCGACTGCTGGGTGGACGATGCGCGGCTGGTGGTGCTGCTGGCGCGCGATGCCGCAAACCGCGGCGCGGACATTCGCACCCGCACGCGATGCCTGGCCGCCCGGGTCGTCGACGGGGCCTGGAAGCTTTCGCTCGCAGACGGAACGGATTGCGCCGCCCGCGCGCTGGTCAACGCCGCCGGTCCATGGGTCTCGCAGGTGCTGGGCGATGTGATCGGGCACCATGCGCCGGCCCGCGTGCGATTGGTGAAAGGCAGCCACATCGTCGTGCGGCGGGTGTTCGAGCACGACCGCTGCTACATCTTCCAGAACCGCGACGGGCGCATCTGCTTCGCCATTCCCTATGAGCAGGATTTCACCCTGATCGGCACCACCGATCAGGACTACACCGGCGATCCGTCGCAGGTGGCGATCGATCCGGCCGAGGAGACCTATCTGCGCGATGCCGTCAGTGCCTATCTGCGTCGACCGATTGCGGCGGGCGCCATCGTCTGGCGCTACGCCGGCGTGCGGCCGCTGCGCGATGACGGCGCCGGCAAGGCGCAGGAGGCCACCCGCGACTACGTGCTGGAGCTCGAGGGGCACCCGCCACTGCTGTCGGTGTTTGGCGGCAAGATCACCACGCATCGTCGCCTGGCGCAGGCGGCGATGGCGCGGCTGGCGGCGTTCTTCCCGGGGCTGCGCGGTGACTGGACCGCGAGCGCATCGTTGCCCGGGGGCGATTTTCCCTGGGATGGCGTGGCGGGGCTGCGCGAAACGCTGCGGCAGCGATACGGCTTCCTGCCCGACCGCACGCTGCACCGGCTGGTGCGCAGCTACGGCACGCTGGTGCCGGACATGTTGGGCGACGCGGCGCGCATCGAGGATCTCGGCGTTTGTTTCGGATCAGACCTGACCGAGCGCGAGGTGTCATGGCTGCGCGACACCGAATGGGCCCGCACGGCCGAGGATGTGCTATGGCGGCGCACCAAGCTGGGGCTGCGACTTTCCCCCGATGAGGCCGCAACACTGGGCGCCTGGCTAAGCTGATCCGTGCACCTCTCGCTCTGGGAGAGGTCGGAGCGCGTCAGCGCTCCGGGTGAGGGTCTTGCACGCGGTACGACCCTCGCCCGCGTCACCGCACGCCCCGACCCCGGATCAATCGCCCGCGGGCAAGCTTTGGTCCCTCATCGCCGCCCAAGTCCGCGAACAGCGGGAGAGCTGTACGTGCCACTGCGCCCTTCTCAAACCCGCTTCACATTCCAGAACATCGACAGCCCGGTCAGCACGCCAGCCAGGCTTTTTCGATACGCCTGCAGCGTAAAATACTGCCCCAGCGGGACATACGGCACATCGATCAGCACCTGTGTCTGAATCTCCGCGCAGATCTGCTTCTGCGCGGCCAGATCCGGCGCATCGAACCAGGCACTGCGCAGTTCCTCGATCTTCGGCGCGGTCGGCCAGCCGAACCAGGCGCTCGCCCCATTGCCGCGCAGCGACAGGTGTCCGGCCGGGTTGAACATGTCGGTGCCGCTCCAGCCGGTGAAGAACACGTTCCAGCCGCCCTTGTCCGGCGGGTCCTTCTTGGCGCGGCGGGCCACCACCGAACCCCAGTCCATCACCTGTTCATCGAGGTTCATGCCCATCTTGCGGAACATGTCCGCACCGACCGCGCATTCCGCGGTCAGCACCGGCAGGTCACTGACCGTCAGCTGCACGATCTTCTCGCCGTTGTAGCCGGCGGCGGCGAGATCGCGCTTCACCTTGTCGTAGTCGGGCTTGTCGTTGAACACGCTCAGCCCATCCGAGGACGCAAGCGGGGTATCCGGGGTAAACACGCCCACCCCGGTGCGCCACATCGAACGATCGGTGCCGGCGACGGCCGTCATGTAGTCGGCCTGGCTGACCGCCTCGACCACCACACGGCGGATCGCCGGGTTGTCGAATGGTGGGACCAACTGGTTCATCCGCAGGATGGCGACGGAACCGGTCGGGTCGATCAGCTTGACCTCGACGTTCGGGTTCTTGCGCAGCAGGGCGAGATAGTCGTTCGGCGGGGTCTCCCACCAGTCGATCTCGCCGTTCTGCAGGGCAGCAGAGGCGGTGGCGGAGTCCGGAATGATCTTCCACACCACGCGCTCGAAATTGGCGATCTTCGGGCCGGCGGTCCAACTCGGCGTGCCGCTTTCCACCGGCTGATAGGCGGCGAACTTCTCGTAGACGACCTGGTTGCCGACATTGCGCTCGCTGGCCATGAAGCGGTACGGCCCGCTGCCGACCATCTCCGTCACCTGGGTGAAGGCGTCGGTCTTCGCCAGCCGCTCCGGCATGATGACGGGGATGACGGTGGTGAACTTCGACAACGCGGCCGGCAGCAACGGGAAAGGCTTCTTGAGCCGGAAACGTATCGAGGTGTCGTCGGGCGCGCTGATCTCATCGGTGGCCGCCATCAGCGCCTGGCCGAAGGCGTCGCGCTTGCCCCAGCGTTGCAGGCTGGCGACGCAGTCGCGCCCGAGCACCGGCGTCTTGTCATGGAATAACAGTCCACGCCGCAGCTTGATCGTCCAGGTTTTGCCGTCGGCCTCGGCAGTGGCGCCCGCGGCCATCTGCGGGGACGGCTTGAACGTCTCGTCCTGGCCGAACAGCGTGTCGAACACCAGGAAGCCGTGGTTACGGGTGACCGTGGCGGTGGTCCAGATCGGATCGAGGATCGCCAGATCGGCCTGCGGAACGAAGGTCAGGGTGCTTTGGCTGGCGGCGCGGGCCAGCCGCGGGGCGGCAAGCGGGGCGGCGGCGAGGGTGCCGGCGGCGCCACGTAGGACATCACGTCGTTTCAGTGTCATGGAAAACCTTCCTGTTGGCCTTGTATGCCCGTCTGGGCGCGTCCCATTGGCCGGGACGATTGCCGCCAGCATCCGCATCGCGGGCGCAATGGGCAACAGATTTTCGGCGATGTGGTGTCTGATCCGGGTTCCTGCTGCACGGTCTGGGCCAATCATCCCGCAATTTCAGCAGACTGTGGCTGGGTCCCCGACGAGCCGATCGGCATCCTCCGAGGTCGGTTCGCCGCGGGCCGGGTCGGGCCGCCGGCTCGCCTCCCGTCATGGCCGGCCCCCGGGTCAAGCGCCCAAGGACAGGCGGAGCCTGCCGCCGGGCACTTGATCCGGCGGGCCGGCCATCCACGACTTCACGTGCTGCACGAAGGCATTCTGTATGCCGGTCTGCGTCGGCGGAACGATGTAGTCGCGTTTGCGGGCCATTACTTGATTCGTTTATTGCGGCTCGGACCCCAGGTGGCGGAAGTCGATTGACTTCGACACCGCGGCGCGGAACATGGACAGCGGTGTAGCAATGACAGCGCAATACGACAGCAAGTGCGATTCGCCTGCGACGTGCGCTGCACCGTCGGGCGTCGGCCGTGGCTGGAGAAGGAAAATCGGACCATGGCCGTCTACGTGATAAATTTGGACCGCGACAAGGAGCGCCTCGATAAATACCTAATACAGAACGCACATCTGTCGCACGTCCTGCGGTTTCCCGCGATTGACGGAAACCTTGTCGATCGAAGCGCCCTGGAAAGACGCGGCCTCATCGCCGGCAAACTGAGTTATGGCAATGGGCAGGTCGGTTGCGCTCTGTCCCACATAGTGATGTGGCGCAAAGCGATAGAGACCAACTCCATGGTTACCGTGACCGAAGATGATGTCGTGCTTGCAAGGAATTTTTTGTCTGCGCAAGAGTCATTGGTGGATGCATTGCCCAAGGACTGGGGCATTGTCCATTGGGGCTGGAATTTCGGCCGTTCGGTCTGGGCGGAGATCCCGGAAGGAGTTGCCAAATCAACACTCCAGTTTGATCAGGACGAATTGCGAAAGAATATGGAGGCGTTTCACAATCTGCAGGTTCCTCACGCACCGGTTCGCCTGCGGCATCGTTTCGGTACGATGGCTTATTCGGTTTCGCCCGCCGGCGCAAGATTTCTGTTGGATAGTCGCCTGCCGATGACTGCCAAGCTTGTCGGGTTTCCCGGATTTGGTATTGGCGTTCATAATCGTGGCATAGATTGCCTGATGAACGGCGCTTATCCGCAGATGAAGGCATATGTGTGCATGCCTGCATTGGCGGTGTCGGAGAACCGGCAAGAAAGCTCCCGCACGTACGAGGATTTCATGGACAAATAGTGCGAAAGGCGCATTGTCCCAAGTCCCTACCGCCCCCGCGGATCCAACGCATCCCGCAGCCCATCCCCCACCAAATTGAACGACAGCACGCACAGGAAAGTCGCCAGGCCCGGAAACACCGCCGCCACGGCGCCTGTGACAGAATTCGTTGCGCCGAGTTCAGCATTGACCCCCAGGACGGATCGGGCGGAGGCTGGCCCAGCCCGAGGAACGACTGCGAAGCCTGCGATACCGCGGTGCGGCCACGAATGGCGCCGCGAGGCGGCTCCACGCGACGCTCTCTGGCGGTATCCCCGGTTGTCTCGAGTAAAGCGCTGTCCTATATTCTGACCTAAAACTCGGTCAGGAGAGCAGCGATGCCACGTGCTAAGATGGGTCGTACTGTAGCTGCGATACGCCCGAGCGGCGGGGCGCCGCGGGTGGCGGCTCGCCCGGCCAGCGCCCAGAATGCTCCGTTGATCGCATCGCTGATGGGTGCGACCGGCATGGTGGAAATGGATCGTGTCGCCGCCAGCTTCGGCATGTCGAAACTCCAGCTCGCGGAAACCACCGGCCTTGGACCGCAGGCGCTTTACAAGACCGATCGTGCCCGGGCTGCCAAAACCCAATCCCGCGTCAAAGAAATGCTTGAGATCGTCAGCCGGATTTCAACCTGGGCCGGGGGGAAGGAACGCGCGATGGCCTGGTACCGCGCGCAACCGATCGCCGCGTTCGGCGGTCGCACGGCAGAGTCGCTGGTGAAAAGCGGCAAGGCGTCGGCCCTGCGCGACTACCTCGACCACATCGCGATGGGCGGCTTTGCTTGAGGTTTTTCGGGACGTGCTATCGCGCGCACGATCCCAGATGGTCGTTCAAACCAATTTCCGGCGCCGGCGCAGCGATCCATGGCGGCCGGTTCAACCCACGCGGCGTTGAGGCGCTTTGCCTGGGCCTCAGCATCATCGCGGCCGTGAACGAAGCGAATCAGGGGCAGGCATTCAAAATCCAACCCTGCGTCCTGTGCTGCTACAACGTGGATTGCGACGACATCGCGGATCTCCGCGACGAAGCCGGCCGCGCGACGCACCGTATTCGGCTGGCGGATATGGCCTGTGCGTGGTTCTCGTTTCTGTCGGACGGCAAGGAACCACCGTCATGGGACACCGCGAGGAAGCTCATCGCCGCGAAGCAGGCTGGAATCGTGGTGCCAAGCTTCGCGCCGGGCGCGACGGATGCCGACCACAACCTCGTCCTGTGGAAATGGAGTGATCAGCGGCCGCACCGAGTGCGAGTCTTCGACCCGACCGGACGGTTGCCAAAAGATCAGCTTTCGTGGTGCTGACAACCGATCCGGGCGCACGTCGACGGTGCGCGCGCATCACCGCCCCCGCGGATCCAACGCATCCCGCAGCCCATCCCCCACCAAATTGAACGACAGCACGCACAGGAAAATCGCCAGGCCCGGAAACACCGCCAGCCACGGCGCCTGCGACAGGAAGCGCTGCGCCGAATTCAACATTGAACCCCAGGACGGATCGGGCGGCTGCTGGCCCAGCCCAAGGAACGACAGCGACGCTTCGGCAATGATCGCCGCGGCAATCGCCAGCGTGCCCTGCACCAGAACCGGCGGAACGATGTTCGGCAACACATGGCGCACCGCGACCCGCCAGCGGGGATTGCCGACCGCGCGCGCCGCCTCGACATATTCGTTGCTCGCCGCATCCAGCGTTGCCGCGCGTGCCACGCGCATGAAACGCGGCGCGGTAGACACGCCGATCGCGATCATCGCGTTGGTCAGGTCGGGGCCGAGGAACGCGGCCAGCGCAATGGCCAGGATCAGGAACGGGCAGGCCAGCATGGCGTCGACCACACGGCTGAGTAGCATGTCGGCGATGCCGCCGGCGAAGCCCGCCAACAGGCCGGCCGGCACGCCGATGCCGGCGGCGATCAGCACCGAAACGACTCCGGCCAGAAGACTTGCGCGCGCGCCGAAGATGACCCGCGCGGCAACGTCGCGGCCGTTCTCGTCGGTGCCCATCCAGTGCAGCGCGCTGGGCGCCTTGCGGATCGCCGTCCAACTGGTGGCGATCGGGTCGTACGGTGCGATCAGCGGGGCAAACACCGCGATCAGAATGAAAGCGACGATCACGACCAACCCGGCAACGGCGATCGGCCGGTGCAGAAAGCGATGCAGTGCGAGCTGCGCAGGGCTGCGCGGCGCGATGACGACTGGGGTATCGATGGTTGCTGTACTCATGGCACGCAATCGAAATGTACACCTCTCCCGCTCTTCGCGGGAGAGGTCGAGGCGCGAAGCGACGAGGGTGAGGGTGCTACCAGCGGCACGACTCTCACCCGCATGCACGGGAGAGGCAAAAACCCAGCGTCGTTCATCCTTCGCGCAGCCGCGGATTGATCACCACGTAAAGCAGATCCGCAACAAGGTTCAGCACCACATAGAGAAACGCCGTCACCAGCACGACGCCTTGCACCACCGGATAATCGCGGTTGAACACCGCATCGACAATCATCTTGCCGAAGCCGGGGATGGAAAACACCTGCTCGGTCAGCACCGCGCCCGAGAACAGCGTGCCGAGTTCCAGCGCGCCAAGCGTCACCACCGGGATAAGCGCGTTGCGCAGCGCGTGGTGGATGACCACGCCCCACTCGCGCAGCCCCTTCGCGCGCGCGGTTCGCACATAGTCCTGATCCAGCGCCGTCAGCATGGCGCTGCGTGTGTGGCGCATCAGGACCGCGGCGATCGCATTGCCCAGCACGAAGGCCGGCATGATCGTGGTTGCCAGCGACTGCCGCCAGTCCTCGGTCAGCGGCACGTAGCCCGACGGCGGCAGCCAGCCAAGCTGCACCGAGACCAGCAGGATCAGCATGATGCCCAGCCAGAAGGTCGGCGTGGACAACCCGGCCAGGCCGATCGCGTTGGCCAGGTAGTCCCACACCGTGTTGCGCTTGACCGCGGCGATGATCCCGGCCGGCACGCCGATTGCCACCGCGATCAGGAACGCCATGACACCAAGCTGCAAGGTCACCGGCAGCTTCTCCAGCACCAGTTGGCTCACCGGCTCGCGAATGCGCCAGGAGAACCCCAGATTGCCGTGCAGCACGTTGCCGATCCAGTGCACGTACTGCACCGGCAGCGGCCGATCGAGCCACAGCTCGGCGCGGATCTGCGCCAGCACCTGCGGATCGCCGCGTTCTTCGCCGGCCAGCACCAGCGCCGGGTCGCCCGGCATGAGCTGTTGCAGACCGAACACCAGCACGCTGACCAGCAGCAGCGTCGGAATGATTTGTGCGATCCGCGACCCTAGATGTCCCCGCATTGGCGCGCGCCCTACTTGCCCATCGCCAAACCCTGCACCCGGATCATTCCGTCCGGCACCGCACGGAAACCGGTCAGCCTGGCCGACATCGCGACGATGTTGCGCGGCGTCCACAGGTAGGTAATCGGCAGGTCCTGCCGCAGTTGCGGCCACATTTGCGCATACAGCGCCGCACGCTGGGCGACGTCGATCATGCCGCGCGCCTGATCCAGCAGCTTGTCCACGGTCGCATCGGCATAATGGCTCGCATTGTTCGCCTGGTCGCTGTGCAGGAAGGCATAGGTGTTGCCGTCGATATCGACGCGCCCCGACCAGCCGATCAGGTAAGCCTGGTACTCGCCGGCCACCGACGCCGCCAGCGAAGACGCAAACTCCATAGACTGGATGTGCACGTCGAACCCCGCCTCGGCGGCCATCGACTGGATCACCTCGGCGGTCTGCAGCACTTCGGGGTTGTTGAACGCCAGCAGTTCGAGCTTGACGGGCACTGGCACGCCGGCCTGTTGCAGCAGCGCCTTGGCCTTTGCCACGTCGCGCGCGGGCACCTTGAGCGTGGCATCGTAGAACGGCGAGCTGCTCGGCACCGCCTGCACGGTGGGCGCGAACATGCCGTTGTAGACTACATCGACCAGCGCCTTGCGATCGATCGCCAGGTCGAACGCCTGGCGGACCAGCGCATTCTGGCCGTACGGGTTCTTCGCCTGCGGGCCGTTGTCCAGGTTGTTGGTGATGCCGAAATAACCGAGCGAGTCGGACAGCACCAGGCGCAGCTTCGGGTCCGCCTTAACCGCGGCCGCGTCGGTGGGAACAATGTTCTCGGACAGGTCGACAGTGCCGGCCTTCAGGTTGGCCAGCCGCACCGAGCTATCAACCAGGATCTGGTACACCACACGATCGAAATGGATATCCTTGTTGTCCCAATAGCCGGGGAAGCGTTCCAGCGTGACATGATCCTGCGGCACCCGCTCGACGAACTTGAACGGACCGGTGCAGACGGGGTGCTGGGCGAAATCCTTGCCCGCCTGCGCCGCCGCCTTGGGTGCCAGGATCATGCCGGAACGATCGGTAAGCTGGGCGAGGAAGGCGCCCGAGGCAGCCTTCAGCCCGATGCGTATCGTTGCCGGATCGATGATGTCGATGTGATCGATCAGGCCGAGCTCGCTTTTGCGGTAGCTGCCCGGCAGCGTCAGGTAGCGCTCGAACGTCGCTTTCACCGCGTCGGCGTCGAACACTTCATCATCCTGGAATTGCACGCCCTGGCGCAGATGGATCACCAGCGTCTTCGGGTCCGCCCATTCGTAGCCGGTGGCCAGCTGCGGCACGATGTTCAGCTTCTCGCCGATGTCGAACAGCTTGTCGCACAGCCCGCCGAAAACGATGCGCCCAACATAGGTGGTGGCCAGCGTCGGATCCATGATGTCGAGGTCCTGGCGCAGCGCGATGCGCAACGTCTGGCCGGCCGGCGTTTGGGCGATTGCCGGTTGATACATGACGGCCAGGGCGAAGCCGGCCCACAGGATGCGTCGCATTGTCATGAAGTCCCTGTCGCTGGTTTTGTCGTTGGTGGTCGAATCATCAGGCAATGTCAGGTCAGGTCGCCGGGCGCCCCTCCCGCGCGACCGCCGCATCGATCACCGCGCGTTCGAACACGCCGCATGGGCTGTCGGCGCCTGCAAGGAAGCGGCGGAACACCGCGAAGCGCTCCAGGCTGATGCGATGCAGCCGGCGCAGCTCGGCGAGTGGATCGTGGTGGTCGTCCGTGCGTATATCCAAATCAGGATACGGGTCACGCGTGCAGACCTTCAGCGCGGCCGACTGCTTGCCGCGCTTGTCGCCGCCCGCCGCCTCACCGGCTTCCAGCGCGCTGAGCAGCCGTTCCGCCAGGCTGCCGTCGGCGCGCTGAAACGCCGCGTGGGTGGCCTCGACCACGCGCGGGCCGGCCAGCATGTTGCCAGCGACAGACACGTCCTGGCCACGCACGGACCCGCACCAGGTGACGCAATCCGCCCCGGTGTGCTGGGCGATGCGGCCGGTGGCGTCGATGATGTGGAGCTGCCGATGGTCCCGCCCGGCATCGCCGGCGAGCAGCGCCGATTTGACCTGATCGGGCGATTCTCCGGCACGCAGCCGTGCCATGCCGTGCACCGCGTACATCGGGTTGATCAGCGCCTGGGTGGCCAGCGCCGCGACGCCGCCCTCGACATGGATACACAGCGCGCCGACCGCGAAGAAGCGTGTCGCGACCGCGGCACCGAGCGCGCCGGTTGCAGAGTCGCGCACCAGGATGGACCAGGTCATAGGGTGGGTCCGGTGGTTGTTGGGAGATGTTTCAGGTTCGTCATGGGCAGGCGGCGGCCAAGAAATGCAAGAATCTCCCCCTCCCCTTGAGGGCTTGGGCCGCTTCGCGGCCCAAGCCCTCAAGGGGAAGGGGAGAACGCTGGATGTTCACACCCTATCCTTGCCGCTCCGCCGACTCGTCGCAACAGGTTAGCTTGATGAATGCGCCCTGAATGCGCCCTGGCACCGACGTGATGGCCGACCTTGTCCTGCTTGGCGCGGGCCATGCCCACGTGGAGGTGCTGCGTCGCTTTGCCCACCGGCCGGACCCCCGGCTGCGCCTCACGCTGATCGCGCGTGAGCCGAGCACGCCCTACTCTGGCCGGTTGCCGGCGCTGATCCGCGGCGAGTGCGCGCCGGAGGAAGCGCATATCGACCTGGGACCGCTGGCCGCCGCCGCGGGCGCGCGCATGGTGATCGCCGAGGCGACCGCGATCGACCTGGCCGCCCGCCAGATCGCGGTGCGCCGCCGCCCGGCCATCCGCTTCGACTTTCTCTCGATCGACATCGGCGGCATTCCGGTCATGCCCGATGGCGGCGGGATCGCAGTGAAGCCGATCGGCGGCTTCCTCGCCGCGTTGGCGCGGCTCGAAAGCGAGCTTGCCGACGGCGCACGCATCGCGCTGGTGGGCGGCGGCGCCGCTGGCACCGAGCTGGCCTTGGCGCTCGCCCGACGTTTCGCCCGAAGCGTGGGCTTCGCCGGGAGCGGGGGTTTTGCCGGGCGCCAGCGCCCCGCCGGGCAACCGCGCATCACGCTGGTCTGCGACACGGCCGATCCACTGCCCCTGGCCCCGCCGAGGGCCCGCGCCGTGGCCCGCGCCGCATTGGCCGAGGCGCGAGTGGAACTGGTCTGCGGCGTCCGCGCCGGGGCGCAGGCGGACGGACGGCTCGCGCTGTCGGATGGCAGCTTCCTCGCGGTCGAGGCCGTGCTGTGGGCGACCGACATCGTCGGCCCGCCGCTGCTGGCGGAGTCCGGCCTGATCTGCGACGCGGCAGGCTGCGTGCTGGTGGATGCCAGCCTGCGCAGCCGCGGCCATGACTTCGTGTTCGCCGCCGGCGACTGCGCGGCGATCGCGACCGCGCCGCGTCCCAAGGCCGGGGTCTGGGCGGTGCGCGCCGGCCCCAGACTTGCCCGCAACCTTCGCCGCGTGGCGCGCGGGCTGCGGCCGCGCGCCTGGCGGGCACAAGCCACGGCGCTGGCGATCGTCGGCCTCGGCCACGGTCGCGCGGTGGCCTGGCGCAACGGCGTGGCGGTCGCGGGTCGCCTGGTCGCCCGCTACAAAGACTGGCTCGATGGCCGGTTCATGCGCCGCTACGCGCGTACCGGCTTGCCACGCCGGGCAATCCTGGCATTGGGAACGGTCAGGGCCGAGGGGGTGGCGGTGAACCTCGACCCGGCGGACCTCGCGGTATTGTCGGGCCCAAGCGTGCCGCCGGCCCATGGCGCTGCGCCATCGCACGCTGGCCCAGGCTTCCCCGCTAGCACAGGCTCCTCCGCTGGTGCAGGCTCTATTGCCACGGGTCTCACGCAGCAGGCGACCAACCTGCCGGCGCTGTTGAACGATCCGTACGACTTCGGCCGGATCGCCGCCGCACACGCGCTGGTTCGGCTGCATGCAGCCAACGCACGCCCCTGGACCGCGGTCGCGATCGTCACTCCGAGGGCCGCCCCGCACGATCAGGCTCGCGCGGATGTCATGGCGCTGCTGCAGGGCGCCGCCGAAGTGCTGGCGGCGGATGGCGCCGCCCTCGTCGACTGCGCCACGGCGACCGGCAGCGAGGCAGGGCTGAGCCTGGTCCTCACCGGCCAGGCCGCCCCGGCGTCGGGCGAGGAGGCCTCGCTACACCCGGGCGACGCCTTGATTCTGACCAAGCCGCTCGGCAGCGGGATCATCCTGGAGGCGAATCGGCGCGGCCTGGCCGAGGCGCGCTGGTTGCTCGGCGCGTTGGAGGTCATGACCGCCAGCAGTGCCACCGCCGCGGACATCCTGCGCCAGCACGGCGCCGCCACCTGCGCGGTGGTCGCCGAGCATGGCGTTGTCGGCACGCTGTCGGCGCTGCTGCGTGATGCCAACCTCGCCGCCGGGCTGTTCCCCGACGCCATTCCGGCCCTGCAAGGCGCCCGCGAACTGGCTCATCAGGGCATCGAGCAAACAGCTTCTACCGAGAACCGCCAGGCGTGGCCCGATCCGCCGGACTGGGCGGACCTGGCGTTGCTGACCGATCCGCAGATCGCCGGCGGGCTGCTGGCGGGTGTGCCGGAAGCATGGGCGGAGACCTGCCTCGCCGCGCTGCACGCCGCCGGCTGCGCTGCGTCGTGCATTGGCCAGGCGGAGACGCGGCGGCTCGATGTGCCGCGGCTGTGGCTGCACACCGTGCCGCCCGACGGGGCACCGGGAACCGACAGCGAAGCAGCATCCTGATGCGCCACCTCGCGATCCGCGCTGTGGCTGTGGAGCTGACCGTGGCGGGACGCGCTGCCTGCGGGCCCATCACACCGGCGAGCGAGCGTCTATTCGAGGCTGTGAGGGGCTATGCGTGCCACTCCTTACGGCCAATTCGCCAGTTAAAGCGGGTAGAGCAATCGAAGCACGGCGCTGATGCCCCGCTGCCGGTTACGTGCCTCGATCTCATGGAAGATATTCGCGATGATTGTCGTATGCCCATCGGACCACAGCAGACCGGGACCGACGCCGATAACCTGCTGACGTGACTTCGGAACGACCTGACCATCCACCTGCGTGTCGTCGAGTTGCCAAAGACCGTAGCTGGCCATGCCGATCCGCCAATTGTCCGTGATCGCCGCCGACACAGACAGATTTTGTGCGAATTGGGCTCCGGCCTCGCTGTTTGTGGCGCCGAGAGACGCCGGCGGCAGGTTGGACCGGCTGCTCCAGTCATAGATACTCCGGCCGCTGATCTCCCATCGGTTGGAGATGCGCCACGTGAAGGCGAGATAGTGCGAAACCTGCTATGCGTCGGCACCTGCGTTGATCGGATCGTTTGGGGAGTACTGTCCGGTTGGCGCCGTAGCCTGCATGGCGAACCGCACCGATAGCGGCCGCTGCAAGACCGGCAACCTTGTCCACTGGATGAATGGCGCGAAGGACATGTCGCCCCGGCCTCCTTCAGTGGCTTCAGGCACGCCCGGCACGTCCAGGTGCAATGCCGAGAACGGGATCAGCGTTTCCGCGCCGAGCACTCCGTCCGCCAGCGGCAGGTTTGATACATAGGCGAAATGGAAGATAACGGTGCCGATCGACTGCCGGTTGGTACCTGCAACACGCCCTCCGGAGGCGTCCGTGATTTGCGACGCGACGTAGCCGTTCCCAATTACCTCGAACAAGGCTCCGGGCCCGGCTTCGCCGTCGAGAAAGCTGGTCTCTCCACGGTCGACCGGCGGCTGCGGAACAGGCAACGCCGCTTGTACGAATGACGTCGCCACGACCCCGAAAATGGCGATTGTGGCGCAGATCAGTCGCTGAATCATCGCCCGCCGACCCTTCAGCATCGGCGCGAACAGCGCTACCGCCTCGTCCTGAATCCGCTCCGGCATAGTTCATCGCCCCGGCGTTTTGGGCGTCAGATCATCGGATGGGACTGCTTGCGTTTGGACCGCTTGGGCCTGGGAATGTTGGTCGCCGAAATGGCGTAGGGCCAGGACGACACCGTATTCCCCCGCTAGCATCCCGAGCAGCCCCAACAGGGCGATCGCCGGCGGAGCCGGGGAGCGGACGTGGACAAGCCCGTACGCCACGCCGACGGCTACCCCATCAGAAGGGAGACGAAATAGCTGGTCACGGCCGCCTCCCCTATTCCTGCGGCCGCAGCACGACACGGCCGGCTGTGCCGGCCGCGACCTTGCGATAGGCCGCCTGCGCCTCACGCAGCCCGCAAGTCTCGGCGATCGGCGCGGCATGGTAGTCGCCCGCAATGAACCCCGGGGTCAGCGCATCAAGTACCGTGGCCGATGCCGGAAGGTCGCGCTTCAGCGTATCCACCCCGAAGAGTCGGCTTTCGTTGTGATAGAAGTCAGCAAGGTCGAAGGTCACTTCGCGCTGGCCGGTCGCGGCGATTTCGACCAGCCTGCCGCGCAGCGCGAGGCAGGCAGCGGCGCTGCGGAACATGACGCCGCCGACCAGATCGAAGACGACATCCGCACCCTTGCCGCCCGTCGCCGAACGAACCTCAGCCGGCAAATCCTTCGCACCGATGATCAGCTTCTCCGCGATGACCTGAACCGGCGCATCCGGGTGCGGCGCGCGCCTGTCCGCACCGATCACGCGGGCGCCAAGGCGTCGCGCGATCTGGGCGGCGGCGCTGCCGACACCACCCCCCGGCACCGATCAGCAGCACGGTCTCATAGGCTTTCAGGCCGGCCGCTTCGATGCCGCACCAGGCGGCCATGTAGTTGACGCCGACTGACGCTGCCTCGTCGAAGCTGAGGGTGTTGGGCTTGCGGCGTAGGCTCGCAACCGAAACGGCGATCAGCTCGGCGTGGGTTCCGTCGCGGGAAAAGCCAGTGTCACCGCCCGTGCCCCAGACCTTGGCGCCAATCCATTCGCCGGACCCGCCTCGACCACGCCGGCGTAATCCCGCCCGGGGATGCGCGGCAGGGTCGTCTGCGTCATTGCCCCGGCGACATTCTTGACGTCGCTCGGGTTGATCGACGCCGCCATGACCCGCACCAATGCGGTCAGCCCCTCGGCAGCCGGTGCGGCCACCGTCACCACCTCGAGAACCGAGGGATCGCCGAAGACCTCGAACCGTATCGCGCGCATGACCTGCTCCTTTGGATGACCATTTGCCTGCGCAACAGGATGGCTACCCATGCAGGTGCCGGAAACCGGCGGCGGAGAATGCTATGATTCCGGTCACCGGAAGCATGGGGGGCGGCTGTGGCGGATGGTATCGGCGACGTCGAACTTATTCGCGCGATTGTGGAGGCAGGCGGTATCTCCGCCGGCGCCGCGGCAGTGGGCTCTTCACCGCCTGCGGTGAGCCGTCGCCTTTCGGCACTGGAAGTCCGCCTTGGCGTGCGGCTGGCCGAGCGCAGCGCGCGGCGCCTCCGCCTGACCGACGAGGGCAGGCTCTATTACGAGCATTATTACGAGCATTGCCGAAGCATCCTCGCCACCCTGCGCGACGCCGAAGCCGAGGTTTCGTCTCGCGGCGCCACAACCCAAGGTCTTCTAAAGGTCGGGGCGCCGATGGAACTTGGGCCGGCGCCAGATTGCACCCCTGCTGGCCGAATTCGCCGCGCAGCATCCGGTGCTGGAGGTGCATCTGGTGCCTTCCGACGCCGGCCTCGAGGTCGGGCAGGACGGTCTCGACGTCGCACTCCGGATCGACAGGCCTGACGATCCAGCCGTCATCACGCGCAAGATGCGTCCTCCCGGCGCATCATCTGCGCCGCACCGTCGTACCTGGCGGCGCATGGCATGCCGGAGAGACCAGCGGATCTTGCGAGCCACGAATGCCTGCGCCTCGCGCGCCGTCACCGCCTGCACGATCGTTGGCGGTTCCGCGCGGAGACCGGCTTCGAGGAGGTCAAGGTCGGCGGTCATCTTTCCAGCGGCAGTGGCGACGCGCTCCACGGCTGGGCGCTCGAAGGCAGGGGGCTCTCGGCGGACGCTCTGTGCGACGTTGGCCGACGACCTCGAAGCCGGACGCCTCGTCGAGTGCCTCGCCGACTACCGGTGCGGCGGCATTGAGCTGTTCGCCACCTTCCCGCCTGGCCATCCGTTGCCGCCGCGCATTCGGCTCTTCGTCGATTTCATGGTGGCGGCACATCTGAGCTGAACGGCCGACGCTACGGATCCGCGCGGAATCAGCCGTTGCGTGATGCTACCGCCCCGTCATGCCGGCGAAGGCCGGTATCCACGACTTTGCTGGCGGCACGAAGGCAAGAACCTATGCGGGTGGAAGTGGCAGCCAGGCGCTGGATCGGATTCGGTATGCGTCCCACAGCACGAGGGAGCAACCGATGCGTATCGAGACCCAACCGCAAGACCACCCGACCGCCACCACGGGGGAGACTGCCAGACTTCTGGTGTCGTTTGAACTGAGCCAGAGCAAGTGGGTGCTGACCGTCC
>DASRQX010000347.1:0-11596 GCA_035696165.1 Acetobacteraceae bacterium | reverse complement strand
ACTCCGTCCCGCCATTGCCTCTGACCCGCGTCGAGCAGTGCCGGCAATGGATCTTCCGCGAACAGTGATACTCGCTGCCATTCAGCGCGATCAGCACGCGCCCATCGAGCCGGCGGAACATGTCGAAGCCGCCGTCGATTTGCCTGAGTTGCTCGATGGTTTCGGCGAACACCGGACGCAGCAGCGCCGGCGCGGCCGGATCGAGCATGTCGCGGATGTGGTTGTCGGAGGGGATTTTGGCGATACCGAAAAGGCTGGCGCAGTTGGAGCGGCCGTGGCCTTCCCCCAGCTGGCGCTGATGCGCCAGGAACGACGGGCTTTGCATGAAGAACACCGAGAAGGCCGCCATGCCGATGTCGCCGATGCGGTAGGTCGCGTTCATGCCGCAGCGCCTGTCCGGGAACCGGTCCAGGCACCCTCGCAATGATCCGAGCAGCGAATCGAGCGCAGGCATGGGCGTCAGGAATTCCATTCCGGCGCTTGTGCGAATCCGTTTTTTGCGGCGGCCAATCGGTTCACTGCCGAGTGTTGCAGTCCGGACTCACCCCCGTCGCCGCGACCGCGGCTCAATCGCATTGAGAACTGCTGGTCCTCCGGTGGATCGGTCGGCTACGGTGGTTTGATGTGATACCCTGGAAGCAACTTCGCGAGCAGCCAGATGCGAATACCTTTCTTCCATGCCCTCGACGGCTCACGACGCGTCCTGATCAGTGGTTGCGGCGGTGGATTCGATGTCGTGAGTCGGTTACCGCTCTATGCTTGGGTCAAGGCGCAGGGGAAGGACGCCTTCCTCGCCAACCTGTCGTTTTCGCAGCTTGGGCTGGCCTGCCGCGAGTAGGTAGGCTCGTCTGCATGGATCGTCGACCAGGGCTGCGAGCATATGAGCTACTTCGCCGAACGCCACTTGGTCGATTGGCTTGCTCTGCGCGGTGACGAGCCGACGGTCATCGGATTTGAGAGGACCGGCGTATGGCCGCTGCGGCAATCCTACGAATCTGTTGTCGCCCGCCTCGGGATTGACACGATCATCCTGATCGACGGGGGAACTGACAGCGTAGTCAAGGGCGATGAGGCTTCGCTGGGGACGGTAGAGGAGGACGCGGCTTCGATCGTCGCGGTGGATCAGGTCGTGTGTGCTCACAAATTCCTGGTCTGCCTTGGTTTCGGCATCGATCAGTTTCACGGCATCTGCCATCATTCATTTCTGCAGAACACGGCTGAATTAACCCGTATGGGCGGGTTCCTGGGGTGTGTGTCGGTCTCAGGCGGGACTGCCGAAGGAGACTCCACGTTGGATGCGGTGAGCTTCCTCAATGAGCGACAATCCCGCCACAAGAGCATCGTTTCGAATTCAATCGCGTCGGCGATGCGCGGCGAATTCGGTGACAGCCACGCCACGCGCCGGACCGCGGGGAGTGTACTGTTCATCAACGCATTGATGTCCCTGTATTGGTGCTACGATTTGGCAGCGGTGGCTGCAAAGATGGGATTTTACCAAGCCATTGCCGACACCCGGACGTTTCGGGAAGTCGAGAACGCCATCCGGTTGCGCCACAGCGGAATTGCCCAACGGGAGTGGAAAGTTCTTCCGTTGTAGCAAGTATCGCGGCAGGCAAGCCGATGCCCCGCTGCCGGCCACGGTTCACAGGGTAGGTAGCAAGCGGGCTTGGCGGGCATGGTCAGGAAGTCTTCACCGGTTGGCGGGCAGGATATGGAATGGAATGCGCCGATGCCTGGCACACCGATTGAACCGATTCCTGCCGGCCGGTATCCTGCCGACATGGAAAGCTGCGTGACCGTTCCGGAGCAGATCGCATTCCTCGCGGTCTCCACTGGGTGCAGCGGCGCATGATCCGCGCCGGCATCGTGGGCCTGGGCTGGTGGGGCAAGCGGCTGCTGGAGGCGGCGCGGCCGGCCAGTGACCGTATTCAATTCGTCCACGCCGTCAGCCCTCGCCCGGAACTGCGGCGCGACGTGGCGGACGCGCACGGGCTGCTTCTGTCGTCCAGCATCGCCGCGATGCTGGACGATCCCGCGGTAGAGGCGGTGGTGCTGGCAACGCCTCATTCGATGCATGCCGATCAGATTGTGGAGGTGGCGCGCGGGGGAAAACCGATCCTGTGCGAGAAGCCGTTCACCCTGACGCGGGCCGACGCGGTGCGCGGCGTGGCGGCCTGCGAGCAGGCGGGGGTGTTGCTGGCACTTGGCCACAACCGCCGCTTTCTGCCGGCGCTGGCTGAGCTGAAGCGGCTGATCGCGGATGGAACGTTGGGGCGGCTGCTGCATGTCGAGGGACATATCAGCAACCAGAACTCGTCCAACAACTTCGCCGCCTGGCGGCACGACGCCGATGAATCGCCGGCCGGCGGCCTGACCGGGACCGGCGTGCATATGCTCGACTGTTTCGTGAACCTGCTGGGACCGGTGCGGCGCGTCACCGCACAATTGCTGACTTGGCAGGGTCCACCCGAATCGCTGGATAGCCTGTCGGTGCTGCTGGAGTTCCGCAACGGCATGTCGGGCACGCTGGCCACCGTGCGGGTCACGCCGGTGACCTGGCGGCTGCATGTGTTCGGCACCGAGGGCAATGCGGAGAATCACGACCAGACCGGGCTGGTGCTGCGGCTGTCCGGCAAGCCGGTCGAGCGGCGCAGCCTGCCGGAGGTGGATACGTTGTGCCTGGAGCTGGAGGCGTTCGCCGACGCGGTGGAGCGGCGGGTGCCCTATCCGGTCCCCTATGACCAGATGATCGATACGGTAGCGGTGTTCGAGGCGATTACCCGGTCAGTTGCCGCCGGGGGCCGTACCACCGAGGTCGAGACGTGCTGAATCGTCCGACGCCGGCGACTGACGACGAACGGTTGCCGCCTTGCAGCGCGCATGGCACGGTCGGAGGCATCCGCTCCAGTCCGGTACGCAGCAACATGACCCTGATCCTGGCCAGCCGCCCGAACGTCTACTCGTCGAGCCCGCTCGACCGCATTGGCACGCGGCGCGAGGATACCGCGTGGATCGCCGAGCGGCTGGAAGACCCGGACACGCTGTTTGTGCCGGTCTGGCGCAGTCGCAACCTTGTGCACGGGTTGGATGAGGGCGCACCGGAAGCGGTCTACATCTCCGGCGCCGCCGCGGCGGCGTTGCGCATGGCGGGTGGGCCATGGGTGTTCCTCGGCCTGCTGGGTGAACGCGCCGTGTTCGGCATCGACATCAGCACGGCGGACGACCCGGTGCCGCTGCTGCCCGATGCGCTGGGCAAGTTCGTCGACTTGCGCGCGGTCGGTTGGGGCGTGGCGAAGCCGGAGGCGTCGATCCTGGCGCATGCGCGGGGGCTGCTGCACTGGCGGTCCCGCCATCGCTTCTGTGGGGTCTGCGGCGCGTCGTGCGACGTGAAAAGTGCCGGCCACATGATGCAATGCACCGCCTGCGAGGCGCAGCATTTCCCCCGTACCGACCCTGCCGTGATCATGCTGGTGACGCGCGGTGATTGCGCGCTGCTGGGTCACTCGCAACGCTTTCCGCGCGCCAACATGTATTCCACCCTGGCCGGTTTCGTTGAACCGGGCGAGACATTGGAGGAAGCTGTCCGGCGTGAGGTGTTCGAGGAATCCGGCGTCCGGGCCGGTGCGGTGCACTATCATTCCAGCCAGCCTTGGCCGTTCCCCGGCAACGTCATGCTGGGCTTCTACGCCGAGGGCCTGAGCGAAGAGATCACCATCGACACCGAGGAAATGCTCGATGTGCGCTGGTTCTCCCGCGCCGAAATAAGCGACCCCGAGCAGCACGGCTTCTTGCTGCCCCGGGCGGACAGTATTGCCCGGCGGCTGATCGAGGATTGGATGGCGGTGACATGAGACGGTCTGCGGGCTTTGCGCTGCTGACGGCGTTTGTCGGGTGGGGGCTGGTTGCCTGCTCCTCGGCGCCGCCCGCCAACACGGCACAGGCACGGTGCGAGCAGCAGGTCTACAACGATCCCGCGTTCAAGGCTGTGCTGGTCAACGCGTCGACGTATGGCGCCGATCCGCGCTACCAGGAGCAGCTTGTCCAGGCGCGTCGCAAGTCGGTCTACAATTGCCTCGCGGCTCAGGGCCTGGCGCCACGCGGCGGCGTGCAGCCGGTCGCCGGGGCACGTTACGGGGCCGGCTGGTTCAATACGGACTGATGCCGACGTCGACACCACCGCCGTTGCATACGATCGGCTATGAGGGCACTACCGCTGAGGCCGTGCTGGGGTCGTTGCGCCGGGCTGGGGTGACGCTGCTGCTGGATGTGCGGGCGGTGGCTGCGTCGCGCAAGCCGGGGTTCTCCAAGCGCCAGCTCGCTGCTGGGTTGGATGCTGTGGGGATCGGCTATCTGCACCTGCAGGGGTTGGGCACGCCGAAGGCTGGGCGCGATGCGGTGCGGGCGGGGCATCCTGAGCGGATGGTGCCGATTTATATGGAGCATATGCGGGGGGATCGGGCGCAGGCGGAGTTGGCGCAGGCCATTGGGTTGGCCGCGGGGGCTCGGGCCTGCCTGCTGTGCTTTGAGCGGGATCACACGACCTGCCATCGCACGCTGGTGGCGGAGATGGTTGTTGCGGAGACCAGGCAGGACGTTGCGCATCTGGTGGTGTGAGCAAATTATTTCGATTCGGCACCACAGGCTCGACACTGGTCGCACGATCAGGAATTAGGCTCCTGGCAAAAGAGCGCGATTCATGCTTTCCGATGATGCCGCCTTAAGCGATCATGCCTTACTCCGCATTGCCCTGCGTTAGCCGGAAAGGCGCGGCGGGATAGACGCCCAGCACGCGCACCTCGGAGGAGAAGAATGTCAGCTCTTCGAGCGCGCGGCGCATCGCCGGCTGCTCCGGGTGGCCGTCGGCGTCGCACAGGAACTGGGTGGCGACGAACTGACCGGCCAGCATGTAGCTCTCCAGCTTGGTGAGGTTCACGCCGTTGGTCGCGAAGCCGCCCATTGCCTTGTAGAGCGCCGCCGGGACGTTGCGTACACGGAACACGAACGTGGTCATCAGGTTGGGCGTCACCGGGTCGGGCGCGGTCGGTTTCCGCGACGTGATGTAGAACCGGGTGGTGTTGTGCTCGGCGTCCTCGACGTTGCGGCGAAGGATGTCCAGGCCGTAGATCTCTGCGGCAAGGGAGGAGGCGATCGCCGCGTCCTGCTTGTTGTTCCATTTCGCGACCAGCTCTGCGGCGCCGGCGGTGTCGGCCTGCACCACCGCGGTCAGGCCAAGCTGGCGCAGGATGTGCCGCACCTGGCCGAGCGCCACGGGGTGGGAGTGCGCACGCTTCAGCCCCTCGATCGTGGCGCCTCTTGGCGCCAGCAGGCAGTGCTCCACGCGATGGAAATGCTCGCCCACCACGAACAACCCGGACTGCGGCAGCAGGTGGTGGATGTCGGGCACGCGGCCGGCCAGGCTGTTCTCGCATGGCAGCATGGCCAGTGCGGCGCGGCCGTCACGCACCGCGTCGATCGCCGCCTCGAAGCTCTCACAGGGCAGCGTGGCCATTCCCGGATAGGTGTCGCGGCAGGCCAGGTCGGAATAAGCACCGGACAGCCCCTGGAAGGCGATTGTTGCGGTCACGTCAGGCTGCTCCCAGGTGCCATGTCTCCCGGTCTTGTATCACTCGGTTTTCCGTTGCGTGGCCGCAGTTCGTCGCGCGCGCGTTCAAGATCGGCGGCCGTGTCCACACCGAACGGCGCGTGTTTTACCCGTGCGCATGCCACCCGCATGCCGGCCTCAAGCGCGCGCAACTGCTCCAGGCTCTCGCGGCGTTCCAGCGGCGCCTCGGGCAACGAAACGAAGTGCGCCAGCGCGGCCCGGCGGAAAGCGTAGATGCCGATGTGGTGCCAGCGCGGGCCATTGCCCCAGGGGATCGGCACACGGGAGAAATACAGCGCCGGGGACACCGCGCGACCGCGATCGAACGCGCAGGCGGCTTTCACCACGGACGGTGCCGCCGCCTCGTCGTCGGAGGTGATCGGCGCGACCAGGGTGGCAATGTCGAATACGGGATCTGACAACGGGGTCAGCACCGTGCGCAGATAGACAGGGGGGATTGTCGGCAGGTCACCTTGCAGGTTCACCACCACGTCGTGGTGTCCCTTCGGGTCGAGCACTGCGAGCGCGGCATGCACCCGGTCGGAGCCGCGCGGCAGGGACGGATCGGTCATGACGGCTGTCCCGCCGGCGGCACGGACCGCTTCGGCGATTTCCGGGTCGCCGCAGGCCACCGCGGCGGGACCGATATCCGCCTCTCGGGCGCGATCGAGTACGTGCACGATCATCGGCTTGCCGTGGATGTCGGCCAGCGGCTTGCCTGGCAACCGAGTGGAGGCCATGCGCGAGGGAATGACGATGATGGGTGTCACGGCTGAATGCGCCCCCCGGTGGAATGGCTGCGGGTGGAAAGGCCCCAGTGAGAAGACTACGCGTGGGAAGGGAACGGGTTGAAGGGGCTCGACGGTTTCCCTATGGTGCCGGGCACCTTATGAAGGCGCACGCTCGCGCGCAATGTGGCGCGGGCGCGTTGGTTTGTGTCTAACGGTTCGGCGGAGAAGTCAGGGCGCATGGACAGCATGGACGTCAACAAGGGCATTGCCGCTGTCCTTGTGGTTGGCATCGTCTTCTTTCTGACCGGCCTAATCGGCGACAACCTGGTGCGGGAGACCGAGCCGAGCAAGCCGGCACTGGACATCAAGGTCAGTTCCGTTCCCGCCGCCGAGGCGTCAAAGCCCGAGCCGCTGCAACCCATCTCACCGCTGCTGGCGAGCGCCGATCCGGCCGCTGGCGAGGCATATACGAAGAGGGTCTGCACCGTCTGCCACACCTTCAACGACGGTGGAAAGCCGCTGGTCGGCCCGAACCTCTATGGAGTGGTCGCTGGGCCGCACGACCACGAGGAGGGCTTCAACTACTCGCCGGCCCTGGAAAAGTTTAAGGGGCAGCCCTGGACCTACGAGGCATTGAACGAGTGGCTGTTCAAACCCAGCCAGGTTGCGCCGGGCACGCGGATGACGTTTGCCGGCATCCCGAGCGCCAAGGACCGGGCCAACGTGATTGCCTATCTGCGCACGCTATCGAAGGACCCAGTGCCGCTGCCGAAGCCAGGGGAAGCGGCACCGGCGGCAGCTACACCCGCGGCGGCTGCCCCCCCCGCGAGAACGACGCCCGCGAGTGGCGCGCCAGGAACCAATGCGCCGGCCCAATCCGCCGCCCCGGCAGCTACACCCGCGGCGGCTCCCCCCCCCGCGACAACGACGCCCGCGAATGGCGCGCCAGGAACCAATGCGCCGGCCCAATCCGCCGCCCCGGCAGCCACACCCGCGGCGCCCGCGGGAGCCGCACCGAATAAGCCCTGATGCGCGCGGTCCGGTGCCCTTGCCTGACGCCCTCGACGGTCTGATCGCCGCCGCCGAGGCCGCGGCTGACGTCGCGGGGGCGGTGATCCGGCCGTTCTTTCGCGCTCGGCTCGGCACCGACCTGAAGTCGGACCATAGCCCTGTGACGATCGCCGATCGCAGCGCCGAGCGGGCGATGCGGGCGGTGCTCATGGAGAGGTTTCCGGCGCATGGGGTCCTCGGCGAAGAGTTCGGGTTTGACCGCCCGGACGCGCGGCTGTGCTGGGTGCTGGACCCGATCGACGGAACGCGTGCCTTCATCACCGGGCGTCCGGTGTTCGGCACGCTCGTTGCGCTGCTGGAGGACGGCCGGCCGATCCTTGGCGTGATCGACCAACCGGTGACTGGGGAACGTTGGATCGGGGCGGCCGGGCGCAAGACGGAATTTCGCGGTCCGATGGGCGGGTGGGCAGGCTGTCGGCCCTGCGCGACGCTGGGCGAGGCTGAATTGTCCTGCACCGGCCCCGGGATGCTGGGTGATGACATGCCGCGCTGGCAGCGCCTCGCGGACGTGGTGCTGCGGGTGTCCTGGGGCGGGGACTGCTACGCGTATGGGCTGCTGGCTCTTGGCCACCTCGACGTGATTGCCGAGGTTACGATGAAGCTGTGGGACTGGGCGGCACTGGTGCCGGTGATCGAGGGCGCTGGCGGGAAGATCACCGACTGGTCTGGCCAAGCGCTACGGCCGGACGGCGACGGCCGCGTGTTGGCGGTGGGTGACCCGGGGCTGCTGGCTGCAGCAATCGCGCGGCTGGCTGGGTAGATCACCCATTTCACTAACATCATGGCCGGGTCAAGAATGAACTACTCCGCCGCCACGGGGCGAACCTGCGGCGAATTGGTGCCGTAGCGGTCACGGAATGGTTGGGTATCAATTTCTTCGAGTTCGATCTTGCCGGCCAGCACCCGCTGCTTCCAGGCTTGATGGGCAGGCTCGGCGGCGTGGAATTCGGGCATCACTTCCTTGGCGAACAGTTCCAGGCTCTCGCAGATGTGGGCGTGGGCGTTCTTGCCGGCCTGGTTCAGCAGAATCACCTGGTCTATGCTGGAGGTTTGGAAGCGCCGCAGCTTGCGCCGCAGGGTTTCGGGCGACCCGATCAGGCCGCCGGACAGGGCGCGCGCGGCCTGGTCGGGATTCTCGTACTTCCACTTGTTGTATTCGTCCCACATGTTGACGGTGTAGGGATCGGGACGCTTACGACCCGCACTGGCGCCGTAATAGCGCAAAGCGAACTGAAAGAACGTTGCGCCGTCAGCTCGGCGGCGGGCTTCCTCATCGGTCCGCGCGCACATGAAGTAGCTGACCAGCGCCATGTTGGGATTGGTCTGGTAGTCGGCCAGCTTCTCCTGGCGCTTGACGAAGGCATTGTAGTAGGCATGCACCCAGGCGTGCGCCGCGTCGGCTGAGAGAAACTGGAAGCCCAGCGCGCCCATGCCACGACGGCCGGCCATCTCGATCGTTTCGAGCTGCGAGCAAGCGACCCAGAGCGGCGGATGCGGTTTCTGCACCGGCTTGGGCAGCACGTTGCGCATCGGCATCTTGTGCCATTTGGTATCCAGCTCGACGCCCTTGTCCTGGAACATCGGGATGATGCAGCGGATGGCGTCTTCCCAGACCTCTCGCTTGGTCTCCATGTCACGGTCGAAGCCGCCGAGTTCGGTGATCGAGGCGGATTCGCCGGTGCCCATCTCCACCCGGCCGTTGCTGACCAGGTCCAGGCAGGCGATGCGCTCGGCCACGCGCTGCGGCGGGTTGGTGGTAAGCTGCACGATGCCGTGGCCCAGGCGGATGTTCTTCGTGCGCTGGCTGGCTGCGCCGAGGAAGACCTCGGGGGCTGGGGAATGCGAGTATTCTTCCAGGAAGTGGTGCTCGACCTCCCACGCGTAGTCGTAGCCGAGGCGGTCGGCGAGTTCCACTTGGTCGAGCGCGTTCTGATAGAGCTGGCGTTCGTCGTCCACGCCCCATGGGCGTGGCAGTTGCAGCTCGTAGAAGATGCCAAACTTCATCGGCTTTCCCCTGGGGCGTTCCCCTGCTGGTCGAGATGCTACTGGGCAGTAGGATCGCCGTGGCGTCAAGCTTTGCGCGGGGCGCAGCGGGGGCCGTGGTCGCGTGGGCAACGTTCTTCGGCCAGCCGCGTGATCAGGGCTGCCCAGCGGTCGAGCAGCGGCAAGACCTCATCGGCCTTGGCGGCGGGTACGCTGATCACCGCACGCGCGGCGCCGATATCCCGGTAGTGTCGCAGCCGGTCCAGATTTTCCTCGACCCGGAACATCGTGATCGGCAGCGACGCCGGATCGCGGCCAGCCTCGGTTGCCATCTGGCGGAATTGCGGCAGGAATTCGCCCACGTCGGCATATGATTGGCGGCTGGCACGCGGCACCCAGCCGTCACCGTACCGGATCGCCCGGCGCGCCATAGGGGAAGGCACCGCCGACGATGATCGGCGGATAGGGTTTCTGCGCCGGCTTGGGCCAGGCCATCGACAGGGCGAAATTGACGAACTCACCGTGATATTCCGGCTATGCTTCGGTCCAGCTGGTTTTCATGGCCTCGATCCGCTCACGCGCCAGCTTGTGGCGGGCGGCGAAGACCGTGCCGTGGTTCGCCATTTCCTCGACGTTCCAACCGTTGCCGATGCCGAACAGGAAACGGCCGGCGGAAACCTGATCGATCAAGGCGACCAATTTTGCCGTCTGGATCAGCTCGCGTTGGGCGATCAGGCAGACGCCGGTGCCGAGCTTAAGCCGCTATGTCACCGCAGCCGCCGCGGTGAGCACGACGAACGGATCCATGATGTCGTAATAGGCTTTCGGCAAGTCGCCCCCGATGGGGAACGGCGTCGCCCGCGACACCGGGACATGCGAGTGCTCCGGCAGCCAGAGCGATTCGAATCCGCGCTGTTCCAGCGCCAGCCCGAGCTCGCCCGGTCCCATTGAGTAGGCGGTGAAGAACATCGCGGCGCCGAACTGCATGGTGTGTCACCTCTCGGTCGCGTCGGTTCGCCCTCGCGATAGCGCGCCGGTTCGATGGTGCGCGCACCGACGCTATCCGGGCTGGCGCGGATTTCCAACTTGATGAGGGCGCTACTCGGCCGGGCGCGCGCGGCCACTTCTGCTGTGCCGACCACGCATGGGTTGGCAGGAGCAGCGCTCCCCGACCCGCGTCGCTGCGCGACCCGACCTCTCGCGCATGCGTGAGAGGCGAAGAAAAGAGGGCTAGACCTTCTCCACCTGGCTGTATTCCAGCTCCACCGGCGTCGAGCGGCCGAAGATCGAGACGCTGACCTTCACGCGGCCCTTCTCCTCGTCCACCTCCTCGACCGTGCCATTGAAGCTTTGGAATGGCCCGTCGGCCACCCGCACCTGCTCGCCAACCTCGTACAACACCGACGGGCGCGGCCGATCGGTGCCTTCCTGCGTTTGCTTCATGATGCGCTCGGCCTCAGCCTCGCTGATCGGCGAGGGGCGGTTGCGGCTGCCGAGGAAGCCGGTGACCTTCGGCGTGTCCTTCACCAGGTGCCACGCCTCGTCGGACAGCTCCATCTTCACCAGCACGTAGCCGGGGAAGAACTTGTGTTCGGTGTTGACTTTTTGGCCGCGGCGCATCTCGACCACATTTTCCGACGGGACAAGGACCTCGTCGATCTGGTCGGCAAGTCCCTTCTGGGCCGCCTGCTCCTTGAGCTGCTGGGCGATCTTCTTCTCGAAACCCGAATAGACATGCACGACATACCAACGCTTGGCCATCACTCGCTCCCGCTCAGCCACCGACGCCAAACAGCGCGCGAACGCCGAGGCTGATGATTTGATCGACAAAGAAAAAGAACAGCGCAGTGATGGTGACCATGGCGAACACCAGTCCGGTGGTCACCAGCGTTTCCTTGCGGGATGGCCAGGTGACACGTCCCACCTCGGCCCTCACCTCACGCACGAATTTCACCGGATCCACCGCCACGCCAACCGCCTCCGTACCGCCTGCCTGAAATCCCACGCGTCAAACCCAGCGCCACATAACACGAACCGTCGGGCATGTATCCGCTGGCCGCGCGCTGTCCTGGCAGGGGTGGAGGGTCTCGAACCCCCAACCTCCGGTTTTGGAGACCGGCGCTCTAGCCAATTGAGCTACACCCCTGCACGGCGGACCGACATCCGGTCACAGATGCCGTGCTGGAGGACATTGTGCTCGGGCGCCGAC
>DASRQX010000346.1:0-6737 GCA_035696165.1 Acetobacteraceae bacterium | reverse complement strand
TTCTCACCGACCAGGCGATCAAGGAAGTTGCGCCGACTGCTGGACATCGGAGTGATCAAGCGGGTCACCGGGACCTACCGCTACTACCTGACGAAAGCCGGACATGCGGCAACCGCAGCCGCAGCACGGCTCACCGAGGCGGCCATCATTCCGGCTATGATTTGATGGGATTTAACGCAAGAAGTGACAAGAGTTGGGCCGAAAGGGACTAACGTCACCCGCCGACCGGCAACAACGGGAGAAAACCAGGCGGCGCACCCGTGGTGTTCCGAACAGGGTCCTGGCGCTGCGAGCCGACATCGGTGGTGTCGACGCCGACACATCGTGATGGACACCTACGGTTGCACGTCCTACGGAAACCTTTCGTTAGGGGGATCGGGTGAAATGAGGCGAATGCGCGGCCCGGACCGTTTCAAGGATCGTTCACCGATGAGTTCCCCCAGCGCCCTTGAGGCGGCCCAGACGGCCGCCTCAAGGGCGACCGCAGCCCCACGTGGTGCCGACCACGGGCTGTTCGCACCGTTGCGCAACGCGTTGCTCGACAGCCGGCAGCGCTGGCGCGACCTGGTCAACATGGCGGCCGATTTCGCGTTCGAGACGGACGAGAAGGGCCGCTTCACGTTTGTGATGCCGGATCCCGCGCTCGAATGGTCGGCGGGAGCATTGCTCGGACAGCCGGCCGATCTGCTGCTGGCTGACCTGACAGAGAGCGGCGGGTTCAATCCGTTTCGCGCCATTCGGCCGATTCGCCGGCATCGGACCTGGCTGAAACGACCGGACGGCTCGCTGGCATGCGTTGCACTTGCCGTCGCACCGCTGCTGGACGGCAGAGGCCGCCAGATCGGCGTGCGCGGCCTGGGGATCGACGTGACCGAGCAGGACAGCGCCAATGCCCAGATGGCGGCAATGCTGCGGCGCAGCGAAGTACTGGACCACATCCTGAGCGTCATGCGCGCCGAGACGGCGACCCAGAACATGATGAGCGTGACGCTCGATACGCTGGCCAACGCACTGGGTGCCGAGGGGGCGGCGGTGATCAACACCGACACGGCTGGCGCGGAGCCAACGATTACGCACCAGTCCCGCTCAAACCAGGCGGGCACGCACCAGTCGGCCACGCACGAAGCCGGCCCGCACCAGGGTGGGGCGTATCAGGCTGGCACGCATCAGGCTGGCGCGCGCCATGGCCGCACGCAGCAGACCGCCGATGCGATCGCCCAGGTGCTCGCCACCGCCGCCCACCTGGCAGCAGCAGGGTCCGACACTCCGGTTCAAGGTGCCACCGCCGACGGGCGGCCAGTGCTGGTTTGCGCCTGCCACACGCGCGTCGGTGCAACCACCGAGCTGGTGCTCTGGCGCCTGGCGGGCGCGCGGGTCTGGGACCTCGATGATCGGTTGCTGGCCGGTGCCGCGACGCTGGTGGTGCGCTTCGTTCTGGAACAGGACGCCGTCCAGCGCGAGATCGGCCAGCTGGCGCGCACCGACCCACTCACCGGCCTGTTCAATCGCCGCGCGTTTCTCGATGAGTTGCCGCGCCATCTCGATCGGCTGGATCGCGAGGATCTGTGCGGCACACTAATGTACGTCGATCTCGACAACTTCAAACAGGTGAATGATCAGCTTGGGCACGACGTTGGCGATCAGGTGCTGGGCCTGGCCGCGCACATGCTGCGCAACCTGGTGCGTCCCACCGATCTGGTGGCGCGCCTCGACGGCGATGAATTCGCCATCTGGATGAACGGCGCGGATCACATGACCGCGGCCGAGCGCGCCGAGAACCTGCGTGTCAACGCACCGCGCGTGCTGGCCGAGATCGCGCCCGGGTTGGAGCTGCCGCTGAGCATGTCGATCGGCATCGCGTCGCGGCCCGCCGGCGGCAATGAGAGCATCGAAAGCGTGATGCGGCGCGCGGACATGGCGATGTACGCGGTCAAGCGCGGCGGCCGCGGCCATTGGCGCGTATCGCACAAGGCGCCCTCATGACCAGGCCGAGCACCGTGGTTGCCTCGACTCGGCCCGCTACGGGGCCGCGCGAGCCAGAGATGCATGACGGGACCGGACATGACGGGACTGTGCATGACGGGACTGGGCACGGCGGGGGCCGCACGGCAGGACCGGGCACGGCGGGGCTGGGCACGGCGGAGACCGGCGGGACGACTTGCTTCCGGGTGGGGGACTTCCGGGCTGCGGGACGTGGGGCTGGCGGACGAGGCTGGGCGCGTCCGGCTGGGCGCCACCTCGACCACGCCGGCCGAGATTCTGCTGGTACCCGCGCTCGATCCATCGGTCACGGTTCGCACCGCCCTGGTGCTTAATTCATCGGGGCCGGCGGCGGCTTTCGGCGCGCTCTCGCACGACCCCGACGAGCGCGTCCGCACGCTGCTCGCCGGCAAGCTGGCCGCGCTGGCGCCCAGCCTGAGCGAACCCGAGCAATCCCGCCTCGGCCAGCAGGCCGCCGAGGCGCTTGGGCGGCTGGTGGAGGACACCGCGGTGCGGGTGCGCGCGGCGATTGCCGAGGTGGTGAAGGAGATGGCGAACGCGCCGCGCGAGCTGGTGCTGCGCCTGGCGCGCGACGCCGAGGTGCGGGTCAGCTTGCCGGTCATTCGGCTATCGCCGTTGTTGACGCAGGCGGACCTGCTCGCGCTGCTTGCCGCGTCGCACGCGCCGGAAGTGGCGCTGGCGGTGGCGCGTCGGCAGAGCTTGACCGAGGACGTGGCGCGGACCGCCGATGCCACGGCGATCCGCGCGATGCTGCTCATTCACTCCACGCAGATCCGCGAGTCGACGCTCGATGTGCTGATCGCGCGGGCCGTCGACCATACCGGCTGGCATGCGCCGCTGGTCCGCCGGCCCAACCTGTCGCCCCGTGCTGCCGAGGCGCTGTCGCGGATTGTCGCGGACGCCCTGCTGGTCGAGCTTGCCAGCCGCGCCGACCTGACGCCTGCGGTTGCTGCCGAGCTTCGCGCGTCTGACGTCTCGGCTGGCACAATTGACCGGGGCGGGCCCGCCGACCGGCCATGCGCCGGCCGATCCGTTGACCGAGGCGCGCGGGCGTGCCGCCCCGGGCCGGCTGATCGAGGCGGAGTTGCTGGGCGTCGCAGGCCGTGGCGACGGGCGGCTGGCCGCTGCCATGCTGTCGATGGCCTCCGACGTGCCGCTGGCGGTGGTCGAACGCGCGGCGACCCTGCGCAGCGCCAAGGGTGTGGCGAGCCTGGTGGGAAGGCCGGGTTCAGCATGAAGCTCGCGATTCCGCTGCAAAGCCTGCTGGCGCGCCTGGGGCCGGGCATGCTGCTGACGTCCGGCGCGGGTGGCGGCTTTCCATTGGCGATCGAGGAGATGCGCTGGCAGTTGGCGTTTCTCAATCGCGAGGTCTCGCCGCCGCCGGGCCATCCGAACGCCGCTGCATCGACGTCCCCGGCTGGGGTTTCCGCAGCGTCGGTTCCCGCGGCTACGGTTTCACCGGCTTCGGTTCCGGTGTCTTCAGTCCCCCCGACTTCGGCCCGCCCGGTCTTCGACTAGCGCCGGACGATCGTCCCCGGCCCGGCGTCGGTGAACAACTCCAGCAGGCAGGCGTGGGGGACGCGCCCATCCAGGATGACCGCGCCGCGCGCGCCGTTGCGCACGGCGTAGGTACAGGTCTCTACCTTCGGGATCATTCCGCCGGAGATCATCCCCGAGGCGATCCCGGCCTCCACCTGGGCCACGGTCATCTCCGGGATCAACCGCTTTTCCGCGTCCAGCACCCCGGCGACATCGGTCAGCATCAGCAGCCGGGTTGCCTGCAGCGCGCCGGCGATCGCGCCGGCCACCGTGTCGGCGTTGATGTTGTAGGTCTGCCCATCCAGCCCGAGGCCCACCGGCGCGATCACCGGGATCAGTCCGCCGCCGGTCAACGCGTGGATGACGCGCACGTCGATCTCGACCGGTTCGCCGACGAACCCGAGATCGAGCACCTGTTCGATATGGCTGTCCGGGTCACGCTTGGTGCGCTCCAGCTTCTTCGCGCGCACCAGCCCGCCATCCTTGCCGCAGATGCCGACCGCCAGCGCGCCCGCCTTGGTGATCAGCCCGGCCACGTATTTGTTCACGGTGCCGGCCAGCACCATCTCGACCACTTCGACCATGGCCGCATCGGTGACGCGCAGCCCGTCGACGAAGCTGGACTGGATCGCGAGCCGTTTCAGCATCGCGTTGATCTGCGGGCCGCCGCCGTGCACCACCACCGGATTGATGCCGACATGCTTCAGCAGCGCGATATCGCTGGCGAACTGCTCCGCGAGCGCTTCCTCGCCCATGGCGTGGCCGCCGTATTTCACGACGATGGTTGCCCCGGCGTAGCGGCGCAGGAACGGCAGCGCCTTGGCGAGCGTGACCGCCTGCTGAGTGGCGGCCTCCAGGTCGATGGTCGAGCCGGTCATTCTGGGTCCTCGGCGTGGCGCGGGAGGGTGCCGTCTCGGCTGCGCGGCGCCGCGGTTTGGGCCACGCGGGCGGAGGGGCACAGCCCGCTTGGCTGGGGGGATGCGCGGCGGTGGTCGCGGTCGCCCGCATCTGCGGTGACGGCTGGCGTGTAAGGGCGGGCGGGGAGGGGGTCAAGCGGCGGCGCGGCGGGGATGTTGGTGGGCAGTGCCGGCGCGGCGGGGCCGGCGCCGCGGGGCCGGCGCCGCGTCGCAGCCCCACCGGGTCGGTCCGCGTAGATGGTGGGTCCCCATGGGGCATGAGGCCCGAAAGCGCGCGCGGCCAGCAGTTGGTGATTTTGCGCGGCGTCTCCGGGGTGAGATAGCCGTGCGTGACGATCGGGGGCACCATCTCGCCGGCCGCCGCGATATCACGCGATATCAATAAAAAGATGCGAAGGCCCCGGCACGCCGGTGAAAGTTGTCTGGCGCTTGTTTGTCAGTTAATGTAGATAACTATCCCACACAAACATTCTACCCAGGAGACATTTAACATGTGCATTCCCAGCAACGGCATGTCCGCGGAAGTCTTCCGCGAGGCGTTGCCACCGTATCAACTGAGCGCGGGCCTGCTGGCGGCGATGTTTACCGCGATACCCGCGCCGCCGCCCGGCGCCACGGTGGCCTGGCGGCAGACATGCGCCACGCGGCTGGTCCACGAGGTCAGCGGGTTGATGCCGGCCGATGCGCCGCAAGCGCGGATCGCGGTGCAGATCGTCATCTACCGGGAGGCGGCGGAAAAGGCCGTCAAGCAGAGCGACGCGCCGGGGGTTACGTTGGAGCAGGTCTGCCGGCTGCTGCGGACCGCGGCCGCGCTGACGGTCTCGACCGCGACGCTGGAGCGTTCGATGGTGCGCCACCAGCAGAAGCCGGTCCCGTTCTTCGGCACCGTGCTGGCCGATGGGATCGATATTGCCGTGCTGGCCGCGGGGTGGGGGTGGCCCGGGTTCGCCAGGGGATGACGGGAAGGGATTGGATCGGGGTGTAGAGGCGCCGGCGGATGCGCCGGTGCACTGGCCGACAGCCCGCGGGTCGGGCCCTCTGGGGCAAGCCCAAGGGACCGGCGCCCCAGTGGGTCAAGATGCCCGGTGGCAGTCTCTAGTGGGGCAGAGCCTACAGGCCATCACGGGAGATCCCGCCGAGGCGAAGGAACCAGGTCCAGCCATGACGGAGGACCCAGGTCCGGACGACGACGCGGCGCCGCCGGGTCGCGATGGTCGGTTGACGGATGGGCTGCTGCCGCTGGCGGAGGCCAGATCAACCCTCGGGCCGAACGCTCCGGGGCAAGCGCCCGATGCGACCTGCGGGGTGGTGACACGCCTGGACCAGGGGCCGGGCTGGACGCTCGATGTCGTGCGCCGGCGTAAGTCGAGCGAAGTCGTGGGGGGAGGCGACGTCGCGGGCCAAGGTGCGGCGGGCAACGTCGCGGGCGGCGACACGGCGATTGCCACGGCGGCGGACCGGATCGCGTGATGGTCGGCGAGGCGACCCGCGCCCGCGTTGCGATCAGCGCCGGGGCAGGGCCCGGTGAAGCGTCCGGCGCCCCGGAGCGCGGCAAACCTCGGGCCAACCCCAACCTGGCGTCGCGGTGCGGAGCGAAGACGCGGGCGTGCGGCGCCTGCCGGGCGCCGGCGATGGCGAACGGGCGGTGCCGGATCCATGGCGGGACGAGCACCGGGCCGCGAACGGCGGGGGGGCTGGCCAAGCTGGCGGTCGCGCCCACGACGAGGGGGGACTACTCGGCGGCCAGTTGGGCAAGCGACCGGTACCATTGGACGCTGGCGGTGCCCCTTCGGCTGCTGGTTGCCGCAAGGCGCCAGCAAGCGTTTCTGCCGCCCGACGTGGCGGCGCGGCTGGCGATGGTGCCGGCCGAACTGAGCGCGCCGGTGCTCTACTCGCAGACCGCGAAACCGGAAATCACGACAAAAACTCTAAGGAGCGGGGGGCGGGATGCGCGGGGCCGGTTCACAGCGAGGGCGCGGGCGGTACCGCGGGGCCGGGCGGCAGAACTGGAGGCGGCGCGGGCGGACCGGGCGGCGCTGGTGCCGTGGCGGACGGCGATCGCCGCGGCGAGGCTGGCCAGGCGGGAGGCGCTGGCGGCGCGTCGGGCGGCTCGGATCGAAAACCACGACAAGGACCGTATGGAGCGACTGCCGGGCGCTTGCCTTGGGGGTTGCGCGGTGGGGATCGCGGCAGAGGTGGGCGGTGCGGAGACGGCGCCGGGGTGGTGTTGGCGGGGCTGGTGGGTGGGCCGGGGGACGGCCGGGCACTTGCGGTCGGGTG
>DASRQX010000345.1:0-11018 GCA_035696165.1 Acetobacteraceae bacterium | reverse complement strand
CGTGTCGGCATACTCAACCGTCTGCCGCATTTCGACTTCCAACAGTCCGGCACGGTCGGCAGCATCGGGTCGCAGGGTTGCATGTATGACAACCTGATCCGGCATGATCCGCGTGACAGCGGCAAGACGATCATCCCCGACTTGGCCCACAGTTGGGACATCTCCAAGGATGGCACAACCTACACGTTCTTGCTGCGGAAGGGCGTGCAGTTTCACGATGGCGCCGAACTGACATCAGCCGATGTGAAGGCGACATTCGATCGCATCACCAAACCGCCCGCGGGAGTCAGCATTCCGCGTAGCATCCTGTTCAAGTCGGTGAGTGAGATCGCCGCACCCGACAAGTATACCGTGCAGTTCAAGCTTGCTTCTCCGCGACCGTCGAGCTTCATCATGGCGGCGATTGCCAGTGGCTGGAACGGCATCCTGCGCAAGCAGACTCTGGAAGAAAACGGCTACAATTTGCGCAAGGTGTCAAACATCCCCGGCACTGGCCCGTTCAAGTCCGTCCGACGGGTGGAGAACGAGGTCTGGGTGATGGAGAAGAACAAGGATTACTGGAACAAAGGACTGCCGTATCTCGACGGTATCGAGTTCTACAATTTGCTTCCGTTCTCTCCGGAGCTTGGCGCGGCAATCTTGTCGAACCGCGTGGATTACGCACGCATCGTCGATCCGGTGACCGCGCGCAAGGCCAAGGCTACACCCGGCATGTCCACAACCGCTTTCAATCAGAGTGTGATCCAAGGGACCTGGACCAACGACAAGAAGAAACCGTTCGACGACCCGCGCGTGCGACGGGCGTTCCATCTGGCGCTCGATCGGCATGTTCTGGTGGATGTCACCAAGGATGTGGCGCCGATGCGGGTTGGCGGCTTCATGTACCCGTTCTCGGAGTTCGCCACGCCGACCGATCAGTTGTTCAAGCGGGTCGGCTACCAGGAGGATCCGACCGCGGCGATCAACGAGGCCAAGGCGCTGATGACCGCCGCCGGCTATGCCAACGGCATCAAAGGCCTCGACTTCATGGTGCGTGATATCGCCTCGTTCAAGCTCTGGGCGCAGGCGATTCAGGCGATGCTGCAGCAGAACATCGATGTGCAGTGCAATCTGCGTACGGTGGTGGAGTCGGTGTGGTTCGACGATGCCGCCAGCGGACATTTTGATATGGCGATCGGCGCCGTCGTGTCCACGCTTCTGGATCCGTCAGACTACTTCAACGCCTGGTATCGTACCGGCGGCCCGCAGAACTACTCATTCTGGAACAACCCGAAATTCGATGCCCTGGTCGATCAGATCGACGCGGAATTCGACCAGACCAAGCGCCAGGCACTGATCCGCCAGACCGAGGAGATCATGGAGCAGGATCCACCGGTCCTACCGATCTGCTGGGAACAGATCAACGATGTCTGGTGGACCTACGTGAAAGGGTACAATCCATATGACTATTTCGGCGTTTATGATGTCGTGCGGCAGGACATTTTCTGGTTGGACAAAACGTAACCCGACCTAAAAGCTACGCCAGCCAAGTGCATCGGAGGCACTTAACCGGATGCTCGGCCTGCGCCAAATATGGTGCGGCGCGCGATCGATGCCCTTCAAGGCGCGGCGGACCGACGAGATTACGAGAAACTCGGGTGGCTGCTTGCCGAATTGTCACCCCGGCGCGCGAAATCCCGGAGCCGCTACCGGCAATTGGCAATCCCCCGGAACGAATGTCCGCTTGTTGCCGTTGAGACTCCAAAACAGCCGTTCTGCTCCCGGCCACTTGGCGACGTCGGCTTTGCGCCCACTTCGGCCGCTCAGCCGACTGTCGCTGTTCATCCGTAGCGGCTGTAGCCGAAGTGCGCGGACACGACGCCGCCGCGTCCCCCGGCGACTCCCCGACCGACGCACTAGGGGATACGCTCCCAGCCCATGACCGCCCCACCACCCCCGATCCGCGTAAACCGCGCCCCGATCCTGACCCTGTGGGCGACGGTGGTCGCAGAGCGATTCGGCTACCTGCCCGAGACGGCCCTGACCCTCGGCCAGTTCGTGGCCGGGTCCAGCGTCCGCGCCAAGGCCCGGCGGTCCAGCATCAGCGAATGCACCGCTCCAGCGGCGGTCAAGGATAGGCGCAGGCCACCGCCCGCTTTCACCAGGCGCGACGCCCGGATCTTAGGCGAACACGACAGACGGCGGTGGCACGATGTCGATGTGGCGCCGGCACGCATCAACACCTCACGCGTGACCCGGGGAATGATCTGTGCGCCCGCGCCGACGATACCGATGCGATTGGCGAGGTCTACATCGACATGATGCCTGCCATTTTCGCCGCCATGGGGCTTATGCCGCTTCAATCGTGTCGTGCTTGGCGGATGGGTGGAAGAGCTTTACCGTCGTTATGATTGGATCTTAACATTCCGTGAGCAGCACCGTTTCAGTGGTCCATCTGGGGATTCTCCCTTGAGCCTCGTGCTGGCTTGTGATCTCGGCGGTAGCAGTTTTCGTGCGGCGCTGGTGGACGCCAATGGTCTCATCCGCAAGATTGTCACCGTGCGCTACGCACGCGTCTCGAACGACCCCGCTTTGTGGTGGGCGATGTTTTGTGGTGCGATCGAACGGCTGAATGAGGATGCCGCCCTGGCGCAGGTCGACGCGATCGCGATCTCGGCATTCACCCGCACGCAGTTCGTTCTCGATGCCTCATATCGCGTGCTCAGCCCGGCCACGCTGTGGGACGACAGCGCCGCCGAACCGTTGTTGCCGGAACTTCGCGCCATGCTGGCGGGGCATGCCGAGCTACCCTCGATCAACGCGTTCCACCCGGCCGCTCGGCTGTTGCGCCTCGCGCGCGAGCAGCCGGATGTGGCACGGGCGGCCACAGCGGTACTGGAACCAAAGGACTTTCTCAACCTACGCCTGACCGGTGTCTGCGCGATCGACCGGATCTCCTCAGCGCGCCTCATCGCCACCGGTACAGAGGTGCTACAGGCGTTTGGCTACGCCGATATCATTCCTCATTCGCTTGAACCCACTGCCATCGTCGGTCGCGTGCAGCCAGATCAACCCGGCGCGCTGGCGCAACTGGAAGGGCGACCCGTCATTGCCATGGCGCATGACACGTGGGCCGCGGTCATCGGCCTGGGCGCACTGCGCGAGGGCTGCGCATACAATTTGTCCGGCACCACCGAGGTACTCGGCGTGATGGCACGGCAGGCTGCGCCAGCCGAGGGGTTGCTGACCGTCGACTGGGGCGGTCTGCACCAGATTGGTGGCCCGAGCCAGGTCGGCGGCGATACGCTGGTCTGGTTGGCAGCGCTGCTCGGCCAGGGATCGGTCGCTGATCTGGCAGCGGTTCTGGAAGGGCCGCGCGATCGCCAGTCGTTGCTGTTCCTGCCCTATCTTAGGGGCGAGCGAACGCCATACTGGGACCCCGGCTTGCGCGGCGCCTTCATCGGCCTCAATCGCAGCCACGGCCCGGCGGACTGCGCGCATGCGGTGCTAGAGGGTGTCGCATTTCTCAATCGCTTGGTGTTGGAGCGCGCGGAAGCAGCGAGCGGCGCGCCGGTGTCGGAAATTCGGCTCGGCGGCGGCGGGGCAGCCAATGCAGTGTGGTGCCAAATCAAAGCGGACATCTGTGAGCGGCCAGTCGTGGTGGTGGACAGTGCCGAGACCGGATTGAACGGCGCCGCGATCGTTGCGTTCGTCGCATTGGGCTGGTTCGCCGATCTCGCCACCGGGCAGACTTTGGTACGGGTACGTGAACGCTTCCACCCACGTCCGGAGCTTGCGCCCGGCTATCGTCGGCTCTTCCAATTGTTCCGTGAGGCAGAGGCCGCGGTGGCACCTGTGTCGCGCCAGCTTGCCGCGATTGGGACCGCGTGATTCGCCGCATCATCGAACGCTATGGAACGGCGATCGCCGGATTAGCGCTGATCGCCTTTTTTTTGGCCTTCGCGTCGAACTTTGCCAACCCGCAAAATCTGCTCAACATCCTGAAGGACACCAGCTTCCTTGCCATCCTCGCCCTTGGTTTCACGTTGGCGCTGACCGTCGCCGAGCTGGACCTGTCGATCGCCGAGGTCGCCAGTCTGTGCGCCGTCATCGCCGGTTGGATGGTGCAAGGTGGTCAGCATCCGGCGCTGGCCGTGCTAGCCGCCTTGACTGCCGGGTCGGCATGCGGCGCTTTCAATGGCTTCGGCGTGACCGTGCTGCACGTGCCATCGTTGATTGTGACGCTCGGGACCGCGGCAATCGCGCGCGGCGTTGCTTTCATGATCACTCAGGGCGTCGCATTCGTCGGGCGCTGGCCGACCGGGTTTACCGGGCTGGCGCGAGGCAGTCTGCTCGGGGTGCCCAATCTTGTGTGGTTCCTGGCTGCCGCCACAGGCTTCTGTTGGGTGCTGCTGAAATGGACCCGCACCGGCGCCCACATGATCGCGACCGGCGAAGTCGAGGAAGCCGCACGCCTTGCGGGCATCGCGACGGCACGGATGAAGCGGCTCGGGTTGACCTTATCCGGCCTGTTCGCCGCCGTGGCCGCGGTGTTGCTGACGGCCAGTCTGTCCTCTGCGTCGCCCAATATGGCCGGGGATTATTTTCTCTACGCCATTGCCGCAGTGCTGCTGGGGATGACGATGTTTGAGCCCGGAATGCCCAACGTGGCGGGCACGGTTTATTCGGCGTTGGTGCTGAAGGTGCTCGGCAACGGACTCATTCTGCTCGGCACGCCATACTACGTGCAGGACATCATGCTCGGCGGCGTCATCATCGGATCGGTGGCGTTTTCCGCAAGCGTTGTGAAGAAGGTGGCGTTCAAGGTATGACGAGCCAAGAAGCCGTGGGGATCGCACGATGCAGAGCTGGAAACTTCTTCTCACCGCAGCTATGGCGCTGGTGCTGCAATACGGTTCGGCCCCTGCGTTCGAGGTCGGCATTATCGGCTTCCAGTTCTCATCGGAGACGCACGCCCGGGTTGCCAATTCCGCGGCGGCGGCGGCCAAGGCGAACGGCTGGACGGTGACTTTGCTGAACTCCGAAGGCTCTCTCCCCAAGCATGTCGAGCAGTTTGAAACGCTGATCACAAAGAAGGTCGACGCCATCATTATCGCTATGGGAAAGCCGATCGAGGCCGACGCTCAGTTCAAGGAAGCTCAGGACAAGGGCATCCCCGTGATCACCGTGCAATCCGGCGCCAGCCCGCACGCACTGTTCGACATCGAGACCAACGAATACAAGGTCGGCGCGGACGGCGCTCTGTACCTGCTGGGCAAGATGAACTATCACGGCAACCTGCTGGAAGAGCGCTTCGAGTTCAACGTCGCCTCGCGCATCCGCGGCAAGCTGCTGGACGACGTGCTGTCGGAGAACCAGGGCGTTACGCCGATCGGCAAGCATGCGATGGCGCGTACGCAGAGCTGGCAGGACGATGTCCGCACCGGCATGCAAGCGTTGCTGCTGCAAAACCAGGGCCGTGTGAACGGCATCTGGGCCTCGTTCGACGGCCAAGCGTATATCATCGACGATCTGTTGAAGTCGCAGGGCCTCAAGAAAGGGCAGATTCCGTTGGTCTCCATGGACGGTGGACAGGAGAGCTACCGGCGGATCGCGGACCCTGACAGCAACTTTGTCGCCACCGTCGCGATCCCGTTCGAGGAGATGGGGGCCAAGGCCGTTGCCGCGATCGATACAATCATCGTAAGAAAGCAGCCCGCCTCCTCGGTCACCAACGGTCGCTATTTGTTCATGGACGCGGTGCTGGTTGACGCCGGCAACGTCAAACAATTCCTGAAGTAACAACATTTCCTGGCGTGATACCGGCAATGTCGCTGCGCGGCATCACCAAGCGCTATGGCGCGGTGACCGCGCTGCGCGGGGTCGATCTCGATGTGATCCGCGGCGATGTGCTGGCGATCTGCGGGGATAACGGTGCCGGCAAATCCACCCTGATCCGCATCATGTCCGGTGCGGCAGAGCCGAGCGAGGGAACCCTGGCCTTGGGCGGCGCCGTGGTACGGTTTCGTTCGCCGCATGCCGCACTCGGTCAAGGCGTGGCGGCGATCTATCAGGACCTGGCACTGGCACCGCGGCTGTCGATCGCGGCCAACGTGTTCATGGGATCTGAACTGACCCGGCCGCTGTTGCTGCGGTTCCTGCGGATACTGGACAAAGCCGCGATGACGCGCGAGGCGCAGCGGTTCCTCGCACGGCTGTCGGTGCGGATCGATGATATCGCTGCCCCGGTCGAACGGCTGTCGGGTGGGCAACGCCAGGCGGTGGCGATCGCGCGGGTGCTGCGCTGGGATGCCGGACTGATCATCATGGACGAGCCGACCGCCGCCCTTGGCGTACGCGAAACCGCCGAGGTACTCGACCTGATCCGCCATTTGCGCGACGAGGGCCGCACCATCGTGCTGGTGAGCCACAATATGCGCGACGTGGTGGCCGTTGCCAATCGAGTGGCAATTTTGAAGAACGGCGGCAAGGTGATCGATCGCCCGATCGGGCGCACCACCGCAGACGAACTCGGCCATATGGTAATGATCGGCACGGACCTCGCCGTATGAGTGGGGCCGTCCAATCGATCATCATCGACGCCGATCCCGGCCAGGACGATGCCGTCGCCATGCTGCTGGCGTTCGCCGCGTCGGACCGGCTTGAAATCCGCGCCATCACGACGGTCGCCGGTAATGTGTCCGTGGCGCAGACCACGGCGAACGCGCTGCGGATCCGCGATCTGGCGGAGCGTCCAGGCGTGCCGGTGATTGCCGGCATGGCCGCCCCGATGGTCCTGGCGCTGGAGACCGCGGAGTTCGTCTGCGGACCCGATGGCCTGGCCGGCGCCGACCTGCTGGAGCCGGATTCATCGGCCGAACCCGGCCACGCCGTCGCCGCCATTATTCGCCTGCTGCGCGCGGCGGAGCCAGGCTCCGTCACCCTGGCTGCCCTCGGCCCACTGACCAACGTTGCCATGGCGCTGCGACTGGCGCCGGACATCGTACCCGCCATCGCCAGGGTCGTGGTGATGGGTGGCGCTTTGGGTCTCGGCAACATGACGCCGGCCGCCGAGTTCAATTTCTACGTCGATCCGCACGCGGCCCGAGTTGTGCTGGAGGCCGGCATCCGCACCATCCTGTTCGGCCTGCATGCCACCCATCAGGCGCTGGTTTCGCCGGACCATCTGACGCGGCTGCGCGGGCTGTCTAATCGCGCCGGTAGCGTAACGCATGCCATGCTGACGCGGCCTCGACCTGGCGGGCTGGGGACCACGGCCCATCCCATGCACGACCCCTGCGTGATCGGCTGGCTGCTCTGGCCCGAGTTGTTCGAGGGCCGTGACTGCTACATCCACATCACCACCGAAGGTGAACTGCGCGGCCGTTCGACCATCGACTGGCATGATCGCCAGAGACGCCCGCCCAACGCCTTCGTGGTCAACGCGATCGACGCCGACACCTTGTTCGATCGCATGATCGACGCTCTCGCCACTTTGCCGTGACGCCGGAGACCTTGCCATGCCGAACATCGTCGATGATCTGCTGAACGAGGCCCGGGCCGCCATTTCCCAGATGCGGGAGTCGGCTCTGCGCGCCCGCATCCTGCACGCCCGCGCCGAGTTGCTGCGGCACATGCGCGGCACAGCCGCCGAGAACGCCGGCCGCCCGGCCGCGGCCGCGAAAATCGCCGACGAATGGATGCGGGCATGGGGTCTGGGTGCCGATGCCTATCCTGATTTGGCCGGCCCGTTCCGCGATTTCACCGAGGCGTTCTGCGTCGATGCCGAAGCACCGAGTGCGTCAAGCAGCACTGCGATCGGCGTGGCGCTGAATGCGCTCGAAGCGGCCCTCGCCGGCACCGGCACGACGCTGGCGGATCAGATGGCGTTCCGCTCCCATTGCGCGCATGGCTGGTGGGAGATGGTGGTGCCGGTGCCGTCCGACCTGCCGCGCGGTGAGCGCTACGCCGATATTCCCGCGTGGCGGAAAGGCGTGGCGTTCTGGGATATCGCATGCGCATCGCGGTGCAGTGCGGCAGCGGATGGTGCCGCGAATCGCGCGGACTGCGGTTCTCGTCATCCGGATGCAGAAGGTGACGTTAAGTAAACCATCGATTCGATGAGGTCGTTCGACGCCATCAAGGGACCGCCGCAAGATTGGGGGTGATGGTCAGCTTCAGATTGCGCTCCGACCGGTTCCGCCCCGACGTGCCTGAGGGCGCGCAGGGGCAGGGGGAGTGCCAGGCCATGGAGTAACAGCCCGCCTCACATCGGCGGCGCGACCCCATCCTTACCAACAATCACCCGGCCAGCGGAGAGCTTGCCTTCGGCGTTCTTCGTCGCGCCAAAGAAGATGGGCGCGCCGGGTTTCAGGTCAGCGCGCTCGGCCGGCGCGAAAGTTACGACAGGCGCTGACGGCGGCACGAAGATGGTGTTGCTGCCGTCTTTGTAGGTTAGCGATAGCTCACGCCCTGACGCGGCCGTCACCGCGCCTTTCACGGTGCCGTTGGTCATCATGCTGCCGGGCTCCAGGTCCCAGTCGTAATGGCCCTCGCCCGAGCCTCGGCCAGCCTCGGGAAACACCAGCACCTCGAGCGCAATTAGCTTGCCGTCGGCACCCGTTCGCGTGGCGATGCCGACATAGGCATTCGCCGCGATCGAATTGAGATCGACCTTCTTCACAGTCAAAACCGTCAACGGATCGTTGAGTGTGACCTCCAGCTTTTGACCATCGCGGCTGTTGACGGTCATATTGTTGCCCACCACCGTCGCGATCGCCCCGCGTACACGCGTGGGCGGCGCAGTCTGGGCGATGGCGGTCACAACACTCGTGCCTGCTAGTATCGCGGTGGCAAGAAACAGGCGTCGATCCATGCAAGTCTCCCGTTGCTTTTCTCGCTGATACATAGATGAAAGCGCATATTCTGGACTATCCAAAAGGACGTAGCAATGCCCCAGCTGCTGGAGTGCCTGCCGTGCTTCGCCCGCACTCGCTACGGACGGGCCGCCGAGCCCCTCAAAAAACGAGGGCAAGGCCGTTGCCTAGTGGTCTCTTGAACCCTGGGGTAGCGGCACGCAGCGGCGATGCCCCCGTTTCGTGATGGGCTCGCTGCGCACCATGATGTCCGATTGCCGCCTGGCAATCCCGGAAAAATTCGCTCATGTCCGGCGTGAATTCGGCATCGATCTCATTCACGAGATAGGTGCGCCGGACGGGGATCGAGGAACGGCGGGCGCGCATCGCGCTCGAATCTGATTCCGGCATCCCGGAGCGAGGCCAGCAACCACGGCTCGTCGAGCCTCAGATAGCGGACCAATAACCGCACGTACAGCCCCATGAAAACGGGTCCGTGTCCGTCGGAGCGCCCGTCGTCCGTGGTGCTCATGGCGTGAGCGATCTCGTGCAGCAGGCACCATGCGGGTGTCTCGGCCGGCAAACAGAGGGACAACCGATCGGCGCTGGCCAGCGTGGCGGTCGCATGCCGGGGCAATCTCTCCACAGCTGGAGGATGGCGCAGGTCCATGTCCGACCAGATCGCGTCGACCATCGCCTGGGCGGTGGCGAACGCGATGGTCGTACGATCCCGCGGCGCCACGATTCGGTTCTCCCAGCGGTAAACCGAAGCGCGTTGATGGTCTCGCGGGCGGCTCAGGCGATCAGACCTGCTGCGCCGCCCGGCACCGGGCGGCTCAAATTGACGCGTTCGCCGGCCCGCCACCCGTCTCGAAACGCCGACACTATCCGGCGTTGACCAATGGCAGTCATCGATACCAGCCGCACATCCGTCTTGCGGAATGCGTCCTCGACGATGCGGTGCCTGGAGAGGATCAGCGCCGTGCCCGATGATCGTTGGGCCTGGACCGATGCTTCCCGGGCGTGGTGCATGGCGTCCAGTCGGGCCGCGACGCGGGCCGCCAGACCATGTTGGAAACTGGCCGAGGCCCGGCGCAGGCGCACCGCCCTCAGCGCCGGGTTTGCCCCTTTGAAGGCAGCGGCCTCGGTCAGGATCGCGCGATCGATTACCGCGAACAGATAGGTGGCGAGCGCGGTGTCGGTTTCGAAGCCGAAGAACACGTAGCGACCGCTTGACTGGGTCCAATCGAAGTCATCATCACCGGGCTTCGGTCGAGCTCCACGGGTCAGCCAGACCTTGCAGTCGCAGAAACGGGCGATCGCTGGCACGCACGCGTCGATCGGCCGCCGCCGCCGGCTGCCCATCGGCACTTCGACCTGAACGCAGCGTGCCTCGCGCACCTCGATCTCGTCCATGCTCAGCGCATAGCGCTCGAGCAGGCGTCCCACCATTTCCGCGGCGGACATGGCCTCGGCCTCGGTGCAGCCGTTGGCGACCGTCTTGTCGGTCAGGGCCTTGATCCGGGCCTTCACCCGAGCAAGTTCGGCGGTCTGGCTCAAGCGGGATCCCTTCCTTGCAACTCATCGGGAGGATATTGGATTCACCCGATTCGCAGCTAGATGAGAGCGCATCACAAAAAGCCTGTTGAGGCCAATCGTCTCGCGTGGCGCCATACACAGACACACCGCGCCGCATGAACTTACCCGCGAGATCGATCTGGCGGTATGGCCGGCGGCACCGACGCCATGGCTTCGTGAACGGGTGACAGGACCAATGCCAACACCATAGCCGATCTGGGGCTAACGCTGTCTGAGGCGAAGCAGCTTCTGGCGCGCGTGCAGCAAGCGATTGTCGCCGCGCAAGCGGGATACCTTGCGGCTCGGCGGCGACCAGAGTGTCCGTCTTGTAGGGGTCGGTGTCACGTCAACCGCCGGCAATGCCATTTGCTCGCGACACCATTCAGCAAGGTGACGGTACAGCTGCCGCGGTTTCGTTGCGTCAGCTGCGGTCACATCGAGCGCTGCGGCACTTGGCCACCGCATTGTCGATCGACGCCTGAGTTGGATCGGCTGCGCGCCCATCTCTCCGCCCTGATGCACTTGCGTGTCGCCGCCGACGTGCTGAGGCATCTTCTGCCGGCGGACGTTGGCATGAGCCCCGAGACATTGCGCGCCCACACGCTC
>DASRQX010000344.1:0-5053 GCA_035696165.1 Acetobacteraceae bacterium | reverse complement strand
CGGCGCAGCCGATCGGTCGGGAAGCTCGGCAACCAGAGCGAGATGACCCGTCGCATCGCATGCCTCCACGATCCAGGTTGCGGGTTCGCCGCCGCGGCAACGCAGCAGCTCCAGCCGCCAGCGTGCCCGCCCCAACCCCGGCGTGTCCGGTACCTGCGGCAGCGGCGGGGCCGAGGGCAGCGCGGTGAGCCGCCAGCGCGTTACCGCGGCGTTCGGCTCGGCCAGGGCGGGGTCGTCATGCCGGTGTGACCGGCGCAGCACGATGGCGGTGACGCCGAAGGCCTCCGCGGCAAGCTGCAGCCGGCGCGAGGCGGTCAGCGTCAGCCCACCCTCGAGCTCACCGACCACCCCGGCCAGGCCGCGATGGCGCAGCCCTTCCTCCATCACCGACAGGACCTGCTTGCCCGCGTTGGCCAGGATCAGCCGGTCGGGGTGCAGCCCGACGCCGGCCAGCGCCGGGACGAACAGGTCGTCGCGCGTCAGTGCCCACAGCACCGGGCCGCGCAGGCGACCCAGTGCGCCGGCGGCGAACAGCGCGGCGGCGGCACCGTGCTCGGTGTCCGGGCCGGTGCCGGCGGCTTCATGCAGCGCGCCGATGGCGAGGCCGCCGTCCGGCAGGTGCCGGTCAAGCGCGGCGATGCCGAAGCGGATGGCGTGCGCGCGTCGATGGGCCGGGTCGCGGACGATGCGCGCGATGCGGGAGCGGAGATCGGTCAGGACGTGGGCGGGTATGGCGGACATGGTTTACACAAAGAGAACTTATGGTGAACAAGGCGCCCGGAAAAGAGGACTCGCGTCCTAAACTGTGTCGCCGGACGAGACTCTAAACGACTCCAAGCTGGTAAAATGATTCGTTGATCTGGGATGGGAATATGGAATCAGGCGCCGACTTTCGCGGCTGTATACCGGCCGCAAGAAAAGCAAGTTTCACACGAAGACACGAAGAACACGAAGCAGGCCAGTGAATGCGCTTCGCGCGAAGCGCCATCGATTTCCTACTTCGTGTTCTTCGTGTCTTCGTGGTGTGAATCTGCCTTGCTGAAGATCGATCGTCCGGGGTCCTATCAAGCAACCCCGTGCCAGGAGGACACATAATGAGCAAGACCATCGCGATCACCGGGGCCGCTTCCGGCATCGGCAAGGCGGCGACACGCCGTCTGGCCTCCCAGGGGTGGGAGGTGTTCGCGCTCGACGTGGCACGGATCGCTGCCGCGCCCAACGTCACGCCATTGAACTGCGACGTGTCCGATGCCGCCAGCATCGCGACGGCGTTCGAGCGCATTGCCGCGCGCGCGCCAAAACTGGATGCATTGATCTGCTGTGCCGGCATCCTGCGGATCGGCCCGATGGCGGAGATGGCGGTGGAGGAGTTCGATCGCGTCTTCGCCATCAACACGCGCGGCACCTGGCTGTGCGCGAAGGCGGCGTTTCCGCTGCTGAAGGCGGCGGCGCGGCCGGAAGCGCCGGCGCGGGTGGTGCTGCTGTCCTCGGTCGCGGCGCTGCGGCCGAAGGTTTCTTCGGGTGCCTATGCCGCGTCGAAGGCGGCGGTATCGCACCTCACGCGGGTGATCGCGGTGGAGTGGGCGGAGCACGGCATCCTGGTCAACGCGCTGGCGCCCGGCACAGTCGATACGCCAATGATCCATGCGGTCAGCGATCCGGCGAAGGCAGGGCGGTATCGGCCCTCGGGCGTCTCGCCGGTTGGGCGCATTGCCACGGCGGACGACGTGGTCGATGTGGTCGGCTTCCTGCTGGGCGATGCCGCGCGCTATGTGACCGGCACCACCATCCCGGTCGATGGCGGCACCCAGGCGGCGTTCGTTCCGCCCCAGGGTGATTGACCCAAGGGGAATTGCCCCAGGGGAATTGATCCTCGATTGATGGGAGGTTGAAACATGCGACCGTTGCTGGTCCTGGTTGCGTTGCTCTCCCTCACTCTGCCGGCGCGGGCGGAGGAAAAAGTGCTGAACGTCTACAACTGGACCGACTACATCGATCCGAAGGCGCTGGAACGCTTCACCAAGGAGACCGGGATCACTATTCGTTACGACATGTACGACAGCCTGGAAACGCTGGAGGCCAAGCTGCTGGCGGGTCATTCCGGTTACGACGTGGTGGTGCCGACCAGCGAGCCGACCTTCTCGCGCCTGGTGAAGCTGGGTGCGCTGCGCGTGCTGGATCGCGCCGAGGTGGCGAACACGAAGAACCTCGATCCGGTCATGATGCAGCTGGTCGCGACCTCGGATCCCGGCAACGCACATGGTGCGATTTATCTGTGGGGCTCGACCGGGCTTGGCATGATCCCGGACAAGATCAAGGCGCTGACGCCGGACGCGCCGACGGACAGTTGGGCTGTGCTGTTCAAGCCGGAGAACGCGCGGCGCATCGCGCCTTGCGGCATCACGATGATGGACTCGGCCATCGATGTGATCCCGTCGGTGCTGAAGTACCTTGGCAAGGACCCGAACAGCAACGACCCCGCCGATCTTGCTGCCGTGGAAATGACCTTGATGGCGATCCGGCCGTTCATTCGCACCTTCGCCTCGGGCGGCGCGCTGGAGGCGCTGGCGGCCGGCGAGACCTGTCTGGTGCTGGATTATTCCGGCGACGTGGCGCAGGCGGCCGCGCGCGCGACCGAGGCGAAGCGCGGCGTGGCGGTGCGCTATGTTGTGCCGAAGGAGGGTGCACAACTCGCATTCGACATGCTGGCGGTCCCGGCCGACGCGCCGCATCCGGAGAACGCCGAGCTGTTCATCAACTTCCTGCTGCAGCCGGATGTGATGGCGGGCATCACCAACGCGACCAGCTATCCGAACGCGGTGCCCGCGAGCGAGGCGATGATCCGCAAGGACATCCTGGACGATCCGTCGATCTACCCGCCGGCTTCGGTGCGGCAGCAGTTCTTCACGATCGGCGCGGTGCCGCAGACGGCGGAACGGGCACGCACGCGGATGTGGGCGCGCTTCAAGGCCGGACAGTAGCGCCATTGCCGTCCGACCCGTCGTTGCCGCCCGACCCGTCGTTGCTAGGCGCTGGGCCGTTGCTGTGCGTGCGCGGGCTGACGGTGCGGTTCGGCGCGACGACCGCGCTCGATGGTCTCGATCTGGATGTGAACGCAGGCGAAATGTTCGTGCTGCTGGGCGCGTCCGGATCCGGCAAGACCACGCTGCTGCGCGCGATCGCCGGGTTCGTGCGCCCGGACGCCGGCGGCATCGCGCTGGATTGCGTCGATCTCGCGCCGTTGCCGCCGCACAAGCGGCCGGTCAACACGATGTTCCAGTCCTACGCACTGTTCCCGCACCTGAATGTCGCGGCGAATGTGGGGTTCGGGTTGCGCCGGCAGGGCGGCTCGCGCGCGGCGGTCGCGGCGCGGGTGGCGGAGATGCTGGCGTTGGTCAGCTTGCAGGGATTCGAGGCACGCAAGCCGCATCAGTTGTCCGGCGGGCAGCAGCAGCGTGTGGCGCTGGCGCGCAGCCTGGCACCCAACCCGCGCCTGTTGCTGCTGGACGAACCGCTGTCGGCGCTGGATCGGAACCTGCGCATCGAGACGCGAGCCGAGCTGGCGAGGTTGCAACGCCGGCTCGGCACCACGTTCATCGTGGTCACGCACGACCAGGAGGAGGCACTGACGCTCGCGAACCGCATCGGCGTTATGCAGCACGGGCGCCTCGCGCAGGTCGGCACGCCGGCCGAGGTGTACGAACGCCCGGTCAGCCGCTTCGTCGCCGAGTTCCTGGGTGCGGCGAACGTTCTGCCGGCGACGTTGGGGGAGAACGGGCCGGACGGCGCCGTGCTGGACCTGCCGGGGTTGGCGACGACCGTGCGCACCGCATCGCCGGCACCGGACGGCGCGGTGCTGCTGGCGCTCCGCCCGGAGCGGCTGCGACTGGACGATGCCGCGGAAAATCAGGTGCGTGGGGTGCTGATCGAGCGCGCCTATGCCGGGGAGACGCTGATCCACACGATAAGATTGGGCGACGGCACGCTGCTGCGGGTCAGCGAGGCGCTGCGCGACGGACTGCGCGCGGGGGAGAAACCGATCGGCACGACGGTGACCGTTGGGTGGCAGCCGGACGCCTGCATCCTGCTGCCGGGGTGAACCGCCATGGGTCTCCCTCTCCCCTTGAGGGAGGGGGTTGGGGGGGAGGGGGTGACGCGCGTACGAAGCTTCGGTCTGATCCCGGCACTAACCCCTCCCCCCATCCCCCTCCCTCAAGGGGAGGGGGAGAAGTTATGATCGGGCGTGCCGCGCCACGCAGCGAACTGGTCTACCGGGACGCGGTGTGATCGGCACACCCACGACGTTGCGGCGTCCTTATGGTCCCCCCAACCAATCAACGCAGGAGGAGTCCACATGACTGCGACCCAGGCCGACAAAGCACAACAATTCCGCGCGCTGCACCACGCCCCCGGCGCCTTCGTCATCGCCAATGTGTGGGACGGCGGCTCGGCGCGCATGATGGCGGGGTTGGGGTTCGCGGCACTGGCGACCTCGTCCGGCGCCTCGGCCGGCACACTCGGGCGGCGCGACGGCAAGGTGACGCGCGACGAGGCGATGGAGCAGGCGCGCGTGATCTGCGATGCCACCGACCTGCCGGTCTCCGCCGATCTCGAGAAGGGTTTCGGCGACACCCCCGAGGTCGTTGCCGAAACGATCCGATTGGCCGCGGCCGCGGGACTAGTGGGGTGCTCGATCGAGGACGCCACCGGCAATCCCGACGCGCCGATCTTCGACCTGGGCTATGCGACCGAGCGGATTGCCGCGGCGGTGGCAGCGGCGCGGGCGCTGCCGTTCCCGTTCACGCTGACCGGGCGGACAGAGAATTTCCTGCGTGGGCGGCTGGACCTGGACGACACGATCAAGCGGCTGCAGGCGTATGAGGCGGCGGGCGTGGATGCGTTGATGGCGCCGGGACTGCCGGACCTTGCCGCGGTGCGCGCGGTGTGCGCGGCGGTCAAAAAGCCGTTCAACTTCATGGTCGGGATCAAGGGGAAATCGTTCACCGTCGCGGAATTGGCGGCCGCCGGTGTGAAGCGCATCAGCCTCGCGACC
>DASRQX010000343.1:0-12126 GCA_035696165.1 Acetobacteraceae bacterium | reverse complement strand
CACCGCGTCATAGCAGGTAATGCAGTAATCGTTCGGTTGCTTCTTGTAACGCGTGGCGAAGTCCTTGACCCAGTCGGCGCTTTTCGGATCATCCAGCAGATGCGGTGCGGCGATCGTGGCGTACCAGCCCTCGACCGCCGGGAACCCCGCACCCGACAGGACGTCCGGCTCGTAGATGCCGTCACCGCCGCCCTTGGGGATGCTCGGCAGGATGTCATGGGACTGCTTCACCACCTTGATGCCGGCCTGCGGGTTGCCGCCGAAATACAGCGACGCCGCACCCAGCGTCTTGATCTTGGTCAGCGCCGGAGAATAGTCCGACTGCTTCGGATCCAGCCGGTCGCGCCCGAGCACCTTTATGCCAATCTTGCGTGCCTGCGCCTCGAACGAATCGGCGATGCCGACGCCGTAGGCGCCGCTGTCGTCCAGCACGTAGACGCTCGGCACCTTGAGCGTCTTGTAGTAGTAATTCGCCATGTTGGGACCCTGGTAGGCGTCGGTCGGCACGGTGCGGAAGAAGATCGCCGGGCCTTGCGGATGATAGATTTGGGCGAATTTCGGATCGGTGATGTCCGGGTTGGTCGCGCACGGCGTGATGATCGCCAGGCTGCCCGCGCTGAGGATCGGCGACATCGCCTTGCCCGAACCACTGTTGTACGGGCCCAGGGCGGCCAGCGCGAGCGGGTCGTTGAGCATCTTTCGCGCATTGGTCGCCGCCTGGCCGGGATCGTAGCCACCGGCGTTGGAAGTGCCGTCATCCATCAGCACCAGTTCGAACGTATAGCCGGCGACGCCGCCCTTGGCGTTGATCTCGTTGACCGCCAACTCGGCGCCGCTCTTTACCAGCAGGGCGCCCTCGGCCTCCTCACCGGTGAAGGGCATGTTGATCGGGATGTGCAACACTTTGTCCGCCGCCTGGGCGGATCGTCCCAACATTGACCGCCATGGGGCGGTCGCGACCGCGGCGCTGCCCAACGTCAGAGCGGCGCGACGGCTTAGGCGATTGTTGGTTTCGGTCATTCGCAGTCTCCCTGTCAAAACGTAGGAAGTGACTGGCTTTTCCCCGGTACTGGCCACGCTACCACCCACGCTGACACAGCGTCAAAAGAAACTATTCTTGGATTCCATCCGATACGGCTGCTCACACCGCCGCCTGCAGCCGATCGCCGTTCGCCAGGATCGCGTCCGCCAGCGCCGCGGCCGGGCCGCGCGCGGTGCCGCGGCGCGTGGTCACCACGAACTCCACTTCGCCGGGATCAGGCAGCCGCAGGGTTGCCGGGGTCTCGACCAGACCCTCCGGCATCAGGCTGCGCGCGTGCAGCGTGATGCCCAGCCCGGCCAGGGCAGCGGCCCGCAAGCCGCTCAGGCTGCCGCTGGTGCACACCACGCGCCACGCCCGCCCGGCGTGCTCCAGCGCCTCCAACGCCACGCTGCGGGTCAGGCTGGGCGGCGCATACAGGATCAGCGGCAGTGGCGCACGCGGGTCGATCTCCAGCCCCGGTCCGGCGATCCAGGCCAGTCGGTCGCGCCAGACCAGCTTCCCCCGTGCTTCCCCAGTCCGGCGCTTCGCCAGCACCAGATCCAGCTCGCCCCGGTCGAACTGCACATTCAACGTGGCGCTGAGATCGACGGTCAGTTCCAGATCGACCCCGGGATGGCGGCGGGTGAAATCTCGAAGAATCTCCGGCAGGCGCGAGGACACGAAGTCCTCCGACGTGCCAAAACGCACCCGCCCGCGCAGGCGCGCACCGGAGAAATACTGCTGCGCGCGTTCGTTCGCCTCCAGGATCGAGCGGGCGAAGCCGACCATCGCCTCGCCGTCGGCGGTCGGCACCACGCGGTGGGTGTCGCGCAGGAACAGCCGCCGCCCGGTCGCGGTCTCCAGCTTCCGCACATGCTGGCTGACGGTGGATTGCTGCAGGCCGAGCCGGCGACCCGCCTCGGTGAAGTTCCGGGTCTGCGCCACCGCGAGGAAGCTCTGCAGCAGGGTGGGGTCAAGCATAGCTGGTCATCACAGGTTGTGATGACTGTAACACCTGATAGCGGGCTTCACAATGACGTTCGCCGGAGCAACATACTGGCGATGACGCCGCGGAGGACCGAGGCCATGCGCAAGCTGCTCTCCCGTCTGCCGATCGATACGTTCATAGCGCTGCTGCTGGCGACTGTCGCGGTCGCCGCGCTGCTGCCGGCGCGTGGCGTGGGCGCCCCGCTGGCCGGGGACGCTGCCACCCTGGCGATCGCGCTGCTGTTCTTCCTCTACGGCGTACGGCTTTCACCGCAGGCGGCGCTGGCGGGTGCGCGGCACGGGCGGCTGCATCTTCTGGTGTTCCTCAGCACTTTTGCGCTGTTCCCGGCGCTGGGGATGGCCGCGCGGGCGCTTTTCCCGCATCTGCTCGCGCCGGAATTGTGGGCCGGCGTGATCCTGCTGTGCGTGCTGCCGTCCACCGTGCAGTCCTCGGTTGCGTTCACCTCGATTGCCCGCGGCAACGTGCCGGCCGCGCTGTGTGCCGCCACCATGTCGAATCTCGTTGGCATCCTGCTGACCCCGCTGCTGGCCGGGCTGCTGCTGTCGACTGGCCAATCCGGCGGCCATGGCGGGATCTCCGCCCACGCGATCGGCGACATCGTGTTGCAGCTTCTGCTGCCCTTCGCCGCCGGCCAGGCGCTGCGGCCATGGATCGGCGGCTGGGTCGAGCGAAATCGCCGTGTGCTGGGTGTAGTCGATCGCGGCTCGATCCTGCTGGTGGTCTACGCCGCGTTCAGTGAGGGCATGGTGGCGGGAATCTGGCACTCGATCGATCTGGCGATGCTGGTCCGCCTGTTCGTCGTCAACGCCGCGCTGCTGGCCGCGGTGCTCACCATCACCACCCAGGTCAGCCGCCGGCTTGGCTTCAGCCGGGCCGATGAAATCACCATCGTGTTCTGCGGTTCCAAGAAGAGCCTGGCGAGCGGCTTGCCGATGGCGAGCGTGTTGTTCGCCAGTGGCTCCGTCGGGCTGATCGTACTGCCGCTGATGCTGTTCCACCAGCTACAACTGATGGCCTGCGCCGCGCTGGCCCGCCGCTATGCCGCGGCCCAGACGACGGCGCTGCCGGTCGGAGATTCGGTGCCAGCTTCCGGCTGATTGTTCCCGGCCGTTCGGCGCGCCAAACGTTGTGCCCGGCCCCGCAACATGTCATGCCCGACCCTCACAACGTCATGCCCGGGCACGACGTTGTGATAAATCAACGATAAGGCCTACCCGATCCGCGTCAGCTTGCTGACCATGTGATCGAACTGCGCGAGGTAGATGTTCTCCTCGGCGTCCAGCCAGATGCCGTGGATGTGGAACGCGCCCTTATAGGGATCGTCGTGGTCCCACCGCACCACCAGCTTCCGCTCGCGCGTCCAGATCGACAGCCCGTCCGCCCCGCCGACATAGATGCGGTCCCGCCCGAACGCCAGGTCGCTCGGCATGCGGAATTCCTTCCACTCCGCCTGGAACGTTCCGCCGGCATCGAAGATCTGAATCCGGTGATTGTCCCGATCGGCGATCCACACCCGATCCTGCTCGTCGATCGCAATGAAATGCACGATCGCGAACTGCCCCGGACCGTCCCCTGCCGCGCCCCAGGAGTGGAGCAACTCCCCCGCGGCGGAGAACCGGTGCACTCGGCGGTTGCCGTAGCCATCGCTGACATACACGTCTCCGTTCGACGCGAACGCCACCGCGGTCGGCATGTTGAACGGCTCGCCGTAGAAGGTCGGCGCGGGCAGGTTCCGCCGGCCCAGCGTGCGCAGCAGTTCGCCGGTCGTTTCGTGTTCGGTCACGATGTGCCAGCCGGAATCGGTGATCCACACGCGCCCGTCCGGCGCGACGTTCAGCCCATGCACGAATTCGGAGAACCGGCCTTCGCCCCAGGAGGTAATGAACTTGCCGTCCGGGTCGAACACCACCACCGGATGGGCGCTGCGCGACAGCACGAACACCTCGCCGTTCGCCGCCACCGCGCCCTTGGAGACGATGCGGGGTGGCCATGCTTTTGGATCAGGATCGCGGAACAGCCAGCCACGCGGCAGCCTGGCCCAGTCCCGCACGAAGCGATAGCGATGCGCGCCCGAACCGATTACCGGTGCGTCGCGTTCCGTGGTATCCATTGTGTATTCCTCCCTGGCCTCTTACCCAGCGGCGCAGTGTAGACGAACGGCGGGCGCCCGCTATCCTGCCCGGAACGTCTGCACGTCCTACCGGGGGGAACCGATGTCCAAGCCACCCTACCAATTCCGCGGCAACGCCTATCGCTCGCTTGCCGAGCTCGAACCCTGGATCGCGGCGCGCCAGGAGCCGATCCTGGAGCCGGAGCTGCCGATCATTGACCCGCACCACCACGTCTGGGACGGCGAGCGCGGGCGCTACCTGGTGCACGAGCTCGCCGCCGACGTGAACACCGGACATAACATCGTCGCCACCGTGTTCGTCGAGGCTGGCTCGATGTATCGCGCCAAAGGGCCGGCGGCGATGCGCCCGGTCGGCGAGGTCGAATTCGTCAACGGCATCGCCGCGATGAGCGCCAGTGGGCAATATGGGCCGGCACAGCTTTGCGCCGGCATCGTCGGCCATGCCGACATGACGCTAGGCGACCGTGCGAAGCCGGTGCTGGAGGCGCTGATGGCCGCCGGCAATGGCCGCGTCCGCGGCATCCGCCACGGCGTGACCTGGGATACCGGCGACGCCGCGAAGTTCGGCCGCCGGCAGGTGCCGCAACATCAGGTGCTCGATCCGGTGTTCCGCCAGGGCTTCGCGCACCTGGAACCGCTAGGGCTGTCGTTCGAGTCATGGCAGTTTCACCCGCAACTACCGGATTTGGTGGACCTGCTGAAGGCGTTTCCGCGCACCAATGTGATCCTCAACCATGCCGGCGGCCTGCTGGGCATTCCGCCGCACGATCATGACCGGCAGGAGGTGTTCGCGATCTGGCGCGCCAACATCCGCGAGGTCGCGCAGTTCCCCAATGTCAGCGTGAAGCTCGGTGGCCTCGCCATGCTGTATTGCGGCTGGGATTTCCATCTGCGTGATATCGCGCCAGACTCCGAAGAGCTGGCGACCGCCTGGCGCCCGTATATCGAGGCCTGCATCGAGGCGTTCAGTCCGGACCGCTGCATGATGGAAAGCAACTTCCCGGTCGACAAGCAGTCCTGCGGATACGCGGTCCTGTGGAACGCAATGAAGCGGATCACCCAGGGTTATTCCGCCACCGAGAAGGCGGTGCTGTACCATGACACCGCCGCCCGGGTGTATCGGCTGGATGTGTGAGCCTCGACTCTCGGGTGGTTCAATGATGGAGTTGAGGAACTACTCCCCCTCCCCTTGAGGGCTTGGACCGCGAAGCGGACCAAGGTTGGGGGGAGGGGTCGGCGCGCCCGAGCCTTCGGCGTATCCCTGGCACCAACCCATCCTCCCAACCCTTTGGCTCAACGGGAGCTGGAGCAGCTTTTCTGACCGCCACGGTACTAACCACACGGCCTGTGAAAATGAGAATCGCCGATGCCTGACCTGACACTACGAACCGCGCTAGGGCCGTACCCGCATGTCGCCGGCCTGCGCGACGCTACGATCAGATCGGAAAGGGTACAGTTCGACTTCGAATCAGTCGAGCCGATCACCCGCGCCTTCCGCCGCATGGTCCGCATGTTTGACTTCGACCTGTGCGAGATCGCGCTGACCACGCTCGCCCAGGCCGTTGCCTACCGCAAGCCGATCACCGGCTTGCCGCTGGTGATGACCGGCGGGTTCCATCACGGCTCCTTGGTGTGTCGGCGCGATTCACTGCTGCGCGGCCCGCGAGACCTCCCCGGCAAGCACATCGGCGTGCGAGCCTATTCGCAGACCACCGGCATCTGGGTGCGCGGCATCCTGCAAAGCGAGTACGGGATCGCGCCCGAAGCGATGACCTGGATCACCCAGGAAGATGCCCATGTCGCGGAATATCCAGACCCACCCTTCGTGCTTCGCAAGGCCGCCGGCAAGGACCTGCGCGCGATGCTGCTCGGGGGCGAGATCGACGCCGAGATCGGCCTGGCCGGGCTCGATGCGCCGGGGGTTCGCACCGTCATTCCCGATACCGCCACCGTCGCCGCCGACTGGAGCCGCCGCACCGGTGTCCGCCCGATCAACCATGTGGTCGCGATCAAGACCGAATTGCTTCAGACGCATCCCTGGCTGGCGCGTGAACTCTACGCGCTGTTCGTCGAAGCCCGCACAGGCACGCCGCCGGCCTACGGCATGGCGGCCAATCGTGCCGCGATCGAGACGCTGTTGCATTTCACCGCCGAGCAGGGCCTCACGCCGACCCGTCTGCGCCCCGAGGACATTTTCGCCACGGACCTGATGGCGACATAGGATTCTGGAAGGAACCAAGACATGCCCGACATTCCCCGTCTGAACGGCGCCATCCGTGCCCTGGACTCCGGCAAGCCGGCTTTCGTCACCTTCGCCCCAGGCGAGGTCGGCACTGCCATCAACCTCAGCACGGCGCCCTATGACGGCGTGGTGTTCGAGATGGAGCATAACCCTTACGACATCAAAGCCCTGCGCGACTGCATGCAATACATGCTGAACCGCAAGCAGATCGCTACGTCGGGCTCGATTGCACCTGCGGTCACGCCGATGGTGCGCATCCCGCCCAACGGCGGCGAGCAAAGCCAATGGATCGCCAAGCAGGTGCTGGACATCGGCGTCTACGGAATCGTGTGGCCACATATCTCCACGGTCGAGGACGCGCGCAACGCCGTCGTCGCCAGCCGCTATCCCCGCCCGCGGGAGGCGCCGTACTACGACCCGCCCGGCCAGCGCGGCGACGCGCCGACCTCGGCGGCGCGGTATTGGGGATTGACCGCGCAGGAGTACTATAAGCGCGCCGATGTCTGGCCGCTGAACCCCGAGGGCGAGGTGCTGGTGGTGATCATGTGTGAGGAGAAGCGCGCCATCGCCAACCTGCCCAAGATGATCGAGCAGGTCCCCGGCATCGGCGTGGTGCTGATCGGCGAGGGCGACCTGTCGCAGGACCTGGGGCATCCGCGTCAGTACGAGCATCCGACGGTCGCCAGCGCGATCACTGATATTCTGGCGATCTGCAAGCAACACAACATGCCTTGCGGTCATCCACATGTCGATACGAAGAACGTCGACGAGTTGATCGAGCGCGGCTTCCGCTGGCTGATGCCGGCGCCGGCGACCTCGTTCGCGGCGCTGGAGATGGGGCGGAAGAAAAGCGGACGGTAATACAGGGCGGCGAAAAGAACGACGCTCTTCGTCATGGTCGGCGACGGCCGGCCATGACGGATGGAGCAGTCGATGGGTCAATCTTTTCGACGGCTGGTATAAGGCGCCCGGAAGGCGATCACCCTTATTGGAGGAACGATCATGGCACGGCTGACACAAATCACCGACAAGGCGCAGATGGCGGCTAAGGATCACGCGATCTTCGATGCGATCGTGGCGAGTCGCGGTTCCATCCATGGGCCGTTCGTCATGTTCCTGCACAGCCCGGAACTGACCGGACGCCTGGCGCATCTTGGCGCCTATGTGCGGTTTGAGGGCTCGCTGGATATGCGGGTGCGCGTGCTCGCGGCGATGGTCGTCGCGCGTGAGTTCGAGGCGGAGTATATCTGGGGCGCGCAGACAGGAATTGCGCGGCAGCGGAACGTTCCGGAGACGACGATCACTGCTATCCGCGAAAACCATTCCCGCGGGATCCCGCCGGGCGACGCGCAGATCGTCGATTTTACCCGGCAGCTGCTGCGCCGGCATCGCGTGGATGATGCGACCGCGGCGGCGCTACGGGCTCGGTTCGGCGATGACGAGTTCATCCAACTGACCGGGGCGATCGGGTACTACAGCATGTTGGCGATGACGGTTAACGCCTGCGAGCTTGAGGCCGCGCCGGATGCCGAGGTGCTGAAAGTGTAACGAGACCGTTGGGTTGGATTGCGATTGTCCCCCTCCCCTTGAGGGCTTGGGCCGCGAAGCGGACCAAGGCTGGGGGGAGGGGGCGGGGCGCAAGAACTTTCGATTCGATTCCGGCACCAACCCGTCCCCCCAACCTTGATCCGCTTCGCGGCACAAGCCCTCAAGGGGAGGGGGGTGAGTATGGCAGCGCGCATCCGACGCCAAGTTACCGCCAGCGATACGGCTCCGTCCGATCCGCCATCAGCGGGATCTCCACCGCGGAGCCGGCCGGATAGTCCACGGCCTGTTCGTCACGCCGGCGCAACCTATGCGCGATCGAGGGGGCCATCAACTTGAACGGATCGCCGGTCAGCGCCTTGGCCGCGCGCAGCGGCCAGTCCGCATGGACCATCAGCTCACGCGCCATCGCCACCAGGTCGGCATGGCCCTCGCGCAGCACTGCCTCGGCCTGGTGCGGTTCGGTGATCAGGCCGACCGCCATGCTCATCACACCGGCTTCCTTCCGCACCCGACTGGCGTAGGGCACCTGGTATCCGGGCACGCGCGGCACTAACGGCATCGGCGAGTCGCCGCTGATACCGCCGGAGGAACAATCCACCAGGTCAACGTCGCGTTGGCCCAGCTCGCGGGCCAGTTCGACGGTATCGTCGATGCCCCACAGGCCGCCCTTGCCGTCCACCGCGGAGACCCGAAAGAACAGCGGCTTGTCCGTTGGCCACGCGGCGCGGACCGTCTCCGCCACTTCCAACGCGAAGCGCATGCGCGCCGCGCGGTCGCCGCCGTAGCCGTCGGCGCGACGGTTGGACACCGGCGAGAGAAACTGGTGGATCAGATAGCCGTGCGCGCCGTGGATTTCGCAAATCTCATAGCCGGCATCGACGGCGCGATGCGTGGCATCGCGGAACGCGGTCAGCACGGTCTTGATGTCGTCGTGATCCATATCGATCGGAACCGGAAAGCCCCGCCGTGCCGGTATGGGGCTCGGCGCCAGGCCGCGCCAGGGCGGCATGCCAGCGCGCGCGTCACGCTCATCGAGCGGCCGCCACTCCTGCAACGCGCCGTGGGAGCCGGCGTTGCGGCCGCAATGACCGAGCTGGATAGCCGGCACCGTGCCCATCTCCTTGATGAAGTCGGTGACGCGGCGATACGCCTTTGCTTGGTGCGCGTTCCAGATGCCGGCACAGTGATAGGTCTTCCGCCCGCGGGCTTCCACCGCGGTTTCCTCGCCGAACACAATACCGGCACCGCCAATCGCGTAGCGGCCGAAGTGTACCAACTGCCAGTCGGTCGGCGCGCCCTCGACCGAGGCGTACTGGCACATCGGCGAGACGACGATGCGATTGCGCGCAGTGACGCCGCGCAGCGTGATCGGAGTGAACAGCAGCGATGCGGGCTTGGCCTGACGCGCCGCCTGGTCCGGCGCGTGGGCGATATCGTCAGGCGGCATGGGCGGTGACCTTTTGCGTGGCGCGGGCGGTGTGCATGGCGGCCCGATAGTATGCGCTGCTCCGCGCCGAGGGCCAGCCACCGGGGACGCGGTCAGGCCACGCGGGACGCCTCGATCCGCGGACGGCAGATCAGGTCCAGCGCAGACTCAACGATCGCCTCCAGCACCGCGCGCTGCTCGCCGGCGCGCGAGCGGATGGCGAGCGTGTGCAGCACGGCCGAGACGAGCTTCGCCAGTGCCTGCGGGTCCGTGTCTTGCGGCAACTCACCGCGCGCCGTCGCACGGCGAATGCGCGCTTCGAATGCGGCATCGATCTCGCGCAGCGCGTCGCGCAGCATGGTGCGCGCGGCGGTGTCCAGCACCGCCTCGGTCAGTGCGGTGCCGATCAGGAAGCAGCCCCGCGCGCCGCGCTCGCCCGAGAAATACAACGACAGCGCGTGTTCATAGACGCGGCGCAGCGCCTCGCGCAGCGGCAGATCGGGGGATAGCGCCTCCGCCAGCGCCGTGCGGGCGTCGGCATGGTAGCGATTGAGCGCCTGGCCATAGAGTGTTCGCTTGTCACCGAATGCCGCGTACAGGCTCGGCCGATTCATTCCTGTTCCGGTACTGATGGCATCGAGCGTGGTCGCCGCATAGCCCGCATCCCAGAACGCGGCCATGGCCTGGGCCAATGCGGTGTCGGGATCGTAGTCACGAGGCCGCCCACGCTTTGATGACTTATTTTGTACCGTCATGCATAAAATCCTTGACGCACCGGATTTTCATACACTACGGTATAAAAATCAACCCAGGAGGACGTAATGGACCTATATTTCTCGCCTCTCGCCTGCTCGATGGCCACCCGCATCGCGCTCTATGAGGCCGGCGCGGATGCCCGGTTTCTGCAGGTCGACCTGAAAGCAAAGCGAACCGCGGATGGCTCGGACTTTCTGGCGGTGAACCCGATGGGCCAGGTCCCGGTGCTGCGGACCAACGCGGGAGAGTTGCTGCGGGAAAACCCGGTGGTGCTGCAATACACTGCCGACCAGTATCCCGCGGCTGGCTTGGCGCCTGACGCCGGTATGCCGCGTTATCGCCTGCAACAGTGGCTGAGCTTCATCGGCACGGAGTTGCACAAACAGGTTTTCGTTCCGCTACTGGATACGAACAGCCCTGACGGCGCCAAGTTGCTCGCGCGCGACAAGGCAGAACTGCGGCTTGCCTATCTCGCCGCCCATCTCGATGGCCGCGGCTATCTGCTGGACCGCTTCACTGTGGCGGATGCCTATCTGGTGACCGTGCTGAACTGGGCAAAGTTCGTTGCGGTCGACCTTTCGGTAAGGCCCGTAGTGCAAGCATATGTCGATCGCCTGCTGGCCCGGCCGAGCGTCGCACGTGCGCTGGCCGAAGAATTGGCGCTTCACCAGCAGGAGCAGGAGCGACGAAGCGCCGCCTGACCGGCGTGCCTAACCTGCATACAGGTTGACATGGCCGCCGGTCGTGGAGTTCCTCGCGCGACGAACCGATCGGGACTGACCATTTCAAATACGCTCGCTCGCCCGGGCGGTCATACCACGCCGCTGTCGCGCAATCGTTGTGCCTGCTCCGGGCCGACACCACACAGTGCGCTCAGCAGCACGTCGGAGTGTTCGCCCAGCAACGGCGGCCGGCTGACCCGCGCCGGCGAGTCGGACAGTTTGATCGGACATCCGACGGTCTGGTAGGTGCCGCGGGTCGGGTACTCGACGTCGACGATCATCTCGCGCGCCCGTAGATGCGGATCGGCGAGCACCTCGCCGGTGTCGAGGCAGGCGCCGCATGGCACGCCGGCGTCGCCCAGCAGACGCATCACCTCGTGTTTGCCGTGCTGGCGCGTCCAGGCGGTAACGATCGCGTTCAGGGCCTCGCGATTTTCCCAGCGGCCCTCCGGCGTCTTGAAGCGCGGGTCCTCGGCCAGCTCCGGTTGACCGAGCACGCCCAGAAACGATTTCCACATCTGTGGTTGCGCGAAGATATACACGTAGTCGTTCGGGCCGCCCGGCGCACAGGGATAGGTCGTACCCGGAACGTTGCGGCCAAGCTGGTTGCCGGTGCGTCCCATCGCGCGGCCGGTGCGTTGGTGGTCGCGCAGGCTGACGCGGATCAGGTTGACCACGGCGTCCTGCATCGAGACCTCGACATGCTGGCCCTTGCCGGTGGTGTGGCGCTGCTGCAGCGCCGCCAGGATGCCGATCGCCATGTGCATGCCGGTGCCGGAATCGCCGATCGCCGGGAACACGTAGGTCGGCGGGTTCTCCGGAAAGCCGGTGACGCTCATCGCGCCGCCCATCGCCTGGGCGATCGGCTCGAAGCTTTTGAAGCCGCTGTAGGGACCGTAGGTACCGAAGCCCTTGATGGTGGCGTAGATCAGCTTTGGGTTGAGCTTCGACAGAACGTCATAGCCAAGGCCAAGCCGATCCAGCGCGCCGGGACCGAAATTCTCCAAAAGTACGTCGGACTGGGCGATCACCTGCTTGAACAGCGCCTTGCCCTCGTCGGTCTTGAGATTGAGCGTCAGGCTGCGCTTGTTGGCGTTCAGCACCAGGAAGAACAGGCTGTCGCTGTCCGGCCGGTCGCGCATGTTGGTGCGCGCGACGTCGCCGCCCTTCGGTTCCTCCAGCTTGATCACGTCGGCGCCGAGGAAGCCGAGGATCTGCGCGCAGGCAGGCCCTGCCTGGTTGTGCGTCATGTCGATGACGCGGATGCCGTT
>DASRQX010000342.1:0-8472 GCA_035696165.1 Acetobacteraceae bacterium | reverse complement strand
GCCGGCTTGCCGGTCAGCCGGCTCACCTCCATCTCGCCCCACTGCGTCAGCAGCAGCGTCCGAGGGATCGGCGTCGCCGTCATCACCAGCACGTCCGTCGTTTCGCCCTTGCCGCCCAGCAGCAGCCGCTGATCCACCCCGAAGCGGTGCTGCTCGTCGATCACCGCCAGCCCCAGGTCGTGGAACGCCACGCTCTTCTGGAACAGCGCGTGTGTCCCCACGACCAGCTTGATCGAGCCATCCGCCAGTCCTGCCAGCACGCGCGTGCGAGCCTTGCCCTTCACCGAGCCGGCCAGCACCGCGACCGGCACGGGCGCCAGCGCCGACAAGGTGCGCAGATGCTGTCGCGCCAGCAATTCGGTTGGTGCCATCAGGGCCGCCTGCGCGCCGGCCTCCACCGTGCGCAGCATCGCCAGCAGCGCCACCAGGGTCTTGCCCGAGCCGACATCGCCTTGCAGCAGCCGCAGCATCCGCCGCGGCGACGCCAGGTCAGCGTCGATCTCCGCCACCGCGCGTAGCTGCGAGTGCGTCGGGGAGTGCCCGAACCGTGCCAGCGCCTCGCGCCGCAACGTGTTGTCCCCGGTCATTGAGCGTCCGGCCCGCATGCGCACGCGCCCGCGCATGAGCGCGGTGGCGACCTGGTCGGCGAGCAGTTCGTCATAGGCCAGCCGCCGGCGTGGTGGCGTCTCGGTCAGTTCGTCCATCGGCGGGGCCGTCGGCGCGTGCACCAGCCGCAGCGCCTCGGCGAAGCCCGGCCAGTGTTCGCGCCGCAGCAGCGCCGGGTCGTGCCACTCCGGCAGCACCGGCAGGTGCTCGAGCGCCTGGGCCATCGCGCGGCCGACCTGGCGCGGCCACAGGCCGGCGGTCAGCCGCCACACCGGGTCGATGTCGGGAATGCGGTCGGGCTGCGTCGCCGGCACCACGTAGTCCGGGTGCGGCATGGTGATCTGGCTGCCGTAGCGCTCCAGCTTGCCGGACACCAGCAGTTTCGCCCCGGGCGCCATCAGGCCTGCGCGGGTGAAATGGAAAAACACCAGCTCGGCGAATCCCGTCCCGTCGGTGACGACCACGCGCCAGGGTTGGCGGGGGTTGGCGGGTGGTTCGTGGCGCACCACCTCGACTGACAGCGTCGCCACCTGGCCGGGCTTCGCGCTGTGCAGCGCTTCCTTCAGCGTTGGGCGGGCGCGGCGATCCAGATACCCCTCGGGCAGATGAAACAGCAGATCGATGACCCGCTCGCCGCCGATCGCACGTTTCAGCAGCGCCGCCACGGTGGCCGCCATGGGCGGGCCCATGCCCCGGAGCATGGTCAGGGGCGCGAAAAGTGGGACGAGCGGATCAGGTTGCACGGCTGACACAGTGTGATGGTGCGGCTATATGACACCGGCCCGATGAGCGAACCACACTCCACCACGCTCCCACAGGCCGCCGCGCTCGACGTACGCCGCCGCCGCCTGTTATTCCGCGCCACGCACCGCGGCACGTATGAGAACGACCTGATGCTGGGCGGCTTTCTGCGCGCGCACATGGACACGCTGGACGACGCCGAGCTGACTGCATTGGAAGAATTGCTGGAATTGCCCGACCCGGACCTTGCCGACTGGCTTACCGGCCGCCAGCCGATCCCGCCCGAGCAGGATGACCCGATGCTGTGCCGCGTCCGGGCGATGCTGCAGCGTATTCGGGCGGCGGTCGCGCGATGACCGTAGCCCCGAAGACTGCCACCCCAACTTCTGCTACCTCGAAGGCTGTCACGCCCCAGGCTGCGGCCCCCCAGGCTGCCACTGCGAAGGCTGCCAGCCCCCGGGTTGCTACCCAAATTTACGGCGCGCCCGAGGGCTGGGATGCCTTCCTGCTCGCCCGTCGCCGCGCCGAGGCTGCTGGGCCCGTCATCCACGTTTCCCGCGATGACGCCTGCATGGCCCGGCTGGCCGAGGCGCTGGCCTTCGTCATGCCGGAAGCCGAGATCGTGCGCTTCCCTGCCTGGGATTGCCTGCCATACGACCGGGTCTCGCCCAACCCGGTACTGGTCGCCGAGCGCGTCGCTGCCCTGACCCGCCTGCTGGAGATCCCCAAGACCCCGCGCATCGTGCTGACCACGGTCAATGCCCTGGTGCAGCGCATCCCGCCGCGCACCGCCTTCGCGGGCGCCAGCCTGCCGCTGGCCGTCGGTGCCACCATCCAGCCGGAGAAGCTGTCCGGCTTCCTGGAAGCGCACGGTTATGGCCGCGCCGGCACGGTGATGGAACCGGGCGAATACGCCATGCGCGGTGGCATCATCGACCTGTTCCCCGCCGGCGAGGCGGACCCGGTGCGGCTTGACCTGTTCGGCGACACCATCGAGTCGATCCGGGTGTTCGACCCCGCCACCCAGCGCAGCGGGGCCAAGCGCGGCAAGCTGACGGTGCGCCCAGTGTCCGAGGTGCCGCTCGACCAGGGGTCCATCGCTCGTTTCCGGTCCGCCTGGCGCGAGTTGTTCGAGCAGGGCGCCGCCGACGACCCGCTGTACCACTCGATCTCGGCCGGGCGCCGCCATCCCGGCATGGAGCATTGGGTGCCGCTGTTCCACGAACGGATGGAGACCCTGCTGGACTACCTGCCGGGCGCCTCGGTCAGCCTGGACCACCAGGCCGAGGACGTGCTGGCCGCGCGGCTGGAGATGATTGAGGACCATTACAGCGCGCGCCGGGCGGTGCCGCGCGATGGCGAGGTGTCGTACCGGCCGCTGTCGCCGGGCCGGTTGTATCTGGACCGCGCGGGCTGGGACGCGATGCTGGCCGGCGGGCCGCTGTTTGCTTTTTCCCCGTTCGCCAAGCCCGAGGGCGCGGTGGGCATCGACGGCGGCGGCCGCCCAGGCCCGATCTTTGCCCAAAGCCTCGTGCCCGGCAGCAACGTCTTCGAACAGCTTCGCCCGCAGGCCGAGCGCTGGGCCAATGAAGGCCGCCGCCTGGTGATCGCGGCCTGGACCCGCGGGTCGCGCGAGCGTCTGGCACATCTGCTGCGCGAGCACGGCGTTGCCGACGTGGCGCAGGAGGACGACTGGGCGGCGGTCCGCCGCAAGCCGGCCGGCGCGGTGTCGCTGGTCACGCTGGGCATCGAGCGCGGCTTTGTCGCCGACCGGCTGGCGATGGTGGGCGAGCAGGACCTGCTGGGCACGCGCATCTCGCGGCCGGTGCGCACCCGCAAGCGGGCCGATCAGTTCATTGCCGAGGCGACCGAGATCGCCGAGGGCGACCTTGTCGTGCACCAGGAATACGGCATCGGCCGCTACGATGGGCTGGCGACGCTGCACGTCACCGGCGCGCCGCACGACTGCCTGAAGCTGATCTACGACGGCGACGAAAAGCTTTTTCTGCCCGTCGAGAACATCGAGGTGCTGTCGCGCTACGGCAGCGACCAGCAGGGCGTGGCGCTGGACAAGCTGGGCGGCACCGCGTGGCAGTCGCGCAAGGCGCGGATGAAGAGCCGCATCCGCGACATGGCGGCGGAGTTGATCCGCATCGCTGCCACGCGGCAGATCCGCGACGCCGAGATCATGGCGCCCCCCGAGGGCAGCTTCGACGAGTTCTGCGCGCGCTTCCCGTTTGCCGAAACCGAAGACCAGTCGCGTGCCATCGCCGATGTGCTGGAGGACCTTGCGTCGGGCCGGCCGATGGACCGGCTGATCTGCGGCGACGTCGGCTTCGGCAAGACCGAGGTCGCGCTGCGCGCCGCGTTCATCGCCGCGATGTCGGGCGCCCAGGTCGCCGTCGTGGTGCCGACGACGCTTTTGGCGCGACAGCATTTTCGCACGTTCTCGGAACGTTTCGCCGGGCTGCCGATCCGCATCGCGCAACTGTCGCGCATGGTGCCGGCGAAGGAGGCGGCCGAGGTCAAGCGCGGCCTGACCGACGGCAGCGTCAACATCGTGATCGGCACGCATGCGCTGCTGTCGAAGTCGATCGCGTTCGCCTCGCTCGGGCTGCTGGTGGTGGACGAGGAACAGCATTTCGGCGTTGCGCACAAGGAACGGCTGAAGGCGCTGCGGGCGGATGTGCATGTGCTGACGCTGACCGCCACGCCGATCCCGCGCACGCTGCAGCTTGCACTGTCGGGCGTGCGCGAGATGAGCCTGATCGCTACGCCTCCGGTTGATCGCCTGGCGGTGCGCACCTTCATCATGCCGTTCGATCAGGTGGTGATCCGCGAGGCGATCCAGCGCGAACGTTTTCGCGGTGGCCAGGTGTTCTGCGTGGTGCCGCGGATCGAGGATATGCCGCGCATCGCCGAACGCCTGGGCCAGATCGTTCCGGAAGCGAAGATCGTCAGCGCGCACGGCCGGCTGCCGCCGACCACGCTGGAACGCGTGATGACGGATTTCAGTGACGGGCGCTTCGACATCCTGCTGTCGACCAATATCGTCGAGAGCGGGCTGGACATGCCGGCGGTCAATACGCTGGTGATCCATCGCGCCGACATGTTCGGGCTGGGGCAACTGTACCAGTTGCGCGGGCGGGTCGGGCGCGGCAAGCAGCGCGGCTACGCCTATCTGACCTGGCCGCCCAATCATCGGCTGTCCGTAGCCGCCGAGAAACGGTTGACTGTCATGCAGACGCTGGATGCTTTGGGTGCGGGCTTCACTCTTGCCAGCCACGACCTGGACATTCGTGGCGCCGGGAACCTGCTGGGCGATGAGCAGTCCGGCCATATCCGCGAGGTCGGCATCGAGCTGTATCAGCAGATGCTGGAGGACGCGGTCGGCGAGTTGCGCGCCGGCGATCATCGCGCGGCGGGCCAGGAACGTGACTGGACGCCGAATATCAGCCTGGGCCTGCCGGTGCTGATCCCGGAGAGCTATGTCGCCGACCTGCCGGTGCGGCTGGGGCTGTATCGGCGGATCGGCGCGCTGGCTTCCGATGCCGAAACGGAAGCGTTGGCCGCCGAGTTGACCGACCGCTTCGGCCGGCTGCCGGAGGAGGTGGAGAATCTGCTGCAGGTGGTGTCGCTGAAGCGCGCCTGCCGTGAGGCGGGGGTGGAGAAGCTGGACGCCGGGCCGAAAGGGATGGTGATCGGGTTCCGTGGGAATGCGTTCGCCAATCCGGCGGGGCTGGTGAACTGGCTGGCGGGCAGGGGGGGCAAGCTCGGCGGGCAGGTGCGGCTGCGGCCGGACCACAAGTTGGCGATCGTGCGCGATATGGATGTGGCGACAAGGCTGCGCGGCGCGCGCGAGGTGCTGGACAGTTTGACGCGGATCGTTGGGCAGGCGAAGGCGGCCTAGCTGCCTATGCGCCGCTATGACGACAAACTGTCGACCTGCTTCTGAGCGGAGAAGGGTTGTGGCGGCCCGTTTACGAACGATTCGTTTTTCACTCGCATTCTCCCATGTACCGGGAGAACAGATGTATGCGCTTTATACCGGCGGCCGAATGTCCCGACTCTCCATCCGTCATGGCCGGCCTGCGCCGGCCATGACGGGGGTGGGCAGCGTACGTCAATACTTTCGGCCGCTGGTATTACATGGCGGAAGGAGAAGGAGCGTCTGACATCCGCAAGCACGGGTTGGATTTCTCGCTGGCGCAGCTTGTGTTTACCGACCCGTTGGCGGACACGTTGTGGGATGGGATTGTCGGCGAAGAGGAGCGGTGGCGCACCGTCGGCGCCGCCATGGTAGGCGGGTGGTTCAAGGTTGTGGTAGTTGCGCATACCTACCCAAGCCCTGACGATGACACATGGGTTCACGTGATCAGCCTGCGAGAGGCGACAGCGCATGAACGAAGACGATACGAAGTATCACACTTCTGATGGCAGCATCCTGACCGCGGCCGAGATCGCGCGGTTGGACGAAGTCGAGGCCCGTGTGGGTGAGTCTGATGATGTCCCAGAAACCTCCGATGCAGCTTGGGCTACCGCTGTCCGCGGCAAGCACTATCGAGTGATGGCAAAGGACGCGATTCCGATCGTTCTGGACCCGGACGTTCGGGCTTGGCTGCGCGCCAAGGGTCCCGGCTTTCAAACCGAGGTCAATCGCATCCTGCGGGAGCGGATGTTGGCCGAAGGTTGAGGCAGCGCGTGCATTCCGCCGGCCCAGCCTGGTCGGGTCGTTGGATCCCAAAAACCTCCATGCATTCCGAGCTGCCCTTATTGTTGGCGGCTGCGTAGTCGCGTCGTGAAGCTAATGAGATTGCTGGTGCAGGGCGCCCGAGCGTCCGAACGGAACAGGCAGGCGCACGAACACGGCAGGAAGGCCGGGCCGATGGTCTCGATCCGAGGAACGGTAACGGAGATCCAACGTTCGACGGCACCTTCGTTGGCGCTTACAACGCGGAGAGTTGTCAGACTCCATCGGCTGCCTAGCAATACACCCTGACCTGGAACGAGAGGAACGCATGCCCGAGGCCCGGGTGACCGACGTCACCGCGCTGATCGACGCGCATCCCTTGGGCGCGCTGCAAATCCGCACGCTGATCCTGTGCGGGCTGGCGGCGCTGCTGGACGGGCTCGACCTGCAATCGATCGGCCTCGCCGCGCCGGGCATCATTGCGACGCTGCATGTTCCGCCGCGCAGTTTCGGCCTGGTGTTCAGCGCGGCGCTGCTGGGGCTGATGGTGGGCGCGTTCTGCCTCGGTCCAGTCGCGGACCAGTTCGGCCGGCGGCGCATCCTGATCGGCGCGCTGGTGATCATCGGCGCGTTCACCTTGGCCACCGCCTACGCAACGTCGTTCCAGATGCTGCTGGTCCTGCGCTTCCTGGCCGGCATCGGTCTCGGTGGCGCCATGCCGAGCTTCATCAGCCTGGGCGCGGAATACGCGCCGCGGCGGCTGCGCGCGGTGCTGGTCGGGCTGCTCTGGGCGGGTTTCCCGCTGGGCGGCATGGTGGGCGGGGTCCTCGGGTCCCGGCTTATTCCGGCGTTCGGCTGGCAGTCGCTGTTCTACGTCGGCGGCGTGCTGCCGGTGCTGCTGGCGATCGTTCTGCTGCCAGCGCTGCCCGAGTCCATCGCGTTCCTGGCGGCGCGCGATGCCGCCGGCCGGCGGATCGCTACGCTGCTCGGCCGCATCATCGGGCAGCCTCTATCGCCCGGCACGCGCTTCATCCTGGGCGAGCAGCGCGCCCCTGGCCTGCCGTTGCGGCACCTGTTCACGGATGGCCGCGGCGTCGGCACGGTGCTGCTGTGGATTGCCTACTTCACGATCTTCCTGATGCTGGTGACCAACACGGCATGGAGCCCGATCCTGCTGCACGCGGGCGGCATGGCGGTGGCGCAGGCGGCGATTGCCATGGCGGTGTTCAACCTGGGCAGCGTTATCGGCACCTGCCTGGTCGGCCTGCTGATCACCCGGTTCAATGCGTATCGCGCACTGGCGCTGCTGTTCGTCGCCAGCGCAATGAGCTTCGCCCTGATCGGGCAGGCCGCGCCGTCGTACCTCGGCAGCACCGCGCTGGAGGGCCTGACCGGCCTGTTCCTGGGCGCCGGCAGCTCCGGCCTGATCGCCATGACCACGCTGTTTTATCCGACGGCGATGCGCTCGACCGGCGTCGGCTGGGCCATGGGCATGGGGCGCTTCGGCTCGTTCATCGGTCCGCTGCTGGTCGGGCTGATGGTGGGCGCCGGGTGGGACATCACCGCGACCTACGGCGCGGTCGGGGCGCCGGCGTTGGTTGCCGCCGTCTGCACCGCCGTGCTGGGCTGGCGTCTGGGCGGGATGGGCGCGCGTCGTGCGGCGCCGGTGGGAACCGTGTAGCGGAGCGGGAGGGATCGCCGATGAATAGCAGCGAGGATGCCGGGTTGGCAACGACCCACGCCGATGCCGGTGCCGCGGCGCCCGCCACGCCGGCTTCGCTGCGTCAGGAACTCGCGCCCGCCAACCGGATCCTGTTTCATCAGGGCGTGGTGGACGGCTTCGGCCATGTCAGCCTGCGCCACCCGCCGCGGCCCGACTGCTTCCTGCTGTCGCGCAGCATGGGCGCGCACGCCGCGGTGCTGATCCGTGGCCATGGGTCGAGCGTTGTCGGCGGCAGCCGCCAGCCGGACGAATGGCGGGCAGATCGACCGGGCGTGGGAGCTGTGGCGCCTGCAGGCTGCCGGCGAGGTGTAGCGCGGGGGCCGGGTCGGATTGACTGGGATCGTTGGTGTTGGTTGAGTGCGCCGGATGTGAAATGAGCGTCGCCGAAAAGCCGTTCGGCTCGGTACTGCGGCAATCATATACCCGATGCTCGCAGGAAACTTTGCTCTGCGGCATGCCCGCAAGCAAGTACCACCACGGAGGCACGGAGACACGGAGAAGTAATACCAGCGGCCGTAAAGATTGACCCGCCGATGGGGGGCACAGCGGAAGAGTCGATCATTCGGACGGCTGGTATAAGTTTCCACCGTCACGACCGACCCGCCGTGAATGAAACTGTTGCGACTGTTTCCCGGCCGGCTACTGTTTGCCGGCCGCTGGCGGAGAGGTCGGTCGTCATCATGGTGTGAGCGAACCCGCGTATAAGTTGGAT
>DASRQX010000341.1:0-14881 GCA_035696165.1 Acetobacteraceae bacterium | reverse complement strand
GGGTTCGGCCTTCCAGCGAACACGTCTTGGTCGACAAACTCCTTCAAGTAGACGCCGAGTTCACCCTTAACGAAGAAGAATTGCGCCTGGTCCTCGATCCCTGTCGCAAGCGGTGGTCTCGTTGCACCGTATCTCGCGTCGTACTCCGCCTTTGCGTGGGCTGCGATCGCGGCGGCGCCCGGGAGGTTGCTTGGCGGCGCCATTGATAGGCCCGCGCCCGCGATGACAACGAGCCTGTTGTTGAGCACCCCGTCGAGCGCGATTTCGATAGCTCTTTCGGTGGTCACCGGCTTCACGCAGCAGGATTACCGGTACGCGGCGCTGCGCGCCAGTGCGACACTCCCAGCGTCGACGCCAGGCCGGGTGGCTTTCAAAGACGCGTGCCCTCGCCAGCTATCGCAAACAGCCTTAGCGACAGTCGGCGCCAGCGCGTCCGACGTGATCGATCAACGTTTTGTCGTAGGCAACCCTCGTCGCGCCCGCCCTGTCGGCCGGAACGTCCGTGTCGAGGCGAAAGGATTCTCAATTGTCGACGCTCAAGCCGGTCCTGCGGCCAGAACACCCAACCGGATCCGGAAATCGAGGAGGCGGGAACCGGCGGCTCATCATGGACGCTTCATGGACGCGCTCGGAGGGGCCATTGATGAGTTGGTCCGAGAGCTGTACTCGGACGCGATCGACGGCCCGAGTATCGTTCAAGAGCCTGAAATTACCTCGCGCGTGTGCCAGCGGGTGGAGGATCGCTCGATAAGGTGCGTTCGTTGCCACCGGATTTGCCACCCAAATCAGATGGAGAGGAAGGAAACGACGCATAGCGGTGCGTCGCCGTCGAGTGGAAACCCGCGGATTTCCTGAGCTGGGATGACGCGCAGTGACGCCAAGGAACTATGCCGATGGTTTACAAAACCGCTGCACTACCACTGTGCTAACCCGGCATCGTTGTCTCAGGCCAAAGCCTAAACGGGCGGCCGGTCCCTCCGTTTGCCTCCCTAAGTGTCGGGTTGCGCGCGGCGAGGCGTGGCGTCGATACGCTGGGCCGCGTCTTCCTGCAAGCCGAGGATCGCCCGCCTACAGGCGTCCATCGTGATCCCGATGGACGCCTGGCCGAGGTGATTTCGGGATGCAGCGCGGCGCGGTGAACCTCGGTCGCGCGAGTGTCGCGCAGCCAGTGCAAACTGACTGCACTGACCTTCACACGCACCATGACGCGGGCAAACATCTCGATCACCCTGCCTCGTCGGCGGGCAGGCGTGCACGAATCCAATCGTTCATCGCGTGCACCACATCGTCGCGCGACGACAACGGGCCAGGCCGGTACTTTTCAGAGCGCAGGCCGCGTTGCTGTTTCTCCAGGATGCCGACGTCTTCCTCGGCGACGCGTCGCCATCGATCGTAATAGGCCTGCGCGCGGGCTGCGAAATCGGGCAGCGCGACGGTGTCGCGCGGAAAGCATCCGCCCAGCGACAACACGGTCCGATCCACCGCGACCGGGCGCACCACCAGCCACCACATGCTGTCCTGGGCGCAGGCGAACTGCGTCATAGGCTCAATCACGGTGAAGAACGCGCCCTGCCGTGCCTGGTCCGACAGGCTGACTATCGGCGGAAAGGGCGGCCCGCCGGACTGCCCGCCAGACTGATCAAGCGTCGCGATGGACGTGCGCGACTGCACCTGGATCGCGTGCCATTCGCCACGCGTGGGAAACGTCACACTGGTCTGTGCGCCCACCGTCGCGGCGTGCACGAAGGCGGTGTGATAGCTCTCCATCGCATTCTCAAGCAGCAGTTTCCAGTTGCACGCAACGTCGATCTCATCGCGCCAGGTGCAGATCATGTCGCCGAAGCGGTGCGAGGCGAGCAGCGCCGGAAAGTCGCCGAGATGGATGGCCAGATCGGGGGCGGCGTCGTCGAAATTGAGAAAGAGGCAGCCCTCCCAGACGGCCTTGCGCACCGGCAGCAGGCCGTATTCGTCGAGCACGAAGCCCGGCACCGCCTGCATTCCCGGCGCGGCCCGCAGCCTGCCATCCAGCCGATAGGTCCAGGCGTGATAAGGGCAGACCACGCCGTGCTTGTTGCCGCAACCCTCCAGCAAGATGGAGCCGCGATGGCGGCAGGTGTTGGCAAAGGCGTGCAACTCGCCGGTTTCGTCGCGGGTGAGCAGCACCGGGCCGCCCACCGTCTCGATCGCGCGGTAGTCGCCGGGATGCGGCAGTTCCTCGGTCCGCGCGACGAAGAACCAGTTGCGCAACAGGATGTGCTGCCGCTCGAGCGCGAAGATCTCGGGCGAAATATAGCATCGCGCTGGCAGCCCGGTGGCGGTGCCTAGCGCGCTGCCCGACCAGAGAAAAGGCGCCGGTCCGCCAGGCTGGTCAGGTGGCACGCTTCACAGCCCCCAAAAAGGATGCAGCCGCAGAACAGTCACGCCGACCCAGATTGCCAAGCCCATCACGATCACGGGTTCCGCCGCAGACCCTGTCGTGCAAAGCGGGATCGCATAGCGTTGGGGCCATGGCCACGCGAGGCGCAGGCCGCTGCTGGTCAACAGGTCAGCCCCGAGGTGTGACAAATAGCCGACGACCACTGGGTCGACGACGGCGCGACTCAGGCCATGCCAGCGAAGCGCCAGAAAGCACACGACCAAGGCCAGGAGCGAATGCGTGAAGCCTCGATGTCCGACCGTGGCGGCGAGTGGCCGGGAAATCAGCCGGACCCGCCGTCCGACCCAGGAGTGCGGATGATCGATGTCGGGCAGCAGGGCGCCCCCAACCGCCAGCACCAGGGAAGCGGGATCGAGCGACGGCAGACCCAGGTGCGGGGCGGCCCAGGCCCAGGCGGCCGCGCCGACGACGACATGCGAGCCTGCCATCATGCTCGTGACCCCTCAGATTGCTTTGACCACGGATCGATTCCGCCGATGGCCTTATCGCCGCTGGCCTTATACCAGCAGCCGAAAGTTCCGACTCTCCACCCGTCATGGCCGGCGCAGGCCGGCCATCCACGACTGCCTTTCGTGCGACCAGTGAAGTCGTGGACCGGCCGGAGCCTGCCTTCGGGCGCTTGATCCGGGGGCCGGCCGCGACGGGGGTGGGTCGCGTACGTCAAGACTTTCGTCAAGACTTTCGGCCGCTGGTATTACGTGTCGTCGAGCTGAACTCGGCTGATTTACGAAACCCGGGTGATGCGGAGCCGCACCGGAAAAAGCCGTTGCCGGTCTACCAAACCGCCGTGCCGCCATTGTGCCAACCCGGCGCCGGTCCTTCCGGTAGCGCACGCACCCCAGCCCGGTCGAGCGTCCCGTCAGGAATGCACCAGGGAGTGGTACTGCCGCGCATAATAGATCAGGTTGGCATTCACCGGGCCGAGTTCCACCGCCTCCACCACGCAGAAGAACACGTCGTGCGTGCCGACCTGGACGATCTTGTCGATCCGGCAATCGAACGCCACCGCGGCGCCGTCCAGCACCGGCGCGGCCGTCACCAGGGTATGCCATGTCGCTGCGCCGAAACGACCCTCCATCGTGTGCTCGGTCATGCCCGCGAACAGCGGCGAGTGATCCTCCTGCTCCGGGGTCAGCGTGTTCACGCACAACACCATGTTCGCGGTGAACGCCGGATAGGAATCGTTCGTCCGGTTGGCGCAGACCAGCAATGTCGGCGGCGTGTCGGTCACGCTGCACACCGCCGACGCGGTGAACCCGGCGCGTCCGCCCGACCCGCCGGTGGTGATCACGTTCACCGCTGCGCCAAATCGCGCCATGGCGTCCCGATAGGCCTGCTTGTCGACCGGCATGAAGGCTGCCCCTGCTTGCACCACGCAATCGCTACTATGGCGCAGCCCCTCGTGCCCGACCAGAACGACTGACTCAGGCGCCGGCGGACGACAGCGGCGGCGCAATATCCTCCAGCGGTCGGCGCTCGGCGGCGATCCCCAGCTTCGCCGCCACGCCGGCGGCACCCAGCATCAGCGCGCCACCCAGCACATAGCCCCACAGGATCGACACGCGCGACCCGGTATCGATCAGCAGGCCGAACACGGTCGGCCCGGCAACGCCGCCCACCGCCGTGCCAAACGCGTAGAACAGCGCGATGGCGATCGCCCGCATCTCCAGCGGGAAGCTCTCGCCCACCGTCAGATACGCCGAGCTCGCCGCGGCCGAGGCAACGAAAAAGATCACCGTCCAGGCCGCCGTCTGCTGCACCGCGTCCAGCAGACCAGAGGCGAACAGCGCACCGGTCACGATCATCAACAGCCCGGATAGCCCATACGTGGCCACGATCATCGGCCGTCGCCCCAGCGTATCGAACAGCCGGCCGAGCACCAGCGGTCCGGCAAAATTGCCCAGCGCGAACGGCAGGATGAACCACCCGATCCGCGCCGACGCGACGCCGTAGAAACGTGTCAGGATCAGCGCATAAGTGAAGAACACGGCATTGTAGCAGAACGCCTGAGCCGCCATCAGCGCGACCCCCAGCAAGGTGCGGCGTCGATACAGATGCAGTAGCGCATGCAGGCCCGCGCCGAACCAGGACCGCACATCGCGGCGCAGCCGCAGCGCCTGCGGCGGAACCGGGGGCAACGGCCGGCCGGTCTCGGCGGCGACTCGTGCCTCGATTTCGGCCACCACGCGCGCGGCCTCCTCCGGCTGGCCGTGCGTCATGAGCCAGCGCGGGCTTTCCGGAACGAAACGCCGCAGCAGCAGAACGATGAAGCCCAGCGCGCCACCGATCACGAAGGCGGCACGCCAGCCGATCTCCGGCGGGATGATGGCCGGGTCCAGCACCACCAGCGCGCCGAGTGCCCCAAGCGCCGCGCCGATCCAGAAACTGCCGTTGATCACCAGGTCGGTGAAGCCGCGCCGGCGTGCCGGAATCAGCTCCTGGATTGCGGCATTCACCGCGGCGTATTCGCCGCCGATCCCGGCCCCGGTCAGCAATCGGAACAGCGCGAACGACCAGAAATTCCACGCCAGGCCGCAGGCCAGCGTCGCAATCAGGTAGATCAGCACGGTGACGCTGAACAGCCGCTTGCGCCCAAGCCGATCGGTCAGCCAGCCGAACACCAGCGCGCCGGCGACCGCGCCGATCAGATAGGCGCTGGCCGTCATGCCGACCTCGGTCCCCGACAGATGCAGCACGGGACTGGCGGACAGTGCGCCGGACAGCGACCCGACGATCGTCACCTCCAGCCCGTCCAGGATCCAGGCGATGCCCAGCGCCGTCACCACCAGCCAGTGGAACCGGCTCCACGGCAGGCGGTCCAATCGCGCCGGCACGTCGGTTTCGAACACCATCTCTGCGGGTAGCGGCGTGTTCAGCGTTGCGGTCATCGGCGCACTCTGCTGCGATGTGTCCCGACACAAACGTCACGGAGCCTGCTATGGACCAGTTCCTGGCCGAGACCGAGTTGACAATCGCGCGATGGCACGGGGTTGCCGCGCCGAACGAGCCGGCAAGGCGGATGGCGGCGGACCTCGTCAACACCATCGCCGCGTTCGAGGCGCTGCGCGGCACGCTGGCATTCGAAGACGAGCCATCCAGCTTCGAAGCGGCGCTGTATGACATGCGGGAGACGCCGTGATGGTGGCGCTCGCCGATCTCACGCTGGTCGAGGCCGCACAGGCGGTCCACGACGGCGATGCCAGTTCGCGCGACCTGCTGAACGCGTGCTGGGAACGGATGGACGCGGTCAATCCAACGCTGAACGCGACGATCTGGGTCGATCGCCTGGGTGCCGAGCGCGCGGCCAGGGCAGCCGACGCATCGCGTGACACCAACGAATGGTGCGGCCCGCTGCACGGCGTGCCGCTGGCGCACAAGGACATGTATTACCAGGAAGGCAAGCGCTGCACCTGCGGCTCGCGCCTACGCAAGGACTTCGTGCCCGATATCACCTCCACGGCGATCGAGCGGCTGGCCGCTGCCGGTGCCTACTCGTTTGCCGGCCTCAACATGGCGGAGTTTGCGCAGAACCCGACCGGACACAATCGCGAGTTCGGCGACTGCCACAATCCGTGGAACCCGCCCTATATCACCGGCGGCTCGTCGTCCGGGTCCGGCGCGGCGGTCGCGGCGCGCTTTGTCTATGCGGCGCTGGGGTCCGACACCGGCGGCTCGATCCGGCTGCCGGCATCGGCCTGCGGCGTTACCGGCCTGAAGCCGACGCAAACCCGCGTCAGCCGTTATGGCGCGATGCCATTGTCGTTCAGCTTCGACAATGTCGGCCCGCTGGCGCGCACCGCACGCGACTGCGCGCGAGTGATGTCGCTGATCGCCGGACGCGATCCGAAGGACCCCACCAGCTCGCATCTGCCGGTGCCCGATTACGAGGGCGCGTTGGACGGCGATCTCCGGGGCATGCGCATCGGCATTCCGACCAACTATTTCTTCGACGACGCCGATCCGGCGGTGTCGGCATCGATCGAGCTGGCCGCCGAGGTGCTGCGCGCCCGCGGCGCCACGGTGACCCGGTTGACCCTGCCGGTGATGGATGCGGTCACCGGCTACGGCGGCATCGTCTCGCGGGTGGAGGCGGCAACGATCCACGCTGAATGGATGCGCCATCGCGCGCAGGATTACGCGCCGCATCTCAGCGGGCGGATGTATGCGGGCTATGCCATTCCGGGACCGTACTACGTCGAATCGCTCAGCCGGCGCGGCCCCGTGCTGCGCGCCTTCGCGGGCGAGGTGTTCGCCCAGGTCGACGTGCTGGCAACGCCGACCATCCGCAGCGCGTTGCCGACCCTGGCGGAGACCGACATCGACAACGGCCCACCGGGCACCGAGGCGCGCTTCATGGCGCTGTCGGCAAATACCCGCCCGTTCAACTATCTCGGCCTGCCGGCGATCAGCATCCCCTGCGGCTTCGACGCCAACGGCCTGCCGATCGGCCTGCAACTCGCCGGACGGCCGTTCGCCGAGGCTCGGCTGCTGCGCCTGGCGGATGCCTATCAACGTGACACCGACTGGCACGCTCTGCTCCCACCGCTGCTGGAAGCCACGGGCGAGGCCGCCGGGATCATGCTGCCGTGAGCAAGCCGCCGGTCGCCTTCACCAAGGTCGCCTTCATCGGGACTGGCGGCACCATCGCCTCGTTGGGTGTGGGGCCCCTCGAGCTGCAGGACTACGGCGCGGACGGGCGCATGATGCACGCCGAGGAGATCCTGGCGCGCTTTCCGGAAACCGCGCTGGTCGCGCAGGTGATTCCCGTCCGCTACCGGAACGTGCCCAGCACGAGCATCGGCTTCACCGACTGGCAGGCGCTGGTCAAGCTGTGCGACCAACTGGTTGCCGAGCATGCCGACCTGGCCGGCATCGTCATCGGCCACGGCACCGCGACGATGGAGGAAACCGCGTACGCGCTCAGCCTGACGTTGAAGGTGAGCGTGCCGGTGGTCCTGGTCGGTTCGCAGCGTCCGGCGAGCGCGCTGTCGAGCGATGCAGGGCTGAACCTGGTGAATGCGATCCGGGTCGCCGCCAGTCCGCAGGCGCGCGGCCTTGGCGTGCTCGTGATGCTGAACGACGAGATCCAGGCCGCCCGCGAGGTCAGCAAGACCTCGACGTTGCGCATGCAGACGTTTCGCACGGCGGATTTCGGCGTGCTGGGCCACGCCGACGGCGACGCGGTGGCGTTCTACCGCCATCCGCTGCGGCGCTGCTACCCGGACACCGAGTTCGACATCCGCACCCTGCCGGCGCTGCCGCGGGTCGATATTGCGTTGGCCTACGCGGGGGCGGACGGCACCGCGGTGCGCGCGTTTATCGCCGCCGGGACGAAGGGCATCATCTCGGCGGGCTTCGCGCCCGGCTTCGCGCCGCCCGGCGATTGCGAGGCGATGAAGGAGGCGGTCGCCGAAGGGATCGTCGTGATGCAGTGCACCCGCGCCGGGTCGGGGCGGACCTTCCTCGGCAAGCGACTGCACGAGGCCGGGTTCCTGATCACCGACAACCTGACCCCGCAGAAGGCGCGCATCCTGCTGGCGCTGGCGCTGAGCGTGACCGGCGATCCGGTGGAGATCACGCGGATGTTCCTGACCTATTGAGAGGCCATGGCGGATTGGTCTACCCACTGCTTCCGGATGCGGAGCAAGCGGCTGGCTTCGGCCGGCCCATTTGAGCCGCACGCAGAAGGAGGAGCCAGGACAATGATCCATCACGTCTCGATCCCAGCCAAGGACCCGAAGCACGTCGCGGATGTGCTCGCCGAACTGATGAACGGCCGCGCCTATCCGTTTCCCGGCAACATCGCCAACTCGTTCATGGCGGTCAGCGGCGACGCGCACGGCACGATGATCGAAGTGTATCCGGAAACCCTGGCACTGACCGCCGGCACCGCGGACGACGAGCAGGTCAAGGCAAGCCAGGCAACGGCTCCGGCGGCCTATCCGTTCCATGTGCTGCTGTCGGTGCCGGTCGATCGCGCCGCGGTGCAGCGGATCGGCGACCGCGAGGGCTGGCGCACCAAGGTGTTCGGCCGTGGCGCCCCCGGCAAGCCGCCGGTGTTCCATATCTTCGAGTTCTGGATCGAGAACCACCTGATGCTCGAGGTGGCGACCCCCGACATGCTGGCCGCCTATGCCGAGACGATCCAGCCGGCGCGGCTGGACGCACTGTTCGGGCAGCGTGCGGCCGCCTGAGCGCACAGCGGCTTGGACATCCATCACGTCTGGTGCGACCTGAAGCCTGGGGTGAGCGATGCCACGTTCGCCGAGCAGGTGGCGGCCTACACGGGCCACCTGCGCGGCACCGGGTTGATCGAGGGTTGGCGGCTGACGCGCCGCAAGCTGGGGTCGGCACCGCCCGGTTTCAGCGAGTTCCACCTGATGATCGAGGTGAAGGACCTCGCGCAGCTTGACGCGGTGTTCCAGCCTGTGGCCGGGCGGCGGGAGCCGACCGAGGGGTTTCATTTCGGCGTCAACTCGTTGGCGCAGACCGCGGTGTTCGGGCTATGTCGCGACTTTCCGGATGCGTTTCGGTCGCGTGGCGAGGAACGGTTCTAGGGCCCGATGCGGAAGTTCATGCTGCGGACGATCAGTGCGTTGAACACCTGGATCTATCGGGTGAGCGGCGGCAGATGGATGGGCCGGTTTCCATCCGGGGCGCCGGTCTGCCTGCTGACGACCCAGGGTCGCAAATCGGGACAGCGCCGCACCGTGCCGCTGCTGTTTCTGGCGGACGGCGATGATCTTGTCATCGTCGCCTCGCAGGGTGGCGCGCCGCAGCATCCGGGGTGGTACTTCAATCTCGTTGCCGATCCGGCGGCTGAGGTGCAGATCGGCCGCCGGATATTCGCGGCCGCGGCGCAGGTGGTGAACGAGGCGGAGAAGGCAGCACTCTGGCCGCGTCTGGTGGCGATTTATCCATCGTATGAGGCGTACCAGCAGCGCACGACGCGACCGATCCCGGTGGTGCGGTTGACCCCTGAAAGAGGGACGTGACCGCATCAGCGTTGAGATAGCGGCGTCGGATCCCACCCTTTTCACCTCTCCCGCGCTGGCGGGAGAGGTCGGCGCGAAGCGGTGGGTGAGGGTCGCGCCACCAACTCGGTCATTTGTACTCTTCGCGGCACTCCCTGGCATACCATCCCAGCCGAGCAGAGAGCGTGCGTGTGTCGTCCACGCGAGTTGGCTCCACGGCCTGACGCAATCCCCGCCCGCTCCGATCCACGCACGGCGCGCCTGGCATACGAGAAACATCGACCCAACATGGCGAATTGACACCACGCGCGACCGATGGCATGGCCGCCCGCTCGCGCGGGGCGCACCCGCCGGATGTCCACACGAGGCCAGCAAATGGTGAACATCGAACTCGGCTCCAAACGTGTTTGCGTCGCCTGCAACACCCGCTTCTACGACCTGGGGAAGGCCCCCGCGATCTGCCCGAAATGCGGCACCGAGCAGCCGGTCGAGCAGCCCCGCCTGCGCCGCCCAGGCGGCAACGTGTCCGACCAGCGGCCGATCAAGAAGCCCGTGCCCGCGGCAGGGGCGGACGACGCCGATCTGGTCGAGGTCGAAGGCGTCGCGGACGAGGCGGAAGAGGACGTGCTGGAAGACGCCTCCGACCTTGAGGACGCCGACGACCCAATCGGTCCCGACATCGAGGTCGAGCCCGACACCGACGAGGCCGAGCGCTGATCTGCCGTCGCCCGCGACACGCCGGGCGATCGCGCGATCAGATTGGGCTTCCTTGCCGGTGCGCTGGCGCCGTCCCATACTTCTCGCCATGCAGACCTGTGTGAGCCTGACCCTGAACGGTGAAGCCCGCAGCTTCGACGGAACGCCGAGCGTCGACGACCTGCTGCGGACCCTCGGGCTCGACCGGCGCAAGGTCGCGGTGGAACGCAACGAGGCGATCGTGCCGCGCTCACTGTATGCCGAGACATGGCTGGCCAGCGGCGACGCGATCGAGATCGTGCACTTCATCGGTGGAGGCTGATGATGGACGGGATTATGCAAGCTGACGACACCCGGGCCGACGATACCTGGACCGTGGCGGGGCGGCGCTTCCGCTCGCGGCTGATCGTCGGCACCGGCAAATACAAGGACCTGGAAGAAACCGCCGCCGCGATCGAGGCGAGTGGCGCCGAGATCGTCACCGTGGCGGTCCGTCGGGTGAACCTGTCGGACCCCCAGGCGCCGATGCTGCAGGACCATGTCGATCCGAAGAAGATCACCTACCTGCCCAACACCGCCGGCTGCCACACCGCGCAGGAGGCGGTGCGCACCCTGCGCCTGGCGCGCGAGGCGGGCGGCTGGAACCTGGTCAAGCTCGAGGTGCTGGGACCGCCACCCCTGTTGTACCCCGACATGCCCGGCACGTTCGAGGCCGCCGCCGCGCTGATCAAGGACGGCTTCGAGGTGATGGTGTATTGCGCCGACGACCCCCTGGCCGCCAAGCGGTTGGAGGAACTGGGCTGCGTGGCCATCATGCCGTTGGGCGCGCCGATCGGCTCCGGGCTCGGGCTGCAGAACCCGGCCATCCTCAGCATGATGATGGAGCAGGTGAAGGTGCCGTTCCTGGTCGATGCCGGGGTCGGCACGGCCTCCGATGCGGCGATCGCGATGGAACTAGGCTGTGACGCGGTGCTGCTGAACTCGGCGATCGCCCTGGCAAAGGACCCGGTGATGATGGCCCGCGCCATGCAGCGGGCCGTCGAGGCAGGCCGACTTGCCTACCTGGCCGGCCGGATGCCGCGGCGCATGGGCGCCGACCCCTCCAGCCCGCTGACCGGCCTGATAAGGTAACCCGCCACCGTCACCTGCCGCAGCTGCACCACCCGTAGGGCGGTTAAGCGAAGCGTCATCCACCGCTTCGCGCAATCCGCCGCTTCCCGCAATCCGGAGCTTCGCGTCATCCGCCGCTTTGCCTGCCCCGCTCCCCGGCCGGTTCCGCGCTCGGGCCGCATTGCTGGCGTGCCGAGGGGCGTATCCGGGGGGCGTCGTGCCCAGGGGCGTGTCCAGGGGTCTTGGCCCGGCGGAGGGCTGCATCCCGCAGAGGCTCCCTGGTTGCACATGGTTACGCCGCCCCCGCCGCCGGGATGGTCGCAAGCTTCACCAGGTCGATCCGCTGTCCGCACAGGGTGAATTTCACCCGCTTGGCGGGGGCGGGCACCGGCGTCGACTGCGGCGTGACGGGCGGCCGCGCGGTCGAGGCTACGTCAACCCCCGCACCGCTGGCCGATCGCAATCTGCCAGCTTCAACCACCGGGTCGATCACCCGGTCAGCCACCCGGTAGTGCATGTCGCGCCAGGCCGCATCCAGCGCTTCCACGTCGAACTCGACCTGCGCTGGCGCCCGTCCCTCCGGCGCCTGTCCCCCCAACGCCTGATCCCCCGACGCCCGATCCCCGGGAATCTGGCCCCCAGGAACCTGGCCCTCGGGAGCGGGGCGTACCGGCACCCGTCCCGCCTGCTGCTTTTTCAGCATGCGCTCCGTCTGCCTGGTCGACCGCTCCAGCATCGCCATGCAGCGAAACAGCCGCGCCACATCTTGCACCGACAGCGTCGGATCGCGAGCGGTGCACGCAGTCCGCCGCCGCGTGGCGCGAGGCCATGATTTGCGCAACAAGCATGGCCTCCAGCGGATTGACTGTATCGAGCGCGCGCACCTCCTCGATGATCCCCCGGATGAGGCGATGGCGAAAGGCGACGGGCGCATCGGCCGGCGGTGGCGGCAGGGCGCTCAGCAGGCGGACGAGTTGATCGTGGCCGAAGCGAAAGTTCGGCACCGCGCGCAGTGCGGCGCGGTAGGCGAGTTCGAGGGGTGACATGATCAGACTCCAATTGAAAACGGACTTGGCATTGAATGCAAGATACACTAACTGTCTGATCAATGCCGGCTAACATTGTCAGGGCGCCATTTTGGGTGCGACCGGTCACCCTCGCCGCCAAATGATAGGTACCGACGTAAGACCAGGTGCCCTCATGATTGACCCGGCGCCGCTGTCCCGCGCCATGGCCGCCCACGGATCCCGCCCGAAGACATGCGAAACCTGCGCCCCAGGCGCTCTGGTGGTCGAACTTCTTGCGGCGCGGTGGGGGCGTCAACCGGCATCCACCGTCAGAGCAGTGCGATCAGTTCGTCTACGCTGAGGCTGGCCTGGCGCAGGATGTTGCGCAGGGTCCCACGTTTCACATCACCGCCGTGGTACGGCACAACAACGCGCAGGCCCGGGCGATCGCGGTGCTTCAGCGCGTGATGGCTGCCGCTGGTGTGGTGGATGAAAAACCTCGTCGCGTTGCAGTGCACGGATCAGGCGGGCCGCCGTGACCGTGGGCAGTTCGGTCATTCGGCCGCGACGGCCACGATGATCCGTCGAATCGGTGGCAGCTCGGGCGCCTCATACGGTGCCGGTTCACCGTCAATCGCCAGCGATTCGAGATAGGCCCGCAAGCAACCCTCGGCCATGGCGCTGGCTTCCTCCATTGTCTCGCCCTGGGTCGCAAGACTTGGGATGGCGGGGAACGTAACCACGAAGCCGCCTTCCTCGGCCAGCTCGAACACGGTCGTGTAGCTGAACTGGCTTGCCATGGTCTCGTCCTCGCTCGGTTTGAGTTCGCGCCATCTTACAGGAAAGTCGCAAGTGATGTTCAACAGGCCCGAACAGCATCCGGTCGGGCCGAGTAGCTACCGCCAAGCTGTTCCGAACACCGCCGTGCCGTCGCCTTATCCGCCGGCAACGGCCGCCGGATCGCCCGGCTCGGGCACCGTCAGCCACACCCACACCAAATTCGCCAACAGCAGCGCCGCCGTCACCACGAACACCCACTGGATCCCAAACGTCGCGGCAACCGCCCCGCCGGTGAACGGCCCCAGCGAGTTCCCCAGGAACGTCGCCGACGCCGTCAGCCCAAACACGAACCCCCGGTGTGACGCCACCGCCAGCCGCCCCACCAGCGCATTCGCTGCCGGCAGGATGCCGCCCACGAACAGCCCAAGCCCGAATCGCTCGGCGACGAACGTCCCGTAGCCCAGCGACAGCGCCTGCGGCAGGGTGAACAGCGCCGCGCCGGCCAGGCTGATCATCAGCGTGCGCCGGTAGCCGATCCGGTCGCTGCGCTTGCCCAGCACCGGCACCGCGGCGATTCCCGCCAGCCCGGTAATCGCGAAAGCGATACCCCCCAGCGTGGCGATGTTCGGCACCGACCCCAGCATGTCCCGCACATATAGCGTCACCACCGGCTCCACCGCGCGGGTGCCGAACTGCGCCAGCATCAGCACCAGGAACAGCGGCAGCAGCCCGCCGGAGCGGATCAGCACGCCGAACATGGTGGCGAAGGAGGCAGCGCGGCGGGTCTCGGTCGGGCGCGTGAATCGCTCGGGCACGATGATCCAGCACAGCACGAAGGCGGCAAAGCAGCCGGCGCCCGCCCAGTAGAACGGCATGCGGTAGCTGCCGGTCAGGTCGGCGATGGCACCGCCGATCACCGGGCCGATCAGCGTGCCCAGCAGGTTGCCGCTCGACAGCCAGCCCAGCGCATATCCCAGCCGCTGCTCGGGCGTTTGGCTGGCCACCAGGGCGATTGCCGAGGCGTTGTAGCCGGCCACCACGCCCATGCCGGCGCGCACGGCCAGGAGCTGCCAGACCGAACCGGAAACCCCCATCAGGGCGGTGAACACGGCGATACCGAAGCAGGAGCGCAGCACCATCACCTTGCGCCCGTAGCTGTCCGCCAGGCGGCCCCAGACAGGGGCGGAGAACACGCCGATGAACGACGTCACCGAGGCCAGGATGCCGGCCCACAGGTCCACGCTGCTGCGATCGGTCACGCCCAGGTCGGGCAGGAACAGCGGCATCACCGGCGACAGGATCGAGAACGACAGGCTCATGACGATCTGCACTGCCACCATGGCCCACAGCGTCACCTGCCAGGGCGCCGCGATGCGCGACTTCGAAGTAACCGCTGCGTCCCGCATTCCCGTCCCGCTCTTCGCCACGACACAGGATCGATCCGGCAGAAGCACGTGTCAAAGTGGCAAGGCGGCCGGTCAGGCCCATAGGTGTCCGGTAAGGCACATAGGTGTAAGGATACGGACCTGGCCGCTGGTATAGTATACCATTCGCTCGGGGGAATCCGTGCGTTTGATAACCATTTGCAATAAAGGATCACCACAGAGGCACAGAGACACGGAGAAGGATATCAAGTTGATCACTTGGCTTGTCTGCTCTGTGCCTCCGTGTCTACTACGAAAATGGCCCTGGTGGCGGCCTTGGCTGGTGCGGGGTCCACATACTTACGCGGCCTGCGCGGTGATCTGCACCTCGTACCCCATGGCGCGAAGTCGCTTGGTCAAATTGATGGCGATACGGTGATGGTTCAACCGGTCGAGGTAATCCACGCCGAGGTCGCGGTAGTCGGATCGATCGGTCAACATGCGGTAGGCGAT
>DASRQX010000340.1:0-12566 GCA_035696165.1 Acetobacteraceae bacterium | reverse complement strand
GCCGACTGCTGGACATCGGAGTGATCAAGCGGGTCACCGGGACCTACCGCTACTACCTGACGAAAGCCGGACGTGCGGCAACCGCAGCCGCAGCACGGCTCACCGAGGCGGCCATCATTCCGGCTATGATTTGATGGGATTAAACACAAGAAGTGACAAGAGTTGGGCCGAAAGGGACTAACGTTCCGCTCGCTCGGGTTCGGCCGGGTTGCGCCAAAACCAGACCATGGAGGTGGCATGCATCGATCGGATACTATTCGAGCGCTGAGTAGCGATGAGGGAGCCACTCCGTCACATTGGCAGCGAGCGAAGCCGGCTTATCGCGCTCATGACCCCGCGGATCTCCGCGAGCCCCTTGAGCCGGCCGACGGCGGAATAGCCAGGAAAGCTGCCCTTGCCTACATCGTCGAGCAGTTCGTGACCGTGGTCAGGGCGGAAGGGCAGCCGCCACCGCTCGTCGCCGCACTCGCGCCGACGTGCCTGCTCGAGAAGCAGCATTTCGACCACACTCACCATGTCGGTATCGCCGGCGAGATGATGCGCTTCCATGAAGCTACCATCCGGCTCTTTAGCAACGTTGCGTAAATGTACGAAATGGACGCGCGACGCGAGACGCTTCGCCATCGCCGGGACATCGTTCTGGGCGCCGGCGCCGAGTGAGCCCGTGCAGAACGTTATCCCATTGGCCTCGGATTCCACACTGCTGGTGATTGAGGCAAGGTCCGCTTCCGACGACACGATGCGCGGCAGCCCCATCAGCGAACGCGGCGGGTCGTCGGGATGGATGGCCATGCGGAAGCCGCACTCCTCGGCGGTTGGAATGACTTCACGCAGGAAACGGGTCAAATTCTGGCGTAGGGCGTCGGCGGAAATATCTTTGTAGCGTGCGAGCATCTTGCGCAGCGCGGGAACGTCGTAGCGATCGAAAGCGCCGGGAAGGCCGGCCATGATGCTCGACAGCAGGATGGACTTGTCGCTTTCGGAGGCGCGGTCGAACCAGGCGCGCGCGGCGGTGACCACCTCCGGTGGATGGTCGGCTTCCGCGCCAGCGCGTTGCAGCATGAAGCAATCGAACGCCGCGAACTTGTGCGCATTGAATCGCAGCGCGCTGCCACCGCCTGGCAGTGCATGGCGAAGCTCGGTGCGGGTCCAGTCCAGCACCGGCATGAAGTTGTAGCAGATGATTTTGACGCCACACGCCGCGAGGTTGCGCATGGAGGCACGATAATTGTCGAACAACGTCGTCAGATCGCCTTCGCCGAGTTTGATACGTTCGTGCACCGGCAGGCTTTCCACCACGTTCCAGTGCAGCCCCAGGGACGAATCCGCGGCGATCAACGCCTTGCGCTCCTCGATCGCCTGCACGGTCCAGAGCTCGCCGTAGGGGATCTGGTGCAAAGAGGTAACGACTCCCTGCGCCCCCGCCTGCCGGATCGCATGTAGCGGCACGACGTCGTCGGGGCCGAACCAGCGCCAGCTTTGTTCCATTGCGATCTCCGTCAGACGGTGAGTGTTTGAAGGGTGGCGGCGCGCGCGCCGTTGGCGAGCAGTGCGGCGTAAGCAGCACTGACAGCATCGGCGAAAGGCACGGAGTGTGCCAGGTCCGCGCCGAAGATCGCGTCGATGCCAAGGATGGCGCCCACGCGGCGGCGCGGATCGGAGCCGGCTGCATTGAGCGCCGCGCGGCAGCTTGTTGCCAGGGGATCGCGCACGTCGATCGGCTGGCCCGCCTCGTCGATGCCGCCGACGTAGCGAATCCAGGCCGCTACCGCGAGCGCGAGATGCGGTGTCGGGAGGCCGCGCGCAAGGCGTTCGCGGATCGTGCCGAGCAGGCGCTGCGGCAGCTTCTGTGATCCGTCCATCGCGATCTGCCAAGTTCGGTGCTGGATCGCGGTGTTGGCGAAACGCGCGAGCAGTTCGGATGTATAAGCCTGCAGGTCAACGCCTAGCGGCGGCGGGACCACGGGAACAATTTCGTTCCAGAGCGCTCTGACGTAGCGGCGAAACACCTCGTCGGCAACGGTTGCGGAGATCGTCGCATGGGCGGTGAGGTAGCCGAGATAAGCCAGCGCCGAATGCGCGCCGTTCAACAACCGAAGTTTCATGTGCTCGAACGGCGCCACCTCGGTGACAAGCTGAGCGCCGGCTTTCTCCCAGGCCGGACGTAAGGAATCGCCGAACCGGTCTTCGATCACCCATTGTCGGAACGGCTCGTGGCTGACGGGCGCGGCGTCGGCGAGGCCGGTCAACGCGACGGCATCCTCGAGGTCGGACGGCGTCGCCGCGGGCACGATGCGATCGACCATCGTCGATGGGAACGCAACGTTCGCCTCGATCCAGCCGGCGAACGCATCGTCGCGCAGGGCGGCGAAATCGCACACCAGGCCGGCGAGCAGGCGCCCGTTGTGGGGCAGATTGTCGCAGCACAACACGACGAACGGTGCGGCGCTGTCGCCGCGCCTTGCCGCAAGCGCGGCGGTGATCAAACCCACGGCCGTGCGCGGTGCGCCCGGATTCGCAAGGTCGTGTCGGATGTCGGGATGATCGGCGTTCAGGCGGCCGGTCGCGGGGTTGTGGCAATAGCCTTTCTCGGTGACAGTCAGACTGACAATACGGCACGATGGATCGTGCATCGCCGCGACGACGGCCGCGGGATTTTCGGGCGCGACCAGCATGCGCCGAAGGCAACCGACGATGCGTGCCTCTGCGTTCGCACCCTCGCGGCGGAGCATGGTGTAGAGCCCGGCCTGCGGTGCCAGCCTGTCCCGCTGATCGGGACGTTGCAGGCTGACGCCGGCAATGCCCCAAGCGCCTGGCTCGCTCGCCAGCGCGTCCTCGGTGTATTCGGCGAGATGCGCACGCACGAAGGCGCCGATGCCGAGATGCACGATGCCGACGCCGAGGGCGCGACGGTCGTAGGACGGAAGCCGCGTGCCTGGCCGCGCGTGGCCGAGCGTCGCGTCGGAGAGGCGCGTGACAGACATCAGCCGGCGAAGTCGAGATGCACCTTGATGGTGCGCTGCGGCTCTCTCTCGATAAGGTCGAAGGCGGATTGGGCGTCGGCCGCGGGAATCGTTTGCGTGATCATCGCGGCCGGCTGCAGCTTTCCTTCCGCCAGCCATTGCACTACCTGCGGGATGAAGCGGCGGTTGAGGCGCGATCCGACCAGCGTCAGTTCCTTGGCGACGATCTGCTGTTGGCTGATGTTGCACGGCGCCGGCGAGAAGCCGAGTAGGCCGATGCGCCCGGCGGGGCTGACGACGCGGCAGGCTTCTTCCAACAGCGCGGGAATACCGGCGCCATCGATGACAATCGTTGGGCCGAGCCCGTCATTCTCGCCGCGCACGGCGTCGGGCACGGAGGCTTCGCGAGGATTGACAGTCGCCGCGGCACCGTAGCCGCGCGCGCGTTCCAGCCGCGAGTCATCGACGTCGGAGATGATGCAGCGGGCGCCGTGCAGGCGGGCGACCTGAAGTACCGTCAGTCCCACTGTCCCGGCGCCGTAGATCAGCACCGTGTCCTCCGCACCGATCCCCGTGCGCGACAGCACGTTGGCGGCGACGGAGAAAGGTTCCGCGAGCGTCGCGATCGCGATCGGCAGGCTGGCGGGGACTTTCACGCAGTTCGCTGCGGGCACCACGACATAGTCGCGAAAGCCGCCGTCGCGGTGCACGCCGAGCACTTGAAGGTTACTGCATACGTTCGGGCGGCCGATGCGGCAGGGATAGCAGTGGCCGCAGGCGATGACGGGGTCGATGACCACGCCGTCGCCGACGCTAACGGCGTCGACGCCGCTTCCCGTCTCCACGACGTGCCCCGCGAATTCGTGGCCGATGACGCGAGGATAACGGGCGAACGGATTGGAGCCGTGCAGGATGTGAATGTCAGACCCGCAGATGCCCGCGCGCTCGACTTTGACAAGGACCTCGTCGGGGCCAGCATGAGCGGCATCGGCGTTCTCAGTGATGGCGAGGACGCCCGGGGAAGACACGGCGATCGCGACCATTGGATTTGCTCCTGGCAGTTCGGTCGACTAGTCGACCAGTTGTTAGCATCACGCGCCCCAAGGTGCAAGGGTTGAGGCGCGTTCGCGGTAAGGAAATGCAAATTCACGCTTGCCACAGCAACCCACCTCGCATATAAGCCCTCGTCGACTAGTCGACTAGTCAACAAGAAAAGAGGAAACGCCCATGACCATGCTCGTCGGCCGTCGCGGGTTCACATCGGCGCTCGCCGGCGCCGCCGCACTCGGCGCCATCGCCGCCCCGCGCGCCAACGCCCAGGCAAAATTCAAGCTGCGCTACGGCACCGCCTTCCCCGCCGACCATCCGGGCTCCACCCTCATTCAGCAGGCGAGCGCCGCTATCGCCAAGGACACGGGCGGCGCCGTCGATCTGCAGCTCTACCCGAACAGCCAACTCGGCAGCGAGCCCGACATGTTCAACCAGACCCGCGTCGGTGCGCTCGACTTCATGTCGACCTCAGGCGTGAACCAGACGGTGGTGCCGATCGGCGGCATCAACGCTGTCGCGTTCGCCTTCGAGAGCTACGACAAGATCTGGGCCGCGATGGACGGCGCGCTCGGCGACCATGTGCGCGCGGCGTTCGGCAAGGTCGGCCTGTTCGTCATGCCGAAGATGCTCGACAACGGCTATCGTAACATCACCTCGAGCGCGAAGCCAATCAATGGGCCGGATGATCTGAAGGGCTTCAAGATCCGCGTGCCCGGCAACCAGCTATGGGTGACCACGTTCAAGGCGCTCGGCGCCGCGCCGGCCGCGGTGAATTTCGGCGAACTCTATGCCGCACTGCAGACGCACATCGTCGATGGTGAAGAAAATCCGCTGGCGCTGATCAGCAGCGCAAAGCTTTACGAGGTGCAGAGATACATCGCACTGACGGGCCACATCTGGGACGGCCACTACATCTTCGCCAATCAGAAGAAATGGGCGACGCTGCCGGACGAGGTGCGTAAGTCGATCGAGACGCGGCTGGGCGAGGCGGCCGAGCAGGAGCGCACAGACCTGTTGCAGCTCAACACCGATCTCAAGGTCAAGCTCGAGAAGCAGGGCGTTGCCTTCAACACGCCCGACAAGAAGCCGTTCCGCGATACGCTCATGGCGGCGGGCTTCTACACGGAATGGAAAGGCAAGTTCGGCGCCGAGCCCTGGGGTCTGCTGGAAAAATACACCGGCCCGCTCTGAGCTCCAGGGGCGACGGCGTTGACGAACTCAATCGTACCTTCGCTCGATCGGGCGGTGCCGGTGGCGGCGCCTGGTCGCATCGCACGGACGTTTCATGGGATCGACCGTGTCATCGCGACCGTCATCGAGGCGGGTGCCGCCGCGCTGATCGTTGCCGAGGTTATTCTGCTCGGCGCGGGGACCGTAGCGCGCTACGTGTTCGACTCGCCCATCGAGTGGTCGGACGAACTAGCGACGCTGCTGTTCATCTGGCTCGCCATGCTGGGCGCCGCTATTGCGCTCCGGCGCAGCGAGCATATGCGGCTGACGGCGTTCATTCGCGATATGCGGCCCGAGCGGCGCGCCTGGCTCGATGCCGTGGCGACAATGCTCATCTGCGCGGTGCTGATCGCGCTGCTGGACCCGGCGTACGAGCATTTCGACGAACTCAGCGCCGGCGCGAGTCCGGTGCTGGAAATCAGCGAGGGCTGGCACGGCGCCGCCATCGGCGTGGGCGTGGTGTTGATGATGCTGTCGGCGCTGCGCAACCTGTTTGCGTTGCCGCGCTGGAGCCACATCGTAACGGCGGTTGCGGTGGTCGCCGTCGCCGCCGGCGTACTGCTGTGGCTGGCACCCGTGTTCGAGGTGCTCGGCAATGCGAACCTCATTCTGTTCTTCGTCGTCTTCGTCGTGATCTCCATGGCGATCGGGATGCCAATCGCGTTCGCCTTCCTGCTCGGCACGATCTGCTTCATCGCGTTCGCCACGCAGATCCCCGGCTCTATCGTGCCTGGACGCATGGAAGAAGGCATGTCGAATCCGATCCTGCTGGCGATCCCGCTGTTCGTGCTGCTGGGCGCGCTGATCGACATGGCAGGCCTGGCGTCGCGCATGATTGCGTTCCTGGTCTCGCTCATCGGTCACCGGCGCGGCGGACTGCAATACGTGCTGCTGGGCGCGATGTACCTGGTCTCCGGCATATCGGGGGCGAAGGCCGCGGACATGGCTGCGGTGGCGCCCGGCCTGTTTCCGGAGATGCTGAAGCGCGGCAACAAGGAAGGCACGCTGACCTCGCTGCTGTCGGCGTCGGCGGTGATGTCGGAAACGATTCCGCCGAGCATCGTGCTGATCACCGTGGGTTCGGTGACCGGCGTCTCAATCGCGGCGCTGTTCACCGGCGGGCTGATGCCGGCGGTAGTGGGCATGATCGCGCTCGCGGTCGTCGTCTATTGGCAGACGCGGCAGGAAGACGTTTCGGGCGCGACGCGGTTCGGTTGGCGCGAGCGGTTTACTCTGTTCCTGATCGCGATCCCCGGCCTCGGACTGCCGATCGTCGTACGCACCGCCGTGGTGAAGGGCGTCGCGACTGCCACCGAGGTCTCCACGATCGGCGTATTCTACACTGTTATCGTCGGCATCTTCTTGTACCGGCAGTTCAACTGGAAGCGCGTCTACCCGATCCTCGTGGAAACGGCGTCGCTCTCGGGCGCGATACTGCTGGTGGTAGGCGCGGCAACGGCGATGGCGTGGTCGCTTACGCAGTCGGGCTTCTCGCGCGATCTCGTCGCGCTGATGTCGTTGGTGCCGGGCGGCAAGGCGGGTTTCATGCTGGCCTCCGCGCTCGCATTCATCATCCTCGGCAGCGTGCTGGAAGGCGTGCCGGCCATCGTACTGTTTGGACCGCTGTTGTTTCCGATCGCCGGCGCGATGGGCGTGAACCAGGTACACTACGCGATCATGGCGGTGTTCTCGATGGGCTTCGGCCTGTTCACGCCGCCGTTCGGCGTCGGCTTCTACCTGGCGTGCGCGATCTGTCGCGTGTCGCCGGACGTCGCCATCCGCTCTGTGTGGCCGCATCTGGCGGCGCTGTTCGTGGCGCTGATATTGATCACGCTCATTCCGTGGATTTCGATAGGGTTCCTGTAAGATGTCGGACGCTTCTCTTCTGCGGGCGGATCCGGTTGTGGGCGAGTCACCCGTCCGCTCGATCTACGCCATCCTTCGGCGCGATATCGTGACGATGCGATTGCGGCCGGCCGAACGATTATCGGAGAACGAACTCGCGGCGCGCTTCCGCACCAGCCGCGCGCCGGTGCGCGAGGCGCTGATCCGGCTGGTGGAGGACGGGCTGATCGACGTGCGCCCGCAGCGCGGCAGCTTCGTGAGCCGCATCTCGCTGAAGGCGATGGAGCGTGCACGCTTCGTGCGCGAGGCGCTGGAGGTCGCGATCATCCGGCGTGTCGCCGAACAGGGCGTGCCGGATGCGATCCGCGCGGAACTGGAGGACGCGATCGCGCGGCAACTGGAGGCGCGCAACGACCCAGAAAAATTCACCGAGCTCGACGATTTCTTCCATCGCGGATTCGCACGCGCGGCATCGCTCAACAGCGTGTGGGACGTGATTGAACGCGAGAAGGCGCAGTTTGACCGCGTTCGCTATCTGAGCTTGCCCGCCAGCACGCCGGTCGATGTCCTGGTGAAGCAGCACCGTGCCATTCTTTCAGCGGCAGTGGAAAAGCGTCCCGCGGCCGCCGAAAAGGCCGTGCGCACGCACATGAGCGAGGTGTTGCGCATTGTCGGCGGATTGGCGGCGGCCTATCCGGACCTGATCGAGACGGGCGGCTGATCACATGCGCCTGCCCGGCTTAATTGCCCGGTACTGTGCGCAAGACCAATCGCCTCATCGCCGCGCGGAGTATACCGTCCGCTTCGGGTCAAGCAGCGGTCCGCGCCGAAAAGGATGCTTCGGCGAGCGAGGCGGATCGGCCGCAGTCGGCAAGCTGAAGCCATGACCGGTTTCGGGAACGGCTCTCGCCGCCCTGATTGACGTAGATGGGCGCAGAGCCGTCGGCGCCCAGCGGCACTGAACGTCCGCTACAAAGATCGCATAATGGGCCGGCCTATGACCAAGTTGGATCGACTGCGGTTGTTCGGGCCAAGCGACCCGGCTCCTTCAGCATCCGCCATTCACGCCGAAGGCCTCGCCCGCGACGCGGTGTCCGGCGGGAACGCCGGATGCCCGCGCGGTAGGTTGGCGCCATGCGGCAGGTGGCGCGCAAATTGTTGCCCATTACCAGCTGGTGACGCGCGTTGATCCGGACGACGGGGCGGTGGCTAGCGATCGACAACGCGAACCGCGGTAGGCCGCACCGAAGCCGCGCCGTTGGCGTCCGGCCTGGTGCGCGGATTGTGCTTCGCCAATGTGCGGCCGATACGCCAGCTCACGACCGCCCGAGTTCATCGCGCGCCTCTTCCGCACGGTGAATGCACTTCCCAATGTCGCGCCGTCCTGGAATATCGCTCCTTCGTAAGAGGCGATGGTTGTCCGCCGTCACCCTGAGACCCGCGAGCGCCACCTCGATCTGCTGCAATGGGGCTTGGTGCCGCACTGGTCCAAGGACCCGCCGAAGGCGAAACACCCCATCAATGCCCGTGCCGAGACCGTGGCCACGTCGGGGATGTTCCACGGCGCGTTTGCACAGCGCCGATGCCTGGTGCCCGCCGATGCGTTCTACGAATGGAAGGCCACCGAAGGCGGGAAGCAACCCGTTGCCATCGCCCGCTACGACGGACAGCCAATGGCGTTCGCTGGCTTGTGGGAAGGTTTCCGCTGGCCCGATGGCACCGTGCTGCGGACGTTCGCCATCATCACCACCAGCGCGAACGCTGACATGGCTGGGCTTCACGACCGTATGCCGGTGATCCTCTATCAAGCCGACTGGCCCATGTGGCTGGGCGAGGCGGAGGGGAATCGCGCCGCACTGCTGCGCCCGGCGCCGGATGGGACGTTGCGGACCTGGCCGGTCAGCACCAGGGTCAACACGCCCCGGAACAACGACGCCGGGCTACTCGCCCCGCTGTAGTTTTATGGCCCGCCTAAACCACTCCGCGTGGTTCCCAGGTTTTCCGTGCTGGTCCGCTGGCGGCTTGCACATGACGACGTACCCCGCCCGCTCCAAATACTCGACCAGTCGCTCGGCAGTGATCTGTGCCATCAACTCGTCCGCACCGTGCACCCGCTTCCGGCCGTTGAACCGTACGGCGAAGGAGAGGGACTGCGTGAGTTCGTCACGTGCGGCTGGACGTAGATTGGGCGTATCGCGCATGGCGGGACGATAGGGCATGCGCAATGGCGGCGGGCACTCGTCTGGACCGGATGCAGCGCTGCGCTAAGCCGCACGGAGGTTCCAGAACAGCGTGCTGGTGCAAGGCACCATTCCGGTAATCGTGCGCCGGAACGCCGAGCGCGGTTGCCACAGGCCCAGCGGCACGATTGGGGCCTCTAGCATCGCCAGCCGCTGGACACCCAGGAACAGCCGTTGCCGCTCTGCCTCGGTGTCAGCGGCGATCCACGCATCGACCAGGCGCTCCATCTCCGGGTTGTCGAACCAGCCTGCGTAGCCGCGGAGACCGAGCCCACGGGTGTAAAGGTTCATCGCCGGATTGGTCATCGCCGGCGCATGGGTACCGGTGTGGAAGATGCTCCAGCCGCCCTTCTCCACCGACGCGCGCGACGCCCGCCGTTGCAGCAGCGTGCCCCAGTCCATCTCCTGCAGATCGGCGTTCATGCCGAGTTTGCCCAGCAGATCGGCGGTGAGCAGACCCTGCGAGCGGATGAAGGCGTAGTCGGTGGGGTTGAGGATCACCACACGCTCGCCGGCGTATCCCGCGTCGTGCAGCGCCTGACGCGCATGGGCGGGGTCCATCGGCAGCTTCATTGCCGCCGCCCCGACTTCCTCTACGCCGGGCAAGCCGCAGGTGAACATTGCATAGCAGGTGCGATACAGCGTGGGATCGGTACCGACGATCGCCAGCATGTAGTCGTTCTGATCGACTGCCGAGAGTACAGTGCGGCGCACCGCAACCTTATCGAACGGCGGCTGTAGGACGTTGAAGCGCATGATCGAGCCAAGGCCGTATTTGTTCATCGGCTGGACGGTCAGGTTCGAGTCCTTCGACAGCACGGGCACCAGATCGGGCAGCAAATATTCGCAGCCATCCACCTCGCCTTTCTGAAGCGCTGCCGCGACCGTGGCAGGATCAGGGATTACGTGCCACTCGACGCGGTCGAAAAAGACTCGCTTGCCGCCGGCGGTCCAGTCGGCAGGCTCGGTGCGTGGTACGTAGTCGTCGAAGCGTGCATAGGCGACGAAACTACCGGAGACATATTCGTCCGTGAGGAAGCGGAACGGGCCGGAGCCGACCATCTCGGTGATCTGTGCCGCGGGGTCGGTCTTCGCTAGCCGCTCCGGCATGATGAACAGCGGCACGCTGCTCGAATGCGACATCGCTGTCAGCAGGGCGCCTACGGGGCGTTTAAGGTGGATGCGGATGGTGCGGTCGTCGGCCGCATCTATCGCGTCCATCGCGGCGGCAACTGCCTGGCCGAAGCCGTCGCGCTTGCTCCAGCGGTTGATGCTCGCCACGCAATCTACCGAGCGCACGGGCTGCCCGTCGTGGAACCGGAGGCCCTCGCGCAAGTGGATCAGCCAGGTCCGCTGGTCGTCCGAGACAGTATGTCCTTCGGCCATCTGTGGTCGCGGTACCAAGTCGGCGCCGGTGCCGTACAGCGTATCGAACACCAGGAAACCGTGCTCGATCGTGACTCCACCGGTTGTGAAGACTGGATCGAGCACGGTCAGATTGGCCTGCGGCACGAAGCGCAGCGTCCGAGTGGGCTGGGCGACCGCAGGCAGAGCCAGCGCTGCGGCAGCTCCGGCGTGGAGCAGGCGGCGGCGGGTGGTGGACATGGCATTAGTCCATGGCAGTTACGTGCACCGGCGGAATGTTGCCGAACCACTCGGGCCGCGCCCGCTCGATCTGCGCAGCGGGTTGCAGCAACAGCGCCTCCGAGCGGAAATTACCATAGAGTTGCACGCCAATCGGTAGCCGATCGGCAATGAGATCGCCGGCAGGCCGGTGTCGTTGCCCGGCATTGTGTAGCGGCAGGCATAAAGAGCATGCAATCCTGTGGGGTGCATTACGCTGCCAATGCGATTGCCTCGACGTCGTTTACAGGGCGCAAGCCGGGATAGCGATGACGGAAGGCGTCCGCGAGCGTATCGTTCAGCACCGTTGTTCGCACGTCGAGGAAGGGTTGCACCGTTGCCTGTTCCAGCGCATCTGCTGCTTCTTGTTCATGCGTTTGGCAATGATCTCGTTGACCGAACTCTCCACGAACGCGGTCGAGATCGGTTCGCCATTCCGGCGCCGGGCGGCGTAACGGACCAGCGCTCCCTGGTTCCGCTCGAGGTAGACCAGCAGCTCGCCGACGTGGTGTTCCAGGCGCCCGATGCCAGCCACGTCGTGTACATAGGTGCGGTGCGCCCAGCGGCACAAAGCCGCGAGTTTGCGCCGGCATCCCGACCAACGCCCGTGCCACAATCGCGACTTGGCCCGCTCCAGTCCGTGAACCGCCTCGCAGGACAGATGCGCATCAGCCACGCCAAGGCCGCCGGCGGCCAGCAGCGCGTGCTCGCAACGCACCGCGGCATGCCACCAGTCGAGAACGACCGTGGCGTTCGGCAGCGTCTCGCGCTGCAGCCGCCACAGCCCGGCATCGCCGTCGCTCAGCACCACCGCCGGCGTGTCTGCCGTTACGTCTGCGATTGAGAGCGCCTGTTTGAACGCCTCAGACGCGATCGTTGGGGAATTGCGTGCGAAAGCAAAGCGGGGCTGGCGGCCCTGAGCGTCGATCACCTTGCCGGCAATCACCTCAAAGTGACGCTCGTCCTGGCGGTGCCGGCTGCGGGCATAGCCGCCATCAAGCCCAATCACGACGGGTTTGGCCGGCTGTGCTGCCGCCGCCTTTGCCGTATTCGCGGCGTGCGGTTGCACAACCGCCTCGCCGGCCCGCATCGTCCTGTTTCGCACCGTACCCGCGTTCTGTGCCCCGCTGATCGGAAGCAATTCCGACAGCAGGTCCGAGACCTTGCCAAACGGCGCCAGTGCCGCATATCGCGCCGTGACATAGGCCAGTTCGGGCGCCACGGTCGCGGCCTCGAGGTCGACGGCGGCGAAGCTCTTTGCTTCGCCCGTCCCCCGGCAGGGACAGGTAAGCAAGCGCCTAACCCGGATTGGCACGTCGCCGAACAGCGAGCGGAATGTCGCGGTGTAATGCCCCTTGCTGGCCAGCACGCCGTCGCAAGCCGCGCATGTGCGGCGATGCTCGCCGGCGACCGTCACCTGCGCCGGGACGATCTCCGCCTGGATTGCGGCCATGAGCTGTTTCGCCTCAGCGAAACGAAGCCCGAGGTCGGCCAGCCCTGCCTGCTCATCGCGTTCGAGGCGTGCGACTTCCACCTCCATCGTCTCCCCGGCCTCCAACTCCGTCACCAGCTTGACCCGCCACACCAGCTTCGCCACCAGCTCACCCTCGTCTCG
>DASRQX010000339.1:0-15413 GCA_035696165.1 Acetobacteraceae bacterium | reverse complement strand
TGGGAGGGCGTGCGATGATCACGAAATTCGACAGCCTGTATGCCGGCCATGTCGATCTGACCAATGTCGGTTACGCCGGCACCCCGATCAACGACCGGCGCTACGACAACGCGCATCTGGCCACCGCGCTGAGCAAGGCGCAGGCGATGGCGCAGCTCATGGACCACATGGGCTACAACGCGTTCTGGATGGCCGAGCATCACTTCCAGCGCGAGGGCACCGAGTGCATCCCCAACGTGCTGCTGATGGCGCTGCACCTGACGCACGTGACGCGCAACCTGAAGATCGGCTGCGGGTTTAACATTGCGCCGATGTGGCATCCGCTGCGTCTGGCGGAAGACTACGCGATGGCCGACATCCTGAGCGGTGGGCGCGTCGTGTTCGGCCTCGGCCGCGGCTACCACACGCGCGAGGTCGAAACGTTCGGCTCGCCGCTGCTGGACCAGAACGCCAACCGCGAGCTGTTCGAGGAACAGGTCGACATCATCTTCAACGCATTCAACGAAGAGCAGTTCAGCCACCAGGGCAAGCACTACACGCTGCCGCCCGAAGTACCGTATCGCGGCTACACGCTGAAGGAGCTGACACTCGTTCCGCGGCCGTTGCGTCTGCCGGTGGAGACCTGGCAGCCGATCCAGGGCGGCACCGCGCGCGGGCTGGAATTCATGGCCAAGCACGGCATCCAGGGCATGGTCGGCGGTGGCTCGGCCGAGGGCGGCGCGATGCACAAAGTGGTGCTCGGCTGGCAGGAGGCGCACGCCAAACAGGGCAAGCACATCGAGCTGGGTGAGCGGTTGTGCTTCGGCTTCCACTTCTACATGGCCGACAGTCGCGAGGCGGGCATTCGCAAGGCGGCGAAATATTACGAAGAGAACATGAAGATGTTCGGCGAGCTGCGCCTGGTGCGCGCTCTGAGCGACGAGCAGATCGAGATCATGCGCGATCCGCTGCGCGCGCCGGGGGCAAAACTGCCACGGATCGAGGATGCGATCGACGCGGGTGGGTTCCTGTGCGGCTCGCCGCAGCAGATGATCGACCACCTAAAGGCGCTCGAGGCGAAGTATCCCGCACTGGACCGGGTTTCCGTCAGCCTGTCGGTGGGCGTGCCGGAGTCCGAGGCGCTGGAGCAGTTAGAACGTTTCGCGACCGAGGTGATGCCGGCGTTCAAGGGTGCCAAGGTCCGCGAGCCGGCGCTGGCGAAGTAGTGTTGCAGAATCTGTAGAATCTTCTCCCCCTCCCCTTGAGGGAGGGGGTTTAGGGGGAGGGGTTCGTGCCAAGGTCGCTCCGATAGTCCCAACCGCCCCGACCCCTCCCCCCATCCCCCCCTCAAGGGGAGGGGGAGAAAGTCTCCAACGTCTCCACGGAGCTCCACACCGATGCCCTTGAAACGCATGGTACTCCAGATCGGCATGGGCACCGACATCCGCGGCGCCGACTACACCAAGGCCGCGGTGCGCGCGCTGCGCGACGCCCTATGGCACAACTCGCTCAGTGTCGCCGACGCGCTAGGCCAGCACGTCGACGCAATGCAGGTCGAGGTCACCATCGGCGTGCCGCACCCGGAACGGGTTGACAAGGCGGCGGTGCTCGCCATCCTGCCGCACGGCACCGGAACGGTGAACGTCGTCGATGGCGGGCTGGAAATCCCCAACGACGCCGGCACGAGTTCCACCGTGATCGCCAATGCGGCGGCCGTCGTGCGGCTCAACATCCCATGAGCGGCGCCATGCAACCGGCCGACCCAAAACCAAAGCGCATCATCCTGGAGCTGGGGACCGGCAACGACCTGCATGGTGGGGACTACACCAAGGCGGCGATCCGCGCGGTGCAGGATGCGATCCATCACAGTTCGCTGAACATCATCCGCTCGCTGAGTTTAGACTCGCGCAAGATGCTTGTCGAGGTCACCATCGGCGTACAGCATCCCGAAAAAGTCGATGCCGAAGCGGTCAAGGCCACGCTGCCGCATGGGCAAGTCAGCATCAGCGTGGTGAAGGGCGGGCTCGACGTGCCCCCAGACTCAACAGGCGACACGTCCGGCGACACCGCGGTGATCGCCAGCGCCGCGGTGGCGGTGCGACTGGATTTGCCTCAGCCAGCCGGCTGAGGCGCAATCGGAAGGGAGGACTGCGATGCCAAGCACAACATACGACTTCGGCACGGAAGACTTCGAGTATCTGCGCCACGGCGATCGCGCGCTGAAGCTGCGCGTGTTCCGCCCGCGCGGCGACGGACCGTTCCCGGCTGTCATCGACTTGCACGGCGGCGCCTGGTGCAATGGCGACCTGAACGAGTGCAAGGCACGCGATGAGGTGCTGGCCGCCTCCGGCCTGGTCGCCATCGCGCTGGATTTCCGCCACGCTGACGACGGCTATCCGACTTCGCTGATCGACATCAACTATGCGATCCGCTGGATGAAGGCGAACGCGGCGAAACTGGGCGTGCGGGCGGACCGGATCGGTCTGTCAGGGCAATCCAGCGGCGGACACCTGGCGATGCTGGCGGCGATGCGGCCGCGCGATCCGCGTTATCTCTCGGTTGCGCCGCCGGCCGGTTCGCCGGTGGTCGATGCTACCGTGCAGTGCGTGGCAATGACCTGGCCGGTGATCAACCCGCTGTCGCGCTATCGCCATGCACGGCGTGCCCGCGATACCGCCAACCCGCCAGCCTGGGTCGGCAACATTCCGGAGCGGCACGATACCTACTGGAAGACCGAGGCGAACATGGCCGAGGGCAATCCGGTGCTGGCGCTGGAGCGCGGCGAGAAGGTGATGACGCCGCCGACGCTGTGGGTGCAAGGCAGGCCCGACATCGTGCATGACTATCGCGATCCTGAGTCGCCGATCGACCGCAATGAGCCGGAACGTTTCGTTGCCGACTATCGCAAGGCGGGCGGGTCGATCGAGTTGCTGTATATCGACTACGCGACGCGCGCCGGCAACGCCTCGCACGATCCGGTGACGGCGTTCTTCCACAAGCACTTGGCGTGAACATTCCCCCGTCATGCCGAACACTCCCCCGGCATGCCGGCGAAGGCCGGTATCCACGACTTTCTTTGCTGCAACGAAGACAAGTCGCAGATGCCGGTCCCGCACCCGGCATGACGTGTTGGCGGGGGCCGGCGACACTCGACGTGTTATTTCCAGATGACGTGAAGGTAACGTGATGTCCGATTCAACCGACGTGTTCGAGATCATGCACACGACGCGCGCCATGCGTCGGTTGAAGCCGGATCCCGTGCCGGACGAACTGATCCGCAAGATCCTGGAAGCCGGCGTCTGCGCCGCCAACGGCGGAAACACGCAGCGCTGGCGTTTCCTGGTGATCAAGGATCCGAAGATCAAGCAGGCCGTGCAACTTCTCTACAAGCGCGCGTTCGACGAGGTGGTGGGTCCGCGTTATGCCACCAGCGCGCCGCCGCCGGGCGTCACCCCGGAACGCTTCAAGCGCCAGCACGCGGCGGTGGAATATCTGACGGATCACTATCATGAAGCCCCGGTCTGGATCGTTGCCTGCATCGAGGACGCGGCGCCCCCCAATCGCTGGGCCGGTGCCTCGATCTATCCGGCGGTCCAGAACATGCTGCTGGCGGCGCGTGCGCTGGGCCTCGGGTCGACCCTGACCACGCGGCACCTGCTGTACGAGAAAGAGTCCGAGGCGGCGTTGGGATTGCCGCAAGGCGTGCACTCCTACGCCATTCTGCCGATCGGCTACCCGATGGGCCGCTTCGGTCCGGTGGGCCGCGGCGCGCTGGTCGACATCGTGTATGAGGACCAATGGGGCAAGCCCTACGCGGGGCTGTAACGCGGGAGACAGTCATGGCACGCATTCCACCGATCACCGGCAAGGCGGACGTTGCGGCAGCGGATCAGCACGTCGTCGATCAGGTGCTGGAGGTGTTCGGCCGCGTGCGCGGGCCGTTCAGCATCCTGCTGCACAGCCCGACATTGGCGAAGCGGTTGTTGCCGCTGGTCAGGTTCAACCGCAACGATACGATTGTGGAGCCGCAGTTGCGCTCGATCGCCGTGCTTGCCGCGGTGCGCGAGCGCGAGGCGGCCTATGTCTGGGCGGCGCAGGTCGAAGCCGCGAGGCGCGCCGGACTGCGTGAGGCGGTGATCGATTTGCTGCGCGCCAAGGGCGATCCGACGGGATTACCCCAGGACGAGCGTGACATCGTGGTCTACGCGCGCCAGCTCATGCGCACCAACCGGGTGGATCAGGCGGTGTTCGACGCGCTGAACCAGCGGCACGGGGCGAAATGGCTGGTCGAACTGACGGCGGCGGCGAATTTCTACGCCTTCCTGTCCGGCATGGTGAACGCGTTCGAGGTGCCGGCGCCGCCCGACGGCGATCCGCTGCCGACGTAACGTTACGCTTGCGTCAGGCCACGGCCCCTCGCCGACGGGCCCCACGTAGTACACCTCTCCCACTCTTCGCGGGAGAGGTCGAGGCGCGCAGCGACGAAGGTGAGGGCCGTGCCGCGCAGACCGCCCTCACCGTTGATCCGCTTCGCGGCTCAACCACTCCGGCCCGGCTAACGAACGGTCCGTTTTTGTGGCACAAGCGGACAAACCATGAACCCATGCCGTGAGGGCGGCGGGTTCGGGAAACATGCTGAGCGGCAAGAATCCGTCAGGGTTTTCCGTGGGATTCCGCGTCCGTAGCGCGTCGGCGCCCCCCGCATCGGGTCGACTGCCGCTGTAGCCGGCAAGGCCCACCCTACCGCCGCAATGGGTGGATCCCGGAGTTCGACGGTAGCGGCTCACACCGTCTCACCACAGGCCTGGCACCAGCCGATACCTGACTTGCTTCGCGTAGTCGTCGTAGCCCGCGAGCTCGCGCCTCAGCATACGCTCCTCACCCACTATCCGCGTACTAATGACCACAATAAGTATCGATGCGGCCAGAAGCCCCCACCATGAGCCGAGGAGCAGTGGCGCGCCGACAAACATCATTGACCCGCCAGCGTACATTGGATGACGCACGACGCGATACGGTCCATTGGTGATCACCACCTGAGCCCGCCCAGGCTGCATCTTCACCTGCGGCGCGGCAAACGTGTTGAAGCGAAAGACCTGCCAGCACAGGAACATGCACAACGCGATCAGGCAGGCACCCAATACTTGGCCCCAAACAGGCACCGCCGACCATCGGAAACGGCGTGCGTCGAGGCCGATCAGCGCGATCCAGGCAGCGAAGGCGGCAAGCAGGACGACCATGAAGATGCGATCCCACTGCTTCTGATCACGCTGCAGGGGCGGCCCCAGCCGAGACGCAAGAAGCGCCGGGTCATGACGCAATAGCCAAGTGCTCACTGCAAATGAAGAAACCCCGATCTCAACAAGGAAAATCCAAACCTGCGGCCAGCGCCAATCGCCGGCCGCTAGGAACAGGATCGTGCCCATCACCACGAGCGAAAGTAGTGTCTGGACCACCATTCTCAAAAACAACGGTCGGTCCATAGCATTTCCGGTCACTCACGTGGCTCGCCAGCGTTGGCTTATGCAACAAAAAAAGGGCCGTTCGTTAGTTGGGGCCGCTCCGTCAGCCCACGCCCTCGACGATGCGGATATCCCGCTCCGCGCCATCGCCCAGCGCAGCGAGTGCCGCCTTGTAACTGGGGCTGTCATGCGTGGCTGTCGCCTGTGCCACGCTGTCGAATTCGATCAGCACGGTGCGCTGGTCGAGCCCCGCCTCATAGGTCTTCGCTGGCGTTCCCCGCGCGAGGAACCGGCCACCGCCGGCGGTGATCGCCGGCCCGGCGAGCTTGGCATACTCGGCCAGCGCAGTCGGGTTGGAGATGGAACGATAGGAGCTGATCCAATATGCCTTGGGCATTGCTTCCTCTTTGCGGACAGGGTCATGGCACGCGCGGTGGACAGGTCAGGTTCTCGCCTACGAAGGCCAGCATAGCGCTGGGTGGTGGTATTGATCCAGGGTTGGGGCGGAGATGCCACGGACTGTGGGTTTGGCGGGATGATGGTGCCTTGGCGTCTCTCCCCCTCCCTTTAGGGAGGGGGTTGGGGAGAGGGGTTGGTGCCAGGGTCACACCGAGGCTTCGGGCCGCACGAACCCCTCCCCCCCAACCCCCTCCCTCAAGGGGTGGGGGAGAATTTGGCTAGGTACCGACGCTACTTCTCGCCCGCGGGTTGCACCCGCCCCCCATCGCCGACTTCATCCGGCAGGTTGATCGCCACGCGCTGGCCGACCGTTGCGCCCTCCGCCAGCGTTGCGCTGATCCCGTCGGTGCTCGCCACCTTCACCGGCTGCAAATGCACCGTCTTGTCCCCGCGCAGATCGGCGACGAAGGTGCGCGTGCCACGCACGATCAGGCCGGCCACCGGAATCTGCGGGTAGCTGTCGACCGGAACATGCAACGTCACATAGGCGAAACTGCCGGCAACCAGGAAATGATCGCGGTTGTCGACCTCCAGCTCCACGAACAGCGTGCGGGTGCGCGGGTCAAGCTGATCGGACGTGCGCGCGATCCGCCCCTGGATCTTGCGCTCGGCGTTCGCGCCATCAGCCACATCGGCAATGTCGCCGACATGCACGAAGGGCACGTCACGCTGTTCCACGTAGACATCGATCCGCAGCTTGCTCTGGTCGGCGATCGTCACCACCGGCTGGTTGCTGACCTTGTTGGTGGTGGAGTTCTGCACCAGCGTGCCGATATCGACGAAACGGGCGGTCACCACACCGTCGAACGGGGCGCGGATCTGCTCATAGGATTTCATGGTGGCCAACTGTGCCACGTTGGCGATCGCCATGGTGTAGTTGGTCTCTGACTGGTCGGCGTCCTGCTGCGACGTCCAGCCGCGCCGCACCAGGTCCTTCTCCCGCGTCCAGATACGCTGCTTGTTTTGCAAGTCGCGCACGGCGCTTTCGTACTGCTGGTCGGTCTCCACCGAGGCGACCGTTGCCAGAAGATCGTTCGCCTTCACCACGTCGCCGCGATCCACCGTGATCGCGGTCACGAAGCCGCTGGTCTTGCTGTACAGCGTCGCTGCCTGATACGGCCGCGTATCGCCCAGCAACTGGATCAGCCGCTCTTTCGGCCCCTGGGCCACTGTCGCGACCTGCACCACGGGTCCGCGCGCGATGACCTCGGCCAGCGCCTCGCGTGAGGCCGACAGCGCGCTGTCCTTGTCGTACCACATGCGCAGTCCGCCGAGCGCGGCGCCGCCCACCAGCACGACACCCGCGGCGTACAGCAGAAAGCTCGCGAAACGACCTCGTCTAGCCATGCAACGGTTCTCCGGACGGCGGTTCCCCTGCATCGGCCGCACCGGCGGCTTCAGCGGCGAAGCGCGTATCGAGCATATGCAGGGTCGGCGGCTTGCGCCGCAGCAGAGTATAGAAGATCGGCACGATGAACAGCGTGGCGAAAGTCGCCATGATCAACCCGCCGATCACCGCGCGGCCCAACGGTGCATTCTGCTCGCCGGCGTCACCCAGTCCCAGCGCCATCGGCACCATGCCGATGATCATGGCCAGCGCGGTCATCAGCACCGGGCGCAACCGGATGGTCCCGGCGCCTAGCACCGCCTCGGTCACGGTCATCTCGGCACGTGAGCCGGGCGTGCCGCGCGCGCGCAGATCGTTGGCGAAGCTGACCACCAGAATCGAGTTCGATACCGAAATGCCGATGGTCATGATCGAACCCATCAGCGATTCGACATTGATCGTGGTGCCGGTCAGCGCCAACATCCAGATGATCCCCAGCAGCCCGCCGGGCACCGCCATCATGATGATGAACGGATCGGCCCAGGACTGGAACAGGATCACCAGCAGCGCGTAGACCAAGATCACCGCCAGGATCATACCTAGCGCAAGGCTGCGGAATGACGCCTGCATGACCTCGTTCTGGCCGCGGATGTCGATATGCGTGGTGATCGGCAGTCCCTTGCTGATGTCGTTGATCGCCGCCTGGATGTCAGCCGAGGTCGATCCCAGATCGCGCCCGTCCACGTTCGCGGCGATGTCGAGTTCGCGCTGCACGGTGTAGTGGTTAACCGATTCCAGGCTGGAGCGCGGATACACCGTCGCCATGTCGCCCAATCGCATCACCGGCGAGCCCGGCAGCACCGCCGGGTCTACCGTTTCCGGCACCGGAACGGGTGCGCTCACCGGCGTCCCCATCAGGTCGGCCACCGAGTTGATCCGCTCGATCGGCGTCTGCACCGCCACCGAGTAGTTCACGTTGTTCTGCGGGTTGAGGAAGAAATTCGGTGACACCAGCACCGAGGACGACAGCGAGGCCAGCATGTTGTTGGCAACGTCGCGCTGCGAGACGAGCAGCTTCGAGGCGCGCAGCCGGTCCACATCGATCTGCAGCGCCGGATAGTTCAGCACCTGCACCAGATGCGCGTCCGCCACGCCGGGGATCGCTTTCATCCGTTGCAGCAGCCGTTGCGCCAGGACGTAGGAACGATCGAAGTTCACATCTTGGATCTGCACGTCGATCGGCGCCGGCAGGCCGAAATTCAGCACCTGGCTGACGATGTCGGCGGTCTGGAAGTAGGTCACGCTGCCCGGGAAACGGCGCGGCAGATCATCGCGGATCGCGCGAATGTAGCCGATCGTCGGATGGTGATCGCGTAGCAGCGAGATCAGGATCTCCGCGTCCATCTCGCCGACATTGTCGCTAGGTACGAACGCCAGGTTGAACGACGACGGCACGCCTATGGTGTCGTTGATGGTGTCCAACTCTTTGGCCGGAATGATCCGCCTGATCGCTTCCTCGACCTGCAGCACCTGCCGCTCGGTGTCCTCGATGCGGGTGCCCACCGGCGCGCGGTAGTGCAGCTTGATCAACCCGACATCGGCAGTGGGGAAGAAGTCCAGCCCGATCGTCGCCGCCACACCCAGGGTCACCACCAGCAACGCGCCGAAGCAGATCAATACGAAGACGCGATGCCGCAGCGTGCCTTCCAGCATCCTGCCGTAGCCGTTGCGGAACCGTTCGAAGCCTCGGTCGAACAGGCCGAACAGGCCCTTCGGCGCCGCATGGTGGTCGCCCGACGCCAGCAGGAACCGCGCAAAACTCGGCACCACGGTGAAGCTCAGCGCGTACGACGCCAGCATGCAGAACACCACCGTGGCCGCCAGCGGAATGAACAGGTAGCGCGCCACGCCGAACAGCATCACCACCGGAAAGAACACGATGCAGATCGCCAGCGTGGCGACGGTCAGCGGCTGGATCACCTCGCCGGCGCCTTCCAGGATCGCCACAGTCAGCGGCTTGCCGTGCGTCAGGTTGCGGTGGATGTTCTCGATCGTCACGGTGGCGTTGTCGACCAGCAGGCCGATCGCCAGCGCCAGGCCACCCAGCGTCATCAGGTTGATGCTGTTGCCGGTCAGGAACAATCCGATGATGCCAGCGAAGATCGACAGCGGGATCGAGGTCGATACGATCACCGTGTTGCGCCAGCTACCCAGGAACACCAGGATCAGCGCCGAGACCAGGATCGAGGATATGATCGCCTCGCGGATCACGTTCTCCACCGCGGCGCGGACGAACACCGACTGGTCGAAATCGAGCTTCAGGTCCAACCCGTTCGGCGCCGCCGCCTGGATCTCCGGCAGCGCCGCGCGCGCCGCGTCCACCACCGCCAGCGTCGAGGCGTCGGCGTGCTTCAGGATCGCCAGATACACCGCGCGCTTGCCGTTGACGTGCACGATGTTGGTTTGCGTCGCGAAGCTGTCGCTCGCACGGCCGACATCGCCGATGGTGACTGGCGCGCCACCAAAGACGCCGATCGGCAGCGCATTGAAACGCTCCACCGTGGACGGGCTGGAATTGAGCTGCACGTTGTAGGTGCGCCCGCCGATCCGCGCGGTCCCGGCGGGAACGATGACGTTCGACGCCTGCAACGTGTTCACCACGTCGTTCAACGAAAAGCCCTTGGCCGCCAGCAGCGCCGGATCGACGTCGATATTGATCTGCCGCTGCTTGCCGCCGAACGGCCCCGGCGTGGACAGGCCGGGGATGGTGAACAGCCTGATCCGGATGAAGTTCAGGCTATAGTCGAAGATCTGCTGCTCGCTCAGCGTCTTCGACGACATCGTAAGCTGCACGACCGGCACGTTCGAGGCGTTGAACTGGATCACCCCCGGCGGCTGCATCCCCGGCGGCGCGCTGCGCAGGATCGAGTTGTTGACCGAGGTGATCTGCGCGATTGCGCCGCCAATATCGGTGCCGGGCTGGAAATACACCTTCAGGATGCCGATCCCCGGGATCGACTGAGATTCGATGCGGGAGATGCCGTTGACGGTAGTGGAATAAGCCCGCTCGCTGATGAAGACGACGCGGCGTTCCATGTCCTCGGTGGTCAGGCCGGGGTAGTTCCAGACCACCAGCACGACGGGGATGTCGATGACCGGGAAGATGTCGACGATCATCCGCGTGATCGACAGCGCGCCGAGCAGGACGATCAGCATCGCGGCGATCGCGGATGTGTAAGGCCGGCGCAACGACAGGCGCACCAGACCGATCATACAAAGTCCCCCAGGAAGACAGCGACGGCAGCTTTCCCGGTGGAATTATTGCCGGACGGGCGACGGATGCCAAGCACAAGGTTCGTAACTCTCCCCCCTTGAGGGAGGGGGCTGGGGGAGGGGTCGGCGCGCGGGAAGCTTCGGTGCGACCCGGGCACCAACCCCTCCCCCCAACCCCCTCCCTCAAGGGGAGGGGGAGTCAAGGTTATTCTTTGACCGGCGCCGCCATCAACCGGCGGTGATGCGATCGACCTCAGCCAGTTCCTCCGCCGACAATTTCCAACCGCCGGCCTTGACGTTCTGCTCCAGTTGTTCCGGCCGCGTCGCGCCGGCGATCACGCTGGCCACCGGTGCCTGCGCCAGCAGCCAACTGAACGCGAGTTCCAGCATCGTATGGCCGCGCCGCTCGGCGAAGTCCGCGAGCTTCTCGGCAATCGGCCAGTTGCGGTCGGTCAAATAGCGGTCGGCCAGACGCTGCGTGTTGGCCAGCCGCGTGCCCGTCGGAAGGTTGGCGTTGCGGCGGTACTTGCCGGTCAGCAGGCCGCTCGCGAGCGGGAAGAACGGCAGCAGGCCCATGCCGTATTTCAGCATGGCAGGCTTCAGTTGCGGCTCGACGACATGCCGCACCACCAGCGAATATTCGTCCTGGCAGGAAACGAAAGCGTTCAGGTTGTTCGCCCTCGCAGTCCATTGCGCTTCCACGACCTGCCAAGCCGGGAAGTTGGAACACCCGATGTAGCGCACCTTGCCCTGGCGTACCAGGTCATCCAGTGCGCGCAGCGTTTCCTCGATCGGCGTGCGCGGGTCGGGCGCATGGATCTGGTAAAGGTCGAACCAATCGGTGCGCAGCCGGCGCAGACTGTCCTCGACCGCCTGCATGATGTAGCGGCGCGACCCGCCGACCTTCACGCCCACATCATCCATCGGCATGCCAAACTTGGTCGCCAGCACGATCTGTTTGCGGTCGTCGCCGAGGATTTTCCCCATCACCGTTTCGGACCCGCCGCGCTCGCCGTAGGTGTCGGCGGTGTCGAACAGGGTGATGCCGAGATCGAGCGCCATGTGGATCACCGCGCGCGTGGCGTCGTCGTCGATGCGGGCGCCGAAGTTGTTACACCCCAGGCCGATGGCCGAGACACGCAGGCCGGACTGGCCCAGGTTGCGAATTTCCATGGTCGGGGGTTCCTCTTGCGGCGCCGCGTGCGGGACGCCGCATTGTCGCAAGTGCCGGCGGTGGCGTCAAAATGGCGCCACGCCGCAGTCGGAGAGCGCTTTCGAGGTTCCACACAATCGGCCCCGGATCGTCCGGCAATCGGCCGACGCACAGCCAGTGATGGCGTTGGCATTGTTTGGTTTGTCACAGAACTGGGCGATGCTATAATCGGCGGAACGTGCTCACGCTGCCGGCCGAGGAAACTGCCCCTGGCCGGAAGTGTTTTCCAAAGATTTTGGTCACCGGGCCATGAACAGGAGAACTCGCAGCCCGCTCGTCGATCGTGTCACCCAGGCCGCGGAGACCTCACTCGCGGCGCAGGGCTACGTGAGCTGTATCGACGTGCTTGTTGGGATCCGCTGGCTTGATGCCAGCAACTTGAAGAGCTGGCAGCAGGGGCAGGTCGATTGCCTGGAGGCGGCGATGCAGACCAATCCGCCTCGTATATCCGAAGCCATGACAATGTTCCGTACCTGGGCGGCGCAAAAGGGGCTGCTCGCGAGCGAAACGCAGTACGTGGCACGCTCGCCGCAACGACAGGCGCTGCGTTTCAGCCGCAGCGGAGATCCCGGAATTGAAGCACTCTATCGGACCCATTGGGTCTCGCCCGAGCTGTCGGAGAAAAAACGCGAACGCCTGGCGGCGCAGGCGAACCGACCGCCCGATCTGGTGGTGGTTCAGCCATTGAAACCCGAATGGAAATGCCACAGGTGCGGCGGTACCGGTGATCTGCTGGTAATGGAAAACCCCGGTCCGGCATGCTTGCGTTGCATCGGACTGGACGATCTGCAATTCCTGCCGGCGGGCGACGCGCTGCTCACGCGGCGTGTCAAGGCCAAGAGTGCGCGGTCCGCCGTTGTCGTACGTTTCAGCCGTGCGCGCGGACGCTACGAACGGCAAGGTCTGCTGGTCGAAACCCACATCCTGGCCGAGGTCCAGCAACAGATCGAGGCGCGACGGGACGCCTGATACGCCGACTGTTGCTCGGCGCCCACGTGGTTAAACCGCCGCGCGCCGGCATGTTTGCCGCCACGAAGGCAAGTCTTGGATGCCGGCCTGCGCCGGCATGACGTGGGGGCGGCATGACGTGGGGGCGGCATGACGTGGATGCAGGCACGACGCGGATGCAGGCACGACGCGGCCGCAGCGCCGAGCCTTCGCGCAGCCACTCAAACGTCGGGCTGGGGCGCCGTGGCGGGATCGAGGAATTCAGCCAGATCGGCGGGTGCCGCTTCCTCCGCCTCGGCACCGACCGCCTCGCCACGGGCCTGCTTCTCAGCCTCCTCCAGGCTGCGCGCGACGTTCACGGTGACCGCGATCGACACTTCGGGGTGCAGCACCACGCGCACCTTCGACAGGCCCAGAGTCTTGATCGGATGCTCCAGCACCACCTGCTGGCGGGTGACCGTCAGGCCGCCCGCGGCGCAAGCCTCGGCGACGTCGCGCGCGGAGACCGAGCCATACAGGCTGCCGGACTCGCCCGCCTGGCGGATGATCACGACCGACAGGCCGCCGACGCGTTCGGCGACGCGTTCGGCTTCCTCGCGGCGCTTCAGGTTCTGCGCCTCAAGCTGCACGCGCTCCTGCTCGAAGCGCGCCATGTTGTCCTTGCTGGCGCGCAGCGCCTTGCGCTGCGGCAGCAGATAGTTGCGGGCGTAACCGGGCTTCACCTTCACCCGTTCGCCCATCTGCCCGAGCTTCTCGACCCGCTGCAGCAGAATCAGTTCCACGGCGGCCATGGGGTGTGCTCCTCAGACCAGGACGTAGGGCAGCAGGCCGAGGAACCGCGCGCGCTTGATGGCGACGGCGAGTTCGCGCTGCTTCTTGGCGGACACGGCGGTGATGCGGCTTGGAACAATCTTGCCGCGCTCCGACAGGAAGCGCGACAGCATGCGCACGTCCTTGTAGTCGATCACCGGCGCGTTCGGCCCGGAGAACGGGCAGGACTTGCGGCGGCGGTAGAATGGCCTGCGGGCGCCGACGGCGGCGCGGCGGGCGGCGGGATTGATATCGGTGGTGTCGGACATCCGGGCTACTCCTCCAGGCCGGCGCGGAAGTCAGGGACCTCGTCACGCGCGCGGAATTCCTCGCGGTCGTCGAAGCCGCGGCGGCGACCGGATTCGAAGCGCCCGGCCGGCTTGGGTCCGCGGAACGAACGATCGCGCTCGTCGGCGCGGCGCGACAGGATGGCGGATGGCGCCTCTTCGATGGCCGGGACACGGACCGTCATGAAGCGCAGCACGTCCTCGTTCAGGCGAAGCTGGCGTTCCATTTCGGTGACGAAGGCCGGCTGCGCGTCGAGGCCTAGCAGCATGTAGTGGGCCTTGCGGTTCTTCTTGATACGGTAGGCCAGGCTGCGCAGACCCCAGTATTCGCGCTTCTTGACCGCCCCACCATCCGCCTCGAGCTGGCCGGCGATGCCGTCGGCGATCGTATCGACCTGCTGTTGCGTAACATCGTTGCGTGCGATGAACACGCATTCATACAGTGGCATCCATGTCTCCCTCTGGCTTGTCTCCGCCCCGGCCCCGATCCCAATGCGGGAGGGCCTCGCCCCACCATGGGACGCCGGGCATAGCCGGGGCGTGGAGCCGCACCCCCGGCAGGGAAGGCGCGGCGTAAAGCACGGATCGCCGCGGGATGCAACGTCAAGCCCAGTCATAACGTAATAGAAACGGCGCCGCCTGAGTTGACCCGCCGCCAGCCGGCCCCATGTGCTTTCCGGCCCCCCTCTTGGCTGCACGCGCGGGTGTGGTCCGCGAGTATCAGGGCGTGGCAGCACGCGAGACGGGTATCGCTTTTTTGTTCACAACCGTGCTAGGCGACCCCACAGCTCACGGTGTCGTGAGCACCACGTTGATGAGGCAATATGGCGATCCGATTCTCGGTCCCGTTGGCCCATGCGGGATGTGACCACACCGGCTCCGTCGTGTGGGAGCAGCGCGACCGCGGCCACGCGGCCGGTGAAGGCGGCCCAGTGCTGGTCGGCTTGCCGCGTGGCTTCGTCAGCCTGAACGCCGAGGACGGCTCTATCGAGATTGTGTGCGCCGGCTGCCGGCAGACCGTCGCGTCCGCCGCGCGTGGCGAACCGTAGGGGATCGCCGCGGCGGCCGAGCGCGACGTTGGGCTGACTGTGACGAAGCCGGTTGCCACCGCCGTCGCGGTGCCGGTCACACCGGACCATGCCGCTTCCCACGCTGAGCCGGTGCCCTGCGCGCGCGGCGCGACAGCGGGCACCCAGGCGGCAGCTGATCACGTCGATGGCGCGAAACCGGCCGAATTGGCTGATACCGCCGCGCAGGCCGCCCCAGGGGACGCCCCAGGAGACGCCGACGCGGCCAATATACCCGCGGACATCGAGGCGCTGTTCGCCGAGGCCGAGGACGTCGCGACGATTCGCGGCGACAAAATACCGACCCATCTACTGGACCGGCTGCGCCATCTGGCGGACCGGCTGCGTCAGCGGCGCGAGTAATACCAACGGCCGGAAGGAACGACCCACCGACGCCGCGCCCCCGTCATGCCGGCCCCCGGGGTCAAGCGCCCGAGGACAGGCTCCGGCCGGCCTTCGCCGGCCATGACTGGGGTTGGGCAGCGTACGTCAATACTATCAGCTGCTGGTATTACCTGAGCAAAGCCCCCAGCAGTGCGTCCAGCCGCAATCGGCCCTCCGCTAGCGCGATCAGACGCCCATCCGCGC
>DASRQX010000338.1:0-23655 GCA_035696165.1 Acetobacteraceae bacterium | reverse complement strand
TTAAGCACTCAATCGCAGCAACTGAACACGGAAGGGAAGGTGGCGAGATGAGCGAATTTCCACTTGACGGGGGACACCTCATATGAGTCGTGGATACCGGCATGCGCCGGCATGACGGGGCTAGCGGCCCATACGTCAATGCTTAGGGCCGCTGGTATAAGGGCCGGACCGACGCCTGAACGCCACGGGAACGCGGATGACTTCGACTTCACAATGAGAGGATTCGCCCATGACCATCTCCCGCCGCGCTCTGCTGACCACGGCCGCCGCCACGGCGTTGCCGCTGGCGCGTGCCCGCGCTCAGGCGGAGCCAGTGCTGAAAATCGGCTGCCTGACCGACCTGTCAGGCCCCTACAAGGACCTTGCCGGGCCGGGCGCGATTGCCGCGGTGCATCAGGCGCTGGAAGAGTACGGCGTCAACGGCAAGGGCATGAAGGTCGAGGTGTTGTCGGCGGACCACCAGAACAAGCCCGATATCGGCACCAGCATCGTGCGGCAGTGGTTCGATCGCGACGGTGTCGATCTGGTCGTCGAGGTGGCGAACTCCGGGGTTGCGCTTGCCGTTGCCGGCGTCGCCAAGGAGAAGAACAAAGTCTACATCAACTCCGGTGCCGCGTCGTCTGACCTGACCGGCGCACAGTGCAACGCGAACACGATCCATTGGGTCTACGATACGTATATGCTGGCGAAGTCGACCGGCGGCGCGATGGTGAAGGCGGGCGGCACGTCGTGGTTCTTCATCACCGCCGACTACGCCTTCGGGCACGCGCTGCAACGCGATACTACGTCATTCGTCACCGAGGCGGGCGGCAGGGTCATGGGGAGTATTGCGTATCCGTTCCCCGGGACCACCGATTTCTCGTCCTACCTGATTCAGGCGCAGTCGAGCGGAGCCAAGGTGTTGGGACTGGCCAATGCCGGCACTGACACTATCAACACGATCAAGCAGGCCAAGGAATTCGGCATCAAGATGCAGCTTGCCGGGCTGCTGCTGTTCCTGACCGACGTGCACTCGCTCGGGTTGGAGACGGCGCAGGGCATTGTGCTGACCGACAGTTTCTATTGGGACATGAACGACAAGACGCGAGCCTTTTCAGACCGGTTTTCACCGCGGGCAGGTGGCGCACGCCCCACCATGGTGCAGGCCGGTGTTTATTCCAGCACGCTGCATTATCTGAAAGTCGCCTCCGCAATGGGTGTGGCGGCAGCCAAGGCCGACGGCGCGGCTACGGTCGCCCGCCTGAAGGCGATGCCGACCGACGACGACTGCTTCGGCCCCGGTTCGATCCGGATCGACGGCCGCGCGCTGCACCCCGCCTATCTGTGGGAGGTCAAGAAACCGTCGGAGAGCAAGGGACCGTGGGACTACTACAAGCTGGTTGCGACCACGCCGGCCGACCAGGCGTTCCGTCCGCTCGACAAGGGCGGCTGTTCGCTGGTCAGGGCCTGAGGTAACGCGAGTACCAGAGAGGCGAAGGTGGCTACCGCACCATGATCATGATCTTCGGTATTCCGGGACCGTTGCTGTTCGGCCAGCTTCTGCTTGGCCTGATCAACGGTGCCTTCTACGCGATGCTGTCGCTCGGCCTCGCGGTGATCTTCGGTATGCTGAACATTATCAATTTTGCGCACGGCGCACTGTTCATGATGGGCGCCTTCGCCGCCTGGATGCTGCTGAACTACGCCGGGATCGGCTATTTTCCGGCGCTGATCCTGGCTCCGGTGATCGTTGGCGTCTTCGGTATCGCGCTGGAGCGGTTGGTAATTAGCCGGCTGTACAAGCTGGATCACCTGTACGGCCTGCTACTGACCTTCGGCCTGGCGCTGGTGATCCAGGGATTGTTCCGTAACTATTACGGCAGCTCCGGCCTGCCGTATCGCATTCCCGACGTGCTGCAAGGCGCCACCGATCTGGGCTTCATGTTCCTGCCGAATTACCGCGGTTGGGTGGTTCTGGCCGCGGCGGTAGTGTGCCTGGGCACCTGGGGGCTGATCGAGAAGACCTCGCTCGGTGCCACTCTGCGCGCGGCGACCGAGAATGCGCCGCTGGTGCAGGCGTTCGGCGTGGATGTGCCTCGACTTATCACGCTGACCTACGGCGGCGGCGTCGCGCTGGCGGCCTTCGCCGGAGTCTTGGCGGCGCCGATCTACTCGGTGAATCCCAACATGGGCGACAATTTCATCAACACCGTGTTCGCGGTGGTGGTGATTGGCGGGATGGGCTCGATCCTGGGCTCGATCGTCACCGGCTTCGCGCTTGGCGTGGTCGAGGGACTGACCAAGGTATTCTATCCGGAAGCGTCGGCGACGGTGGTGTTCCTGGTGATGGTGATTGTGCTGCTGACGCTGCCGCACGGATTGTTCGGAAAGCGAGCCTGAAATGTTTGGGTTTTCCCGCCCTCAGTGGATCGGCTTCCTGGCCATGCTGGCGCTGATCGTGGTGTGTCCCTATGTGCTGTATCCGGTATTCCTGATGCGGGTGCTGTGTGCGGCGCTGTTCGCCTGCGCGTTCAATTTGATGATCGGCTATGTCGGGCTGCTGTCGTTCGGCCAGGCGGCATTCTTCGGGATGGGCAGCTATGTGGCCGCCTGGACGATCAAGTTCTGGCATGTGGATGCGGTGATCGCGATCCTGCTGGGGGGTGCGACCGGGGCCGCGCTGGGACTGTGCCTGGGATATCTGGCGATCCGGCGGTCGGGTATTTATTTCGCGATGATTACTTTGGCGCTCGCGCAGATGGTGTATTTCTTCTGCCTGGAAGCGCCGTTCACCGGTGGGGAGGACGGCATCCAGCAGGTGCCGCGTGGGCATCTGTTCGGGGTGCTGAACCTGAACGACGACATGACGATGTATTGGGTTGTCGCAGCGGTGTTCATCGCGGGCTTTCTGCTGATCCATCGCATCATTCATTCTCCGTTCGGCCAGGTGCTGAAGGCGATCCGGGAGAACGAGCCGCGAGCCACGTCGTTGGGATATCGGACGGACGACTACAAGCTGATCGCGTTCATTCTGTCCTGCATGCTGTCGGGCGTGGCGGGCGGAACCAAGGCGATCGTATTCGGCATCGCAACGCTGACCGATGTGCATTATTCGACCTCGGGCGAGGTGGTGCTGACCACGCTGCTGGGCGGGCTGGGGACGGTGTTCGGGCCCGTTGCAGGCGCGGTGGTGGTGACGGCGATGGAGAATTACCTGGCGCAGTTCGGGTCGTGGGTGACGGTCACGCAGGGGGCGATCTTCGTCGTTTGCGTGCTGGCGTTCCGGCGAGGGATCGTGGGCGAGTTTGGCGCGTGGCGGCGGCTGGCGCTATGAGATAAAATCTCCTCAGACGCCTCAGCTGCGGTCATCGATGCGCCAAGTCGTCAGCATCGCGAAGTCTGTAATGACGAGAGACATTATTTTCGAGTGAGAGTACTCGCATAGTGGGTAGCTCGCTCCGCACTTTGACCGCCCCACCTCGTAATGGGTGATGTATTATACCAACCGCCCTAAAGATTGACTCTTGCCCCGCTTGGAGTATCGGGCCTTTTCAACGAGTTGGGCCGTGTACCGAGAGTCAATCTTTAGGGCGGTTGGTATTAGGCGCATGACTGCCTATATTCAATTCCTCCGAAGCTCGGGAAAAGCCCTTCATCTACCGCTTCGCTTGCATCCAAGCCCCGGCCCTTTCCACCGCAGTCCGCGCCTTGCCCACCGTCGCCATGGCCCGCATGAAGCCGTGCACCACACCAGGGAAGACCTCCAAATCAACCTTCACGCCGGCCGCCTTCAGCTTCGCGGCCAGCGCCTCGCCCTCAGATCGCAGCACATCCAGTTCCGCCAGTTGCACCAGCACCGGCGGCAACCCAGTCAGGTCGGCGCGCAGCGGTGCGGCCAGCGGATGGTGCCGATCCGCCGCGTGCGGCACGTAGACGCTCCAGTAGAAGCTCATCCGCTCGTGCGTCAGGCCGTGGCCGGTGGCGAATTCCTGGTAGCTCGCGGTGTCCAGGGCACTGTCGCAGACCGGATAGACCGCGAGGATGCCGCGCAGCGCCGGGCCGCCGGTGTCGCGCAGCAACAGCGCGGTGGCCAGCGCCAAGTTGCCACCGGCGGAATCCCCTCCGACGAGCAGGGATGACGGATCAAGGCCCCACTCGACGCCGTGCGCGGCGACATACCTCGTGGCCGCGGCGCACTCCTCCACGGCCTGTGGGAACTTGGCTTCGGGCGACAGGGCGTAGTCGACGCTGACCACAGCGACCTCACCGGCGGCGGCGTATTCGCGCGCCAATCGCTCGTGAGTGTCCACCGAGGACCACACCCAGCCGCCGCCATGGAAATACATCAGGGTCGGCAGCGGTCGATCGGAGCGCGGGCGATAGACGCGGCAGAAGATGCGCCGGCCGCGGGCGGCAACCCAGCGGTCGGTGGTCTCTGCCATCACCGGGCCTCCAGTGGCGGTGCGCAGTGCCAGGATGTCGTTCACCGCGCGGTGCGGATCGAGCGGAAGCTCCACCCGCACGGGTGGGAAATTCTTCGCGTATTCTTCGGCTTCGCACTGGAATTGCAGCATTTCTGGATCCATGCGCGATGTGTCGGCCATCTCTGTCACTCCGGCTGCTCGGCGAACGGTGCCGTGTCCATTCGCATGCAACGACGGGTTTGGCGTATTGGCAATGCATCCGCGATGGTGAGGTGTGACTCCGATGCGCGTATGCTGCCGTGCAACATGAACCTGTTTCGCGCCAAACCGATCGGCCGTTTCGCACCCGCCGCGCTGTTCCGCCCGGACTCCGTGGCAGTGATCGGTGCCGGCACGCCGATGGGCGCCAAGGTGATGCGCAACCTGCATGACGGCGGCTTCAAGGGGGCGGTGCTGCCGGTCGATGCCACGCTGCGGGCCGTGGCCGGGGTGCTGGCCTACCCATCGGTTGCCGACCTTCCGGTCGCGCCCGACCTCGCAGTAATTGCAGACCCGGATGTCGTGGCAGACGCGCTGCCCGCACTCGCCACGAAAAGCTGCTTTGCGGCAGTGGTGCTGGCAGACGCCGACGGCCTGGCCGAGCTGGTGCAACGCACTGGGGTGCGCGCGCTGGGGCCCGCCTCGTTCGGCCTGGTCGTCCCCGGGCTGGGATTGAACGCCTCGCGCGCGCACCTGAACCCGGCCCAGGGACGCCTCGCACTGGTCTCGCAGTCGACCTCGCTCTGCCGCACGGTGTTGGACTGGGCCGGGCCTAATGGTGTCGGCTTCAGCCACGTCATCGGCATCGGCGGCAACGCCGATCTCGGCTTCGGCGCGGCGCTGGACTGGCTGGCGCGCGACTCGGGCACCGGCGCCATCCTGCTGGATGTCCGGCTGATCAAGAACCACCGTGCTTTCCTGTCCGCCGCGCGGGCGGCGGCGCGGCTGCGCCCAGTGGTGGCGATCCGTGCCGGTGGCCGCCTGCTCGACCAATCCGGCGGCGCCGAGCTGGCGTTCGAGGCAGCTTTGCGCCGCGCCGGCGTACTGTGCGTCTCGCGCCTTGAGGACCTGCTGACCGCGGCGGAAACCCTGTCGCGCGCCCGCCCGGTCCGCGGTGAGGCACTCGCCATCGTCACCAATGCAATCTGCGCGGGGCGGATGGCAGCGGACGCGGTGCTGCGTGACGGGTTGCGCCTCGCCGCGCTGACGCCGGAGACGCGGGCAATGCTGTGCCTGCGGCTGCCCGCGTTGGCGGAATCGGGGCTGCGCAACGACACCAACAGTCCCAGCCTTGTCGACGGCACGGTCTACGTCGGTGCCGACACACCGCTGCGGTTGGCCGAGGTCGCGGCGCTGTTGGCCGGCGCGCCCGAGGTGGGCGGCATCCTGGTTGTGCATGCGCCGACCGGCGCGCCGGACGCCGCGGCGACGGAGGCGTTGGCCGCGTGCGGCAGCACCACGAAGCTTCCGCTGCTGGTTGCCGCGATGGGCGAAACGACCGGCGCTGTCCACCGGCACCGTCTTGTCAAGGCCGGCGTGCCCGCCTTCGCCACACCGGAACAGGCGGTGCGCGGCTTCCTGCACTTGGTGCAGGACCGGCGCAATCGCGCCGCGGCGCGCGAGGTGCCGCATAGCCGCGTGGTCTCGATCGCCGCCGACCAGAACGAGGTGCGCGGGGTGTTCCAACGCCTGCGCACGGCCGGACGCCAGGATCTGGCGCAGGACGAGGCGATGGCGGTGCTCGCAGCATACGGCGTGCCGACCGTGCCGTGCCGCGCGGTGAGCACGGAGCAGGACGCGGTCACCGCTGCCGCGCTGCTCGGCTACCCCGTTGTGGTCAAGCTGCGAGACACGCGGCCTCCGAGTTGTCGGGCACGCGGCGGCCTGGCCCTCGATCTGCATGATGCGGCCGAGGTGGGTCTCGCAGCGCGGACGCTGACCCTGCGTCAGGCGCGCCGCACGCCGGGTGCGGCGACGATAGATCCGGCGCGCCGCGCATCGGACGCGGCGACGACGTTGCTGGTGCAGCGGCAGGCCGCGCGGGCGCGAGAATTGCTGATCCGCGTGGCCGACGATCCGGTGTTCGGCCCGACCATCGCGTTCGGCCAGGGCGGCACCACGGCCGAGGTCGAGCGCGACATCGCGATGGACCTGCCGCCGCTGAACCTCACGCTGGCACACGCGCTGATCGCGCGCACCCGCGCCGCGGGCACGCTGGCCGCCTTCCGCGACATGCCGGCGGCGCGGATCGATACGGTGGCGGAGACGCTGGTGCGGGTCAGCCAGTTGATCGTCGACTTCCCGGACATCGCGGCGCTGGAGCTCAACCCACTGTTCGTCGATGCGCAGGGCGTGCTGGCCGCCGACGCGTGGTTGCGGCTGCGCCCGGCGGGCGAGCGTGGCCTGCTGGCGATCCCGCCCTATCCCGATGACCTGATCGAGCCCTGGGACGCGTGCGGCGAGCGGCTGATCATCCGCCCGATCCGTCCGGAGGATGCCGCGCAACATGCCACGTTCTTCGCCCGCCTGTCACCCGAGGATATCCGCTACCGCTTCTTCACCGCGATGCGCGAACTGTCGCCGGAGATGACCGCGCGGCTGACCCAAATCGACTACGATCGCGAAATGGCCTTCGTCGCGATCCGCGAGGTCAGCGGCGAAACGGTCGGCGTCGCGCGGCTGGTGATGGAGCCGGACGGCGTGAGCGGGGAAATCGCGGTAATCGTTCAACCGGACATGAAGGGCAGGGGATTGGCCAGCCGGCTGGTGCACCGGCTGATCGACTGGGCGCGGACGCGCGGGATGCGCGTGGTGGTGGGCCAGGTGCTGTCCGATAATGCGCCGATGCTGGCCTTTATGCGCCATCTCGGCTTCAGCCTCCGACGCCTGCCGGAAGAACCGGACGTGATGGAAGCGAAACTGTTGCTGTCGTGATCAACGTTGGAGGTGCGTGCGACCGGGTTACGCTCTGCGCGGAGTGACTACTCATCCGAGCGCGGCGATCACGACCGTTGCCAGTCCAAGCGCCAGATTGGCAATGATGAACTGACGGATGATATCGATCGCGCGGCCCTGCCCCTGTTGAAACCGCCGATACGGCCCGAACCAGACGCCGACGAAGACCGCCGCCATCGCGAGCCCGAGCATATGCATCAGATGAATGTTCCAGCCCGCGTCGGCGAAACCGCCGTATTTCGTGAACAACATGACATAGCCGGTCAGCAGCATTCCCGGCATGACGATCCAGATCACCTTGAAGAAGCGGCCGTACGTCCCACGGTAAATGTTGACGCGGCGCGATGGTTCAAGATCCGCCAGCGCGGGGCGCACGATCAGGATGGCAAAGAACATGCCACCGACCCAGACGACGGCACCGAGTACATGCAACACGTGCATCAGCCGCCAGATGCTGATCGAATCCATTATGCCTCGATGTCCTGCAATTCCGCGATCAGCGCTCGCATTTCGTCAGCGGCCGGGGAACGCGGCACGGCCTCGATGACGCCTAGTCCCTCGGCAAAGGCGAGTGCGAAGCCGGTACGATTGCCAAGCTCGCTGCGCAGCGCCGGCAGGCCGCGTGCGGTGATGTCTGCACGCACCGCGTCGCGCAGCCGCGATGCCGCGGGCACGCGGTTGAGCACCAGCCGCGCGGTCCGGCCCTGGTCGGCGGCGAGCTTCAGCATGGCCTCCGCCGCCCACACATCGGGCGGACTTGGCTGCACCGGCACCAGAACGATATCGGCACCGCGCACTGCCAGCTTCGCGTCGGTATCGACCTGTGGCGGACTGTCGATCACCACCAGGTCATGGCTCTGTCGCAACCGATCCAGTTCCGCGGCCAGGCGCCAGCCCGCGACCTCGAAAAAGCCGAGCGCCGGCGCCGGCGTGGAGCGGGCCATCCTCAGCGCGTGCCATCTTGTGAGCGTTCGTTGTGGATCAATGTCGAGTAGCGCGACGCGCTGCGCGGGTGCGAGGGTGGCGGCGATGTTGGCCGCGAGGGTCGTCTTGCCGGTGCCGCCCTTCTGTTGCGCCACCGTTATCACCAGCGCCATGCCAGGCGACTCCAGATCCCGTATCGCGCAACAGACCAGATCAGCCGTCGCGGTGCTAGGCAGTGGCGACACCAAACGCCAGATAATGTGTAAAAGTCTGGCCCGACGGGCCGCCCGACGCCGGCGCGATGCCATTGCGGCGATGGCGGAGACGTCAGCGGAATGGCATTCTCCCTCCCATGATGTTCGATGGCGACCTGATGCGTCGGCTGGCCGGCCGCGCGGAGCTGCTTGACCCGACCGAGATGGGCCGGGCCGATGCGCTGTCGCCCGGCCTGGGAATGCCGGGGCCGACGCTGATGGCGCACGCCGGTCGCGCCGTGGCGCGGGCGGTGCGGGCACGCTTTCGGCCGTGCCGGACGCTGGTGCTGGCGGGCCCGGGCAACAACGGGGGCGACGGGTACGTCGCGGCGCGGCTGCTGGCACAGGACGGTTGGCCGGTCGCGGTGGCAGCGCTGGCCCCGCCTCGCGCTGGCTCGGATGTCGCCGGGGCAGCGCTGCAGTGGCGCGGGCCGATGATGGCCTTCAACCCCGCGGAAGCGGCGCGGGCCGAGTTGGTGATCGACGCGGTATTCGGTGCCGGCTTGGCGCGCGACGTCGACGGCCTGGTGGCCGACACGTTGCGCGCGGCGCGGCACGTCGTCGCGGTGGATGTGCCAAGCGGTGTCGATGGCGCGACCGGCGCGGTCCGCGGCTACGCCCCGCATGTCGCGCTGACCGTGACGTTCTTCCGCCTGAAGCCCGGGCACCTGCTGCTGCCTGGCCGCGACCGGTGCGGCGCGCTGAAGCTGACGGATATCGGCCTGCCTGCCGCGGTACTCGAGCAGGTGCGGCCACGCTGCTTTGCCAACCTGCCGGAGCTGTGGTCCCTGCCGCGCCCGCGCAACGATGGGCACAAATACAGCCGCGGCCATGTCACGGTGATCGGCGGCGCGGTAATCACTGGCGCCGCCCGACTGGCGGCCGAGGCGGCGCGTCATGCGGGCGCTGGCCTGGTCACCATCGCCGCCACCGAGCGTGGCGACGTGTACCGCGCAGGGCCGCCCGGCCTGCTGGTGAGCGAGGCCCCGTTGGAGGCGCTGCTCGCCGACGCACGACGGAATGTCTGGGTGTGCGGTCCCGGCCTGGGGCCGCGGGCCGCACGCGCGACGCTGCCGCGCCTGCTGGAAGCCAAACGTCGCGTGGTGGCCGACGCCGACGCAATTACCGCTTTCGCCGGCGCGCCCGACGCCCTGCGAGGCGCGGCGGTACTGACGCCACATGCCCGCGAGTTCAGCCGCGTGTTCGGCGATCCAGGTGTTGACCGTGTTGCCGCCGCACGGGCGGCCGCCGCGCGTACCGGCGCCGTGGTGCTGCTCAAGGGACCCGACACGATCATCGCCGCGCCGGACGGACGCGCGGCGATCAATGCCTCGGCACCGCCCTGGCTTGCCACCGCCGGGTCCGGCGACGTGCTGGCCGGGCTGATCGCCGGGTTGCTCGCGCAGGGCATGCCGGATTGGCAGGCGGCCTGCGCCGGCGCCTTCCTGCACGGGCGCGCCGCGCTGCGCGCCGGACCGACAATGATTGTGGAAGACCTGCTCCCCGCGCTGGCGCCCACCCTTGCCGATGCACTGGCAAATGCCGACTTGGGCCGGGAGTCACTGATTGGTCGGAGACCCAAATGAACGACGCGCCGCTCGCCCCGCCTGTTCGACCTGACCGACCCGCCTCGCCCGCGCGACCCGCCTCGCCTGCCCGACCTGCCTCGCCCGGGCTGTTCGACCGTGCCCTGCGCCGCATCGGCCTGGTCTGGCGGGAGATGGCGGCCAGTGTCGCCGGCGAAACCGATGACAGTATCGAGGCGCAGATCCGTGCCTGCCTGAACGGGCGCGGCGGCGAGGTCAGTGCGCGCAACCGCGCGGCCAAGCTCGCTGAGACCTACGAGTCGCTCAACGACACGGGCAGGCGCGAATTCCTGCGCACGCTCGCGGCGTTCGATTCCGACCCCGAGGTGGTCGACGCCGCCTATTCCGCGGTGCGCACCGCCGCCGACCCGGCGGCACGCGCCATCGCCACCGCCGAACTGCGCCGCGCGCTGGAGCCGCCGCGGCTGCGGCTGCTGACCCAGTTCACCACCATCCCGGACGGCTGCAAGTTCCTGGTCGACTTGCGCGCGCTGCTGCTGGACTCCCGCCGCGACGACAAACGGCTGGCGGCGCTGGAATCCGATCTGCGCGGACTGCTGGCCGCCTGGTTCGATGTCGGCTTCCTGGAACTGCGCCGCATCGACTGGTCCAGCCCGGCGGCGCTGCTGGAGAAACTGGTCGACTACGAGGCAGTGCACGCCATCCGTAGCTGGCGCGACCTGAAGAACCGGCTGGATTCCGACCGCCGCTGCTACGCCTTCTTCCACCCGCGCATGCCGGGCGAGCCGCTGATCTTCGTCGAGGTCGCGCTGGTGCAGGGACTCGCCGGATCGGTGCAGCGGCTGCTCGACGAGAAGGCCCCAGTGCTCGATCCTCGCAGTGCCGATACCGCGATCTTCTATTCGATCAGCAACTGCCAGAAAGGCCTTGCCGGCATCAGCTTCGGCAACTTCCTGATCAAGCAGGTCGTCGAACTGCTGGCGGCCGAACTGCGCAGCCTGCGCAGCTTCGCCACGCTGTCGCCCATTCCGGGGTTTCGCGCCTGGCTCGATCCACTGCTCGCCGATGGTTCGTCTGCCGGTCAGCAACCTGGCCTGCTGACCGACGAGGAGAGCACCAGCCTGGTCTCCGCGATGCCGGCGGAGAACGCCAGGCAGTCGCTGGCGGCGATCATGGCCAAGCGTGGCTGGTGGCGCGAGCCGGGGCTGAACAAGACCGCCGGTCCGGTTCTGGAACGGTTGGGCGCGCGCTACCTGCTGCACGAGGCCAACGGCAAGCGCGCCCGCGATCCGGTGGCGCATTTCCATCTGGCCAACGGGGCGCGGATTGAGCGGCTATCGTTGCTGGCGGACACCTCGGAGAAGGGCGCCCGCGAGAGCGCCACGCTGATGGTGAACTATCTCTACGACCCGGCCCGTATCGATGAGTACCACGAGGCCTACGCGGGCGAAGGCAAGCGCAACGCCTCGGCCGTGGTGCGGAAGTTGGCGCGCGCCGCACCCTGACCGCACCGTCGCCCTCGCCATCATGGCCGGGCCCCGACCCGCCTAGCCGCCCCAGGTCGGTGCCGCCATTACGCACGCTTTCTCGCCGCCGCGTTCGACGTCGCGAGGACGGCCTGCCAGGTGCCAGGCTTCGCCACATGCGTCCGACACCTCTCCCCGGCCCGTACACCTTCGCAGGAGAGGTCGAGACGCGGCGCGTCGAGTGTGAGGGTCGAGCCACCCGCACCAGCCCATCCAATTCCCACCCCGCCACCGGGCCGTTTCCCACGGGACACGCCCTCTGACGCTTGACCCGAGGGTCGTTGCGCGATTTTGCCCATCACGGGTCCGCCCCCGCCGCGCCCCACCCGACCTCGCGCGGCCGGCCATCCTCGCCCTCCCACGCCCGCCGCACCAACACCAGGCCCGGCACCCCCCCCGCGCCCGCCATGCCGCACGACCCATCGACGCAGGCGCCCGGCAAGCTCGATCCATAGCGTCTTTGTCGTGTTTTGCGATTCGAGCCACCCGACGCACCGCCACTGCCCCCCGCCGGGCCAGTCTCACCCCGCCACTCGCCGCCACGGCGCCAATGCGGCCCGCCGCCGCCCGCGCCGCCGCCCGGTCCGCCCGTGCCGCGCCACGAACCGGCCACCGCGCGCCCCGGCCACCGCTCCATAGGGTCTTTGTCGTGAGAGTCTTTGTCGTGATTTCCACTTTCGCGATCTGGCAGCAGTGCTCCGGCACCCGCTGCTCCGCCGGCATCATCGCCAGCTGCGTCGCCAAATCGGTCGGCGTCACTCCCGCACGATGTCGGCGCGCACGACTTGGTCCCCCACGACTTGATCCACCATCCGCCGGCGCACGACATCGAGCGTCCAGCCGGGCCCCTGGTCCAGCCGCGTCACCACCCCGCAGGTCGCCCCGGCGTCTGGACCCAGGTTCTCCGTCGTGGCTGGACCTTGTTCCATCGCCACTGCCATATCTCGCGCCATTGCCGGTAAACCCTGCCCTCCGGCGCTCATCCCTGGGGACTTCCCTCCGACGCCTGACCTTTCGGTTGACCCGGCCATCGCCGAAGGCATTGGCCCATCCGTCCCTTCACCATCGCCGCCCGGCGCTTCCGTGTCGTCGTCCGGACCTGAGTCCTCCGTCATGGCTGGATCTGGTTGCATTGCCTCGGCCGGCTCTCCGGTCATGGCCGGGAAGTCCTGCCCCACGAGCGCCTTCCGCCTGGCGTCTTGACCTGGTGGGGCGCCGGTCCGTTTGGCCTGTCCCAGGGCGCTCGACCTGGGGGCTGTCTCGGCCGCCGGGACACCCAAATCCGAACCCACGCCAGTACCCAAACCCTCCCCACCCTCCCGCAGCAAACCTGCGCCACCCCACCCCGCGGCAAGCGCCGGCACATCGATCCCGCCGGTCAGCACGGTGCCGAAGAACGGCACCGGCTTGTGCTGGTGGCGCACCATTGAACGCTCCAGCGCCGCGGTCGAGACCGTCAGCGCAGCCGTGGTCCGCAGCAGCCGGCAGACCTGCTCCGACGTAACCCGCGGCGCGCCGCTCCGCTTGACGGCGTTTTCCGCCGCCTCCTTGCAGACGACGATCTGCGCGGCGATCCACGCCTGCGGAGCGTTGGCTGCCATCAGCCCGCTGACCTCGTGGACCAGCCGCGTGGGCGTGTCTCCCGCCAGGCCATCGAGGCGCCGGGCGGCGGCGCGGGTATCGCGGTAAACATCGCCGCCAGCAGGTCAGCGCTGAGCTGATACGGCGGCATCGCCTCGCGGAAGACTTCCGCGGTCATGCCGCTGGTGGGAATGCTCACGTGAGTGTCTCCTGGCTGAAATGTTTGTCTGTGATAGTTATCCAACATAACTGATAGGTAAACGCCAACTAACTTTCACCGGCGGGCCGGCGAGGGAAGGCAACCGTCGCCCCGGCGGTGCGTCGGTCTGAACCGCATCAGCCGACACAACGCAGCGGCAATCAGGAGGGGACGCCACAGAACGGGCAGGATAGCACTGTTCGTGGCACGGACCGGGAACATGGCCGCCTGTCCCACTCTAAGTTGAGTTCATTTGCGACGACTGCGGCCTCAGCCGGAACAAAGGGTTGGAAGACATCGGTCAGGGATAGTTCAATCGGGACGGCGCCTTCCGAGCTCACGTCAGAGATCGGGCTGAAGACTAAAGCGAAACCAAGGTTCTACTCCCTCCAAATTGCACGAACTCCACTGACTTGCAGTCAACAGGGCAGACGCGCATCTTTTGATGGTGAAGCGCTTTTCACGACCAAGAGGACGTACGAGAACATGGGCGTATGCAGGAAGGGCGGGTTTACCAAGACCGCCTGCGGAACGCAGGGTTGTCTCGATCGAGTAATTTGCCATGAGGACCGTCCATGACTGCATCCGCTGGCATAGTGCGTCCCGTCGCGATGACGACCGCCTCGCGCCCGAACATCCTATTTATTGTTGTTGACGATTGCGGCTACGCCGACCTTTCCTGCTGTGGTCAGACCGATTACACCACTCCGGCCCTGGATCGCCTTGCGTCGGAGGGCGTTCGATTCACGCAGGCCTACGCCAACGCGCCACTCTGCACCAATACGCGCGTTGCCATCATTACTGGTCGCTACCAATACCGGCTTCCGCTTGGCTTGGTGGAGCCGCTTCTGCCGGAGCAGCGGTCGCAGGATGGGATGGGCGTGCCGCCTGATTATCCGACCCTGCCCGAACAGCTGCGTCGCGCCGGTTACCGGACGGCGCTTATCGGCAAATGGCACCTCGGTTACCTGCCGCACTTCGGCCCGCTCCGGAGTGGTTACGACGAGTTCTTCGGCGTCATGGGTGCCTTCACGGGCTACTACACGCACAGCGGCGACGACGGTGAACTCGACCTCTACGAGGGCGAGACGACGACGGATGAGGTCGGGTATGTCACCGGCCTTCTGAGCGACCGTGCGACCGCCTATGTCGAGCGGACCGGCGCTAGCGACCCGCCCTGGTTCATGAGCTTGCACTACACCGCCCCTCACTGGCCGTGGTCGGCGCCCTCCGTAGAGGCTGCGGCGCGCGAGCGCGAGGTCGATAGCGCCGAGTGGACCGAGGGCGGCTCTACGCGCATCTATGGCGAGATGATGGGTGTTTTGGATGCGGGCATTGGGCGCGTAATGGACGCGGTTCGGCGGAGCGGGCGCGACACCCTCGTCGTCTTCACAAGTGACAATGGCGGCGAGCGTTACTCCAAGATGTGGCCGTTCGTGGGTAGGAAGTGGGACCTTCTCGAGGGCGGGCTCCGTGTGCCGCAGATTGTCTGGTGGCCGGGGCGGGCCCGAGAGGACGTGGTCTCGCCGCAAGTAACCATTAGCATGGACTTGACCGCCACGTGTCTGGCCGCCGCGGGTGTCGCTCCAGACCCCGCCCAACCTCTCGACGGGCTGGACCTGCTGCCACTCCTCGTAGGGGACCACCCGGCAGTGCCGCGTGCCCTGTTCTGGCGCCTGGCAAACCGGCAGCAGCGCGCCGTGCGTCGGGGAGACTGGAAGTATTTGAAGGTCGGCGAGCGGGAGTTCCTGTTCGACCTCGCCTGGGACCCGCGGGAGCGCGGCAACCTCGCAAAGAAGCAGCCCGCGCTGCTCGACGAACTTCGGGCGCTCTGGATCGAGTGGGACCGCGGCATGTTGCCGATCCCGCCCGATTTCGTCCTGCCGCCCTTGGATCTGAGCCGCATGCTCTGGTGAGGGCTGGCGGCTACTCACGCCAGCTTCGGCGCGATGCCTACATCGATGCGGAAGGGGTTGCCAGGTCTTCGATCAATCATCCAATCTGCGTCTTTGCAGGACATCAGCTTCGGCCGCCCTCGCCTAGCCGGCAGTGAGGAAGCGGACGCTCTCCGCCAACTCGTGACAGACGCCTGCACCCACTACATCGAGTGAATGGGCAAGGCGCCGGTTTCGCTGTGGCGGCGGGGCTTCAGATGGAGGCGGTTTTTTGTGACGGTCGCGCCGGATCGTCTTTCGCTTGCCTCCTGGTGCCAAAAACGGCGACGGTGCGTTACCTCCGGCCCGACAAAGTCACTCGAACAGATGCACGACGGCCGGCGCGAGACACGTCACGCCAGAAGGATGCCAGTCATGAGATCAGCGACGGTGAAGCTTCTTGGGGCGTTGTTGGGAACGGCGGTGCTCGTCGCGGCGGGGGCCGCCCGGGCCGACGACGTTCCGGCTGGCGCACTGGACCGGATCCGTCAGGACAAGACCATACACATCGCCTACCGGCAGGACGCGCCGCCGTTTTCCTACAAGGACAGCCTCGGGGAACCCGCTGGGCTCATGGTCGATCTCTGCAAGGCGGTCGCTGAGCATCTCGCCAGCCAACTGACCCTGTCTTCGTTGAGCGTCGCCTATGTTGTTGTCACCGCGTCCGACCGATTCGAGGCAATCCAGCAACACAAGGCCGATCTGCTTTGCGAGCCTACCAGCGCCACTCTTTCCCGACGCGAACTGGTCGATTTCTCGATCGCAACCTTCGTCGACGGTGCCAGCCTCATGATCCGCCCCGACGGCCCACATGATATGCAGGCGCTGGCCGGCCGAAAGATCGGCGTGCTCGCCGACACCACGACCGAACAGGAATTGCGCGACGCTTTGACGAATGCCGGCCTTACCGCCGAAATCATCCCGGCCAAGACTCACACGGAAGGCTTGGCGATGCTGGACGACGCTAGAATATCAGCCTACTTCGGCGACCGGTCGATCTTGCTGAGCTTGATCAAGAACAGCAAGGAACCGCAGAAGCTGGCGCTGGCCGATGAGTATCTTACGGTGGAGCGCTACGCGCTGGCGCTGCCCTACGGCGATGAGAAATTCCGTCTCGAGGTGGATCGTGCGCTCAGCCACATTTATCGCTCGGGCGCGTTGGCTCCTATGTTCCTGAATGCCTTTGGCAACAACTTCCAACCGGCGCCGATCCTGCAAACGCTGTATCTGATCTCCGCCTTGCCGGACTGAAAGCGTCTTTCCGTCTCGCCCTGGCCGGCCGTCCGGTACCGACCCAGATCTGCCACAGATCGGCTTGCCGGGCGATCCAGGGACCAGACATTCAGCCACGGGTGGCGTCAACCGCTAAGCGCCCCTGCCGTCATCCAGTGGATCCCGTAACGGCCTCGAAACCAGGTCTCCGAGGCTCCCTTCGTTGAGGTGTGGCAGGGTACTTCTAGTCTGCAAGGGCGGCAGTTCGTTGCTGAGCTAGCTGGCTGCTTCCTTTGTGATGCGCACCAGCGCGCGGATGCGGCGGTCCTTCAATTCCAGGGTCCAGGTCCGCGCAAGGTTGCGGATGGATGCCGTGGTCGCCGCATCGACGGTCCTGTTTGGCGTTCCCTTGATGCTGGTTGCCGATCCGGTCAGCACGATCGAAGCGCCATCGACCAGCAGCGGCGACGCCTTCCGTAACGTGAAAAGCGCGCCCGTCACGTTGCGGAAGGCGTCGTCGGACGAGGCTTTGGTGATGGCGCCAAGCGGCTGAAATTCCCGCCGCCGACATTGGCCACCAGTACGTCGATGCGGCCGGCCTCGATCGTCATGCGGTCGTACAGGCGATCCAGCTCGTACGTCTTGTGTCTGCCGGCTACTCGGAGCTGGGTCTTCCATTCATGCAGTACCACATGCCCACATAGGCGGTGCGGCTTTCTTTCGCGCAGCGAATGATGTCGGCCTCAGCGAACCTGTTGGCGTCGATCGCATCGCCAACCACGATGCGGGTATGGTCCTGATTTTCGATGCAGGCCTCGTAAGCCGGTCCCTTGACCATGAGGTCGGTCTTCCGCGTCGCCAGCAGGCAATACGTCATGGTATCGAAAAACGGCATGTTATCACTGGTCATGCGCGTGTTCGGTAGTCTTTTACCGAATTCCACCGGCACGGTCTCCTCTCTGGCCGGCGCCGAGGTCGCAACCTTGCCATCCGTCCGGCTTTCCGGCGTCTCGTTCGGCTGGCCATGACAAGCCGCAAGCATGGCCACGACTGGCAGGAGCCTTCGGCATCGCATCATCTTCTCTGGTGATCCATACCGTCTGCTGTCGAGCGAAGAGATGTCGATCGACGCTATTCCCGACGATTGCAGCTGGCAATCCGGGATCCACACCAATTGAACTGCACATTGCGCACTCGGCGCCTGCCTCTTGAGGAGAGCATGCAAACTGTAGGGATCGCTGTTGGGTATGGGGTAAGGCGCGGAACCTCACCGCACGGCGGGGAGTGATGACGAACCTTCAGCGTGGCCGACCGATCCTAGACTCCCTGCGATTTTGCATGGCCTCCCCGCCGTTTCACCAACAAAGGTCACCCGCCGGCCTGGCCAACTGAGTCAGGAGTAGCGTTCAGGCGGCTGGCCTGTTCGCCGGTCAGCGAGCCCGTCGGCTTCTCCCCGAGATCCTGTTGGAAGCGGCGGATCGCCGCCCGCGTCAGCGGCCCGAAGATCCCGTCCACTGGCCCCGGGTCATAGCCCAGCCGCCGCAGTGCCGCCTGCACCTCGCGGCGATCAGGCGCCGACATCTCGGCTTCCGCCGGCAGGGGCGCTGCTGGCGCGGCGGCCGTTCCTGTCGGCGGTGCGGCTGGCGGGGGTACGGAGGGCCCTGCCGACGGGGCATCTGCGGTTGGGGCGGGCGGTGCTGGGGGAGTTGTCGGTAGTGCGATTTCTGGTGTCGATGGCACCGCAGTGGTCATGGCTCGCGGCGGCGTGGGTTGCTCTGATGAAATCGGCGCTGACCTTGGTGATGGCGCATCAGGCGTCGGCACCGGTGGTGCTGATGACGGCGCAGGTGGTGCTGATGATGGCGTCCCTGTCGTCGATGGCGGGGCTGTGGGCTCGATGGGTGCGCTCGTTCCCGCCGGGGCTGACCGTTCCGAAACAACTGTTTGCTGCCCCTCGCTGAAGAGGGAGTCGTCCAGGCTAGCAACCAGCAGTAGGCCGACCCCTAGAGCCATCACCGATAGGGCGACCCAGCTGGTCTTGATCCTCACGGCATAATCCCTCTGCCGCTCCAACGAAACCATCCGGCTACAGCTTAAAGCACGACAATGTCTAAGCGTAGTGACAAAGTCGCTATCTGGCGCTGCACCACGCTTGCGGTCGCTCACAACCGCGACGGGAAAGCGTGGGAGCTACTGCGACAGGGGGCGGCGAACACGGATCAGCGAGGCAAATACGAACACCGACCTCGGCCTGGAGCTGTCGCAGTTCCGGAGTACTTCGATCAGGCATGAGGTCCGACAGAGGTGAGTAGCAGCCGAGGTGCTCGGCCGAGCCTAGTGACTGGTTTCGCGTGTTGCGCGCCGGAAGCCGCCTTTCAACGTCCGGCCGTCCCTGCCTTGAGCCCAATGTCTGATTTCAGCGCATCCCGGTCCGAAGGCGGACTGGCAGAAACCCACCCGATGCGGCGGTAGCCTGGGCGCCCGGGCACGAACCGCCTAAATTCTGCGCCAAATTCAAACTGACCTACCGTACTAATTCATCACGGGTGTCGACCCAAACTTTGGCGTCTTGGCGGTTCACTGCCGCTGTCGTCAGCACCTCGCCCCCACCGCACATTCCGAACGCGATTGCCCTGCCCCCTACCCTCCAGCGCTTAGACCGCGAAGCGGACCAAGGTTGGGGGCAGCGGTCGCTTCGCTGGAAGCCTCAGTGCAACCCCGGCACCACCCGCCAGCCTCGGACCGCTTCGCGCCCCAAGCCCACAACAGGGACCGTCCCAGCCCACGCCGTCCGCACCCCGAAATGTATCAGTTACACACCGGGCCTAAGTCACGTAAATTGCGGCGAACCCAACACCCAGTCCGCAGCGGCACAGGAGGCCGCGGCACATGGACGCACTGACCCGCGAGCCGGCCACCACTGCGACGCGCCCCCGCGCGCGCCGCCTCGTAATGCTGCTTGCGTCCGTTGCGCTGATCGCGGCCGTCGGTGCCACACTCTGGTTCTGGCCCTCCACCAGCAACAACCCCGCCAAGGACCGCTTCGCCAACGAACCTATTCCGGTCCTGGTCGCCACCGCCACCCGGCGCGACGTGCCGATCTACCTCGATGGCCTCGGCACCGTGCAGGCCTTCTACACCGTCACTATAAAACCAATGGTCGACGGCCCCCTGGTCGCGGTGGACTTCCATGAGGGCGAGGACGTCCGCAAGGGCGATGTCCTGGCCCGGATCGATCCGCGCACCTTCCAGGCCGCGCTCGACCAAACGACCGCCAAGAAAGCCCAGGACGAAGCCCTGCTCGCCAACGCCCGGGTCGACCTGACGCGCTACCAGAAGCTGGTCAGCAACGCGTACACCTCGGCCCAGCAGGCCGACACGCAGAAATCCCTTGTCGCCCAGCTGGAGGCGCAGCTCCGCCAGGATCAGGCGCAGATCGACACCACCCGCACCCAGCTCAGCTACTGCACCATCATCGCGCCGATCGACGGGCGCACCGGCATCCGCCAGGTCGATCCCGGCAACATCGTGCACGCCGCCGACAGTTCCGGCGCCTCGAACCTCGTCATGCTCACCCAACTCCAGCCGATTTCGGTCGTGTTCACCCTGCCGCAGCAGTCGCTGCCCGCGGTCGCCCACGCGATGGCGGACGGCATGCCGAAGGCGCTCGCCGTGACCCAAGGCGGCGTCACCCCAGGCGTCGGCACCGAAGCCATCGGCGCCCAAACCGCCGGCGCCCAAACCCCCGGAGCCGAGACCGTCGGCACCAGCACCGTGCTGGACCGCGGTACCCTCGCGGTGCTCGACAACCAGGTCGATCCCACCACCGGCACGATCAAGCTGAAAGCGACTTTCCCGAACGCCAAACGCGTGCTGTGGCCGGGCGGCTTCGTCGGCGTTCGCCTGCTGGTGGACACCGCCCGTGCCGCCCTGACTGTGCCGCCCGCCGCGGTCCAACGCGGCCCGCGCGGCACCTACGTCTATGTCATCGACGCCGCGTCCACCGCACATCGCCGCGATGTCACCGTCGCGCACGAGGACCAGGAGGTCTCCATCATCGCCACCGGCCTGCAGCCGGGGGACCGCGTCGTCACCGACGGTGCCGCCCGCCTGGCCGAGGACACCAAGGTCGCCATCGCCGAGCCCGTGCCGAAACCGCCCGACCCGCCGGCACCCGCCGTGCCGGGCGGGCTACGCGGCGCGACCCCGCAACCCTGAGCCACCCCCCGAACCCCCCCCCGAAAAACCCAACGTGAACCTGTCCGCCCCATTCATCGCCCGCCCGATCGCGAGTTGGCTGCTGGCGATCGCCATCGTCCTGGCAGGCGGCCTCGGCTACCGCGCGCTGCCGGTCTCCGCGCTGCCCGAGGTGGATTTCCCCACCATCCAGATCACCACCCAGCTTCCGGGCGCCAGCCCGGAAACCGTGGCGACGCTGATCACCGCCTCCCTGGAACGCCAGTTCGGCCAGATCACCGGCCTCGCGATGATGACTTCGGACAGCTCGGAAGGCACCAGCCAGATCACCTTGCAGTTCAACCTGAACCGCCAGATGGACTCCGCCGCGCAGGACGTGCAGGCCGCGATCAACGCCGCCGCCGGCACGCTGCCGCCGAACCTTCCGTATCCGCCGGTCTATAACAAGGTGAACCCGGCCGATGCGCCGATCCTGACCCTGGCGCTGACCTCGGAAACCGTGCCGATCGACGTGGTCAGCGACGTGGCCGACACGTTGTTGCAGCCGAAACTGTCGGAGCTGGACGGGGTCGGCAAGGTCACCATCCAGGGCGGCCTGCGCCCCGCCGTGCGCGTGCGCGTCGATCCCGCCCGCCTCGCCGCGTATGGCCTTGCGATGGAGGATGTCCGCGCGGCCGTCGCCGCGGCCAACGCGAACGGCGCCAAGGGCGGGTTCGACGGCCCGCGCCAGGCCTTCGCGCTCGGCGCCAACGACCAGTTGGTCGATCCGCGCGCTTACCAGGACCTTGTGGTCGCCTGGCGCAATAATGCGCCGGTGCGGTTGTCGGCCGTCGGTAGCGTGATCGCAGGCGTGGAGAACGACCGCGTCGCCGCCTGGCTGGTGCGCGGGCGCCGCAGCCAGCCGGCCGCGGTGCTCGACATCCAGCGCCAGCCCGGGGCGAACATCGTGCAGGCGGTGGCGCTGGTGAAAGCCGCCCTGCCGCGGCTGGAACGCGCGATGCCCGGTGGCATCCGCCTGAGCATCGTCACCGACCGCACTGAAACGATCCGTGCCTCGGTGCACGACGTGCAGCTTACGCTGGTCCTGTCGGTGCTGCTGGTGGTGGCGGTGATCTTCCTGTTCCTGCGTTCCGCCCGCGCCACCTTCATTCCGGCCGTGGCGCTGCCGCTGTCGCTGATCGGCACCTTCGGCGTGATGCAGTTGCTCGGCTACGGGCTGGACAATCTGTCGCTGATGGCGCTGACCGTAGCGTCCGGCTTCGTCGTCGACGACGCCATCGTGATGATCGAGAACGTCGTCCGCCACATCGAGCAAGGCGAGCGCCCGCTGGCAGCCGCCTATCGTGGCGCGGCGCAGATCGGCTTCACTATCGTTTCGCTAACGGTTTCACTGATCGCCGTGTTCATTCCGCTGCTGTTCATGACCGGCGTGGTCGGGCGGTTGTTCAAGGAGTTCTCCGTCACCCTGTCGGTCGCGGTGGTGGTCTCCGCCATCATCTCGCTGACCCTCACGCCGATGATGTGCGGCCGCCTGCTGCGCCCGGCGGTCGAAACGAAACCCGGCCGGCTCGCCCGCGCCAGCGAAGCCGCGTTCGATGCGCTGCTGGGCCTGTATCGCTCCAGCCTGGCATGGAGCCTGCGGCATCAGTCGCTGATGCTGCTGACCGGCGTGGCGACCCTGGTGGGCACGGTCTGGCTCTACATCGTCGTGCCGAAGGGGTTCCTGCCGCAGCAGGATACCGGCGTGCTGGTCGCGGTGACCGAGGCCGCGCAGAACGCCTCCATCCCGCATTTGGCGGCGCTGCAAATCCGCGCGGCGGCGATCGTCGCGCGCGATCCGGCGGTGACCGGAGTGGTCTCCTTCGTTGGTGCCGGCACCATCAATGCCACGCCGAACACCGGCCGCCTGACCATCGCGCTGAAGCCGCTGCAGAATCGCGACCACGCACCCGAGGTAATCGCCCGGCTGTCGCGCGCGGTGACCGGCATTCCCGGCCTGACCACGTATTTCCAGCCGGTGCAGGACATCCAGCTTGGCACCCGCCTAAGCCGCACGCAGTTCCAGTATACCCTGATCGATACCGATCCCGCGGCGCTGACGCTCTGGGTGCCGCGGCTGGTCGCGAAGCTGAAGACGCTGCCGGAATTGGCCGGTGTCGCTTCCGACCAGCAGGACGCGGGTTTCCGCTCCTATATCAGCGTCGATCGTGACGCGGCCATGCGCCTCGGCGTGACCATGCAGGCGATCGAGGACACACTGTACGACAGCTTCGGCCAGCGGCAGATCTCCACCATCTTCGGCCAGGCCAACCAGTATCGCGTGGTGCTGGAGGCCGATCCCGACTGGCAGGCCGATCCGAACTCGCTGCGCCTGCTGCGCGTGCCGGGGGCGACCGTTACGCCGGCGGCGGCGTGCGGGACCGGCCCGGGCGTTGCGCCATGTGTCGCGGGTGGCAACGAAACCTCGGTGCCGCTGTCGGCAATCGCCACGATCGAGCGCGGCATCGCCCCGCTGGTAGTCACGCACCAGGAACAATTCCCTGCGGCAACGATCAGCTTCGATCCGGCACCCGGTGCCTCGCTCGGCCAGGCGGTCAGTGCCATCGCGGCCGCCGAGCGCGCCATCCGGCTGCCGGGCACGATCTCCGGTCAATACGCCGGCGACGCCGCGGAGTTCCAACGCTCGCTCGCCGCCGAGCCGTGGCTGATCCTGGCGTCGATCGTGGTGATCTACATCGTGCTGGGCGTGCTGTACGAGAGCTTCATCCATCCGATCACCATCCTGTCGACATTGCCCTCCGCCGGTATCGGCGCGTTGCTGGCGTTGATGCTGTGCGGCGAGGATCTGTCGCTGGTCGCGCTGGTCGGCATCGTGCTGCTGATG
>DASRQX010000337.1:0-36465 GCA_035696165.1 Acetobacteraceae bacterium | reverse complement strand
CCGGCGGATTGGGGCGAGCTTGACCGGCGACGCGGTCGTGGGGCGCACGCAGTCCACTTATATTCGCGCGCCGTCGCTGATCGAGCGGATGCAGGCAAAGCCGGCGTGGTCGACGCAGTCAATGAACCCAAGGCGCAGCGCCAACGTCTTCGCGATCGACGGGCGCGAGACCTGGCTGATCCACAACTACCTGCGCCCGGAAGAGACCGATTTCGATGCGGTGGATCGCGACCGCTGCCTGCGGCTGATCCTGGGGGTCGGCCCGGAGTTCGAATATGAGGTGCTGGGCAAGGAGGATTGGATCGGTCGGCGCATGCTGGCCGACCGGTTTCGCCACCGGCGTGTGTTCATCTGTGGGGACGCCGCGCATATCTGGGTGCCATTCGGCGGCTACGGAATGAATGCCGGGATCGCGGACGCTACCAACCTGTCGTGGATGTTGGCGGGTGTGTTGATGGGCTGGGCGGATCCCGCGATCCTGGATGCGTACGAGGCGGAGCGCTGGCCGATCACCGAGCAGGTGTCGAAATACGCGATGGGAGTGGCGCTTGCGACGGCGCGTGAGCGTGGAGCTGTGCCGACGGAGATTGAGGATGCGGGGCCGGCTGGGGATGCCGCTCGGGCGGCGTTGGGCGCGACGATGGTGGCGCTGCACACCCCACAATTTTGCTGTGGGGGGCTGAATTTCGGCTCGTTTTATGAGCGGTCGCCGATCGTCGCTTACGATGGCGAGGCGGCGCCGGGCTACACGATGTACGATTTTACCCCGTCCACGGTGCCTGGATGCCGGACGCCGCATGTGTGGCTGCGTGACGGTCGTTCGCTGTACGACGCGATGGGGGGTTGGTTCACGCTGTTGCGGCTCGATCCGAGTACGGACGTGGATACGATCGTTGCCGCGGCCCGGGCGCGCCGGCTGCCGCTGTCGGTGCTGGATGTGGCGAGCGATGAGGTGGCCGGGTTGTATCGCCACAAGCTGGTGCTGTCGCGGCCGGATCAGCATGTCGCGTGGCGCGGGGATGCTGCGCCGGGGGATGCGATGAGGTTGGTTGATCGGGTGCGTGGTGCGCGGGCGTAATGTTGCAATACTCTATATTCTCCCCCTCCCCTTGAAGGAGGGGGAGAAGATTAGAATGTGACGATTCCGCCATCACCGCCGCAGGGCCGGCATTACCTTCTCGGCGAACAACTCCAGACTACCCGCCGCAACTTCGTATGACATCGGCCCCAGCCGGAACGACATGATCACCCCGCCGACACCGATCGCGTCGACCGCGGCCAACTTCTCCGCCACTGTCGCCGGAGACCCATAGATCAGCGCGTGCTCGATCACCGTGCGCGCCGCCGGCGCGGTCGGCCCCGGCGCATGCGATTGCAGCCTAACCCCCTGCTCCCGGAACACGCGCTCGCGCATCACCGCACGCTGCTGCTGCATCTGCTGAAACAACGGCACGCCGACCCGCTCGGCCTCGGCGTCCGTCTCAGCAACGAAAACATTGCGCCAGACCCAGCATTGATCGACCAGCCGTGCCACCCGCCCCTCGTCCAGGCCGTTCTCCCGCAACGTCGCGCGATACAGATCCATCCGGTGTTTCGTCACGTCATAGGATTGCACATTCATCATGAACGGCTGCGCGCGATGCGCGATCTCCAGCATCGACTCCTCGGTGCCGGAACTGCGAATGATGAACGGATGCGGCTGCGTATACGGTCGTGGTCGCAGCATCGGCAGCTTGAGGTTCCAGTATTTGCCGTGATGCTCGACCGGGCCGCCAGCCCAGGCCTTCAGCATGATCGCCTCGGACTCCTCGAAGCGTTCCTGCGCCTGCTCGGCCGGGATGTCGTAGCCCTGGTAGTCGTAGATGTTGTAGGCGGTGCCGCGGCCCAGGCCGGCGATGATGCGGCCCTTGGTGATGTTGTCGAGCAGCGAGATCTGCTCGGCCAGGCGGATCGGATGGTGCAACGAGACCTGCGCCACAGCGAAGCCGATCTTGATGCGGCTGGTCGCGGTGGCCAGCGCAGCGGCGAAACTCAGCGGATCGACGTAGGCGCAAATGCCGTCGAAATGGTGCTCGGCGAGCCAGACGACATCGAAGCCAAGCTGTTCGGTCAGCTTGGCCTCGGCGATAGCCTCATCGATGACACGCTCGTCCTGCGCCGGTTCCCGGCTTTCCGGGAACAGGAAGTTGCTGAATTTCACTCGAGGCTCCTGTGGGTCGGGTCGGCCCCGAGTTTACGGCTTCACGCCTGCGGCGCCACCCCCACATATTCGAACTGGTGTACCACGTCGCCCAGCGGGAACTTGTCGTCGAACTTGACCTGATAGATCGACACCACCTTGGATGTCGTGTCACCGTTCTCGTCGAACGAGATGTCGCCTTGCAGCGTCTTCAGGTTTGTCGCCTGGATGGCGTCGCGCACATTGTCCCGCGTCATCGGTTTGCCGCCCTTCGCCACCCGTCCGATGGCATCGATGATCACCTGCGCGGCGTCGTAATAGGTGACGGTGTAATCCGCCGGCTCCTGGTTCATCTTCGCCTTGTAGCGTTTGGCCCAGGCCTGCACCGACGGCTCCTCCAGAACATGCGCGGCGGCGGAGGTGGCGTACCAGCCCTGGATCGCGGGCATGCCGGTGCCGGTCAGCATGTCGGGTGTGTGCACACCGTCGCCGCCACCCTTCGGGATCGCGGGCAGGATGTCGTAGGATTGCTTGGCCAGCTTGCTGCCGGCCGCCGGATCGCCGCCGTAATACAGTCCCTGCACGCCCAGGCTCTTCGCCTTGGTAACGATCGCGTTGTAGTCGGCGTTGAGCGGATCGAGGCGGTCGCGGATCACCACCTCCATGCCCTTCTTTGCCGCCTGTGCGGCAAAGGCGTCCGCCATGCCGACGCCATAGGCACCGCCGTCATCCAGCACGAAGATCTTCTTCACCTTCAGCGTCTCGGCGAAGTAGTTCGCGAGGTTGGGTCCCTGATAGGCGTCGGTGGTGACCGTGCGGAAGAACACCGGCTTGCCGCCGGGGCGATACAGCGAGGCGAATTTCGGGTTGGTGAGATCGGGGTTCGTTGCGCTGCCGCTGATCGTTGCCATGCCGCCCTGGCTGAGCACCGGCGTCACGGCTTTGGCGGAACCGCTGTTCAGCGGTCCGACCGCGGCCACCACGGTGGGATCGCCGAGCATCTTGCGCGCGTTGGTGGCAGCAAGCGCGGGATCGTATTGACCGGTCGTGGTGGACGCATCGTCCAATATCAACGTGCGCAGCTTATAGCCGCCGAGGCCGCCCTTCGCGCTCACCTCGTCGATCGCGAATACCGCCGCGTCGCGCGCGATGCCGGCCTGCAAAGCGAGCGAGCCGGTCAGCGGAAAACTCATCCCGATGGTCACGATCTTGTCCTCGGCCTGGGCGGGCACGCGGCCGGCTCCGGTCGCCAGTGCGGCGACGCCGGCCAGGTGCAGCGCGCGACGACGTGGCAGAGTAAGCATGTTGTGTCTCCTGTTGGCGCTGCCCGCTCGGGCCGTGCGCGTTCTCCCTGCGCGCATTACAGCACTTCCCCGGCGCTTTACGAAACCGCCCGGTGCGCTACCCTGCACGCCGCACCGTGCCGGGACCGACCATGCCAGATATGAACACCGATGCCCTGAAGACCCGCCTTGTCGACCTGGTGAACCAGCATGCCAAGCTTGCGCAGGTCATCAACGACTCGCTGTTTTCCTTCGCAGAGCTCGGCTTCCACGAAATCGAAAGCTCGAAATTCCTCACCGCCACACTCGAACAGCACGGCTTCACGGTGCAGCGCGGCGTGGCGGGCATGCCGAGCGGCTGGGTGGCGCGGTTCGGCGATGGCGGGCCGGTGATCGCGCTGGGCAGCGATATCGACGCGCTGCCGAACGTGTCGCAGGTGCCGGGCCTCGCCTATCACAAGCCGATGGTCGAGGGCGGTCCGGGGCACGGCGAGGGACACAACTCCGGCCAGGCGGTGAACATCGCCGCGGCGCTGGCGCTGAAGGAACTGATGCAGCGCGAGGGACTGCCGGGCACGCTGATGCTGTGGCCGGGCATCGCCGAGGAACTGCTGGCCGGCAAGGCGTTCCAGGTGCGTGACGGGCTGTTCGACGGCGTGGACACCGTGCTGTTCACTCATGTCGGCTACAATCTGGAGACCGGCTGGGGTGAAGTCACCGGGGCGGGCGGGCTGATCTCGGTCGAGTATGCGTTCCATGGCGCGTCGGCGCACGCGGCGGCGGCACCATGGCGCGGACGCAGCGCGCTGGACGCGGTCGAGCTGATGAACATGGGCTGGAACGTGCGGCGTGAGCACCTGCGGCCCGAGCAGCGCTCGCACTACATCATCACCTATGGCGGCGAGCAGCCCAACGTGGTGCCGGCGCTGGCCAAGGTCTGGTACTACCTGCGCGAGACCGACGTCGAAGGCGTGCGCAAGAACTTTGCCATCTGCAACCGCATCGCCGACGGCGCGGCGATGATGACGGACACCGAGGTGACGCGGCGCATGCTGGGCGCGTCGTGGCCGCGTCACTACAATCGTATCCTGGCCGAAACGGTGCAGGCGAATATCGAGCGCACCGGCCTGCCGGAGTGGACGCGGGACGATCAACGTTTCGCTCGCGCCGTGCAGCGCGCCGCCGGCGGCAAGGAGGTCGGTCTGGCGACCGAGGTTGCCAAAATCACCATCAAGCCGCACAGCCCCGGCACCGATGATATCGGCGACGTTTCCTGGGTGGTGCCTACGGTGCAGATTCGCTACCCGGCGAACATGGCGAGCCTGCCGGGGCATCACTGGTCGAACGCCATGGCGATGGCGACGCCGATCGCGCATAAGGGCGTCGTGGCGGGCGCCAAGGTGGTGGCCGGCAGCGTCCTGGATCTGCTGTTGCAGCCGGACCTCGTGGCCGGAGCAAAACGCTACTTCACCGAGGTGCAGTGCAAGGATCAGCACTACGAGCCGTTCATCGGCAAGAACGACAAGCCGCCGATCGATCTGAACCAGGTGGCGATGGACAAGTTTCGTCCATTGCAGAAACAGTTCTACTATGACCCTGCGAAATACACCACCTACCTGGAACAGTTAGGTGTGGTCTACCCGACACTGGAGCCGCCACAATGAACTATGTACCCAGGGGGAGCTTTGAACCCCCGCGCTTCGATTTTTCCATCCCGGTGCGCGTCAACCTGTCCTCCGACACGCAGACCAAACCGTCGCCGGCGATGAAGGACGCGATGATGGCGGCCGAGGTCGGCGATGAACAAGCCGGCTCCGATCCGACCGTCTGGGCGCTGTGCGACCGCACGGCGGCGCTGCTGGGCAAGGAAGCGGCGATATTCCTGCCCTCCGGCACGATGTGCAACCAGGTGGCGATCGCCACGCATTGCCGCCCGGGCGACGAGGTATTGGCGCATGAGGACGCGCACATCCTGAGCAGCGAGGCCGGTGGGCCGATGGCGATAGCCGGAGTCACGATCCGCGGGCTTTCCGGCGCACGCGGGATGTTCGACGTGGAGGCGGTGGAGGCGGCGATCCGGCCGATAAGCCGCTACGCGCCACCGCAAACGCTATTGGAGGTGGAGCAGACGGCGAACCGCGGCGGTGGGACGTGCTGGCCGGTCGGGCTGCTCGACGCGGTGACCGCGGCGGCACACGCGCACGGGCTGGCGACGCACATGGATGGTGCCCGCGTGATGAACGCGGCGGTGGCGCTGGGCGTGCCGGCGGCGGAGTTGGCAGCGGGCAGCGATAGCGTGTGGCTGGATTTCACCAAGGGCCTGTCGGCGCCGCTGGGCGCGGTGCTCGCGGGGTCGAAACAATTCATCGGCGAGGCGTGGCGCTGGAAGCAGCGGCTGGGCGGGTCGATGCGACAGGGCGGGATCTGCGCCGCGGCGTGCCTGTATGCGCTGGATCACAATATCGATCGGCTGGCGGAAGATCATGCCAATGCCAAGACGCTGGCGCGCGGGATGGGGCAGATCGAAGGCATCACGGTCGAACAGCCGGAGACCAACCTGGTGTTCTTCGATACCGAGGGCACCGGAATGACGGCGGCGGCGTTTGCCGGGAAGCTGCGCAAACACGGGGTGATGGTGTCGGTGTCGGACAAGTATCGGGCGCGCGCCTGCCTGCATCTGGATATCAGCGCGGCGCAGGTGGACGAAGCGCTGGACGTGATGAAGCTGGCGGCGGCGCGCTAGCTGTTTGTTTTACAGGGGGAACGTATGCCGGAAGTCTATGTTCACGCGGTCGCGGGTCGCAGCCTGGAGCAGAAGCGTGCGCTGGTGAAGGATATCACCGACGCGGTGGTGAAGAACTTCAAGGTCGGCGCGGACGCGGTGATGGTGGAGATCGTGGAGTCGGCGAAGGAGAACAAGGCGAAGGGCGGCGTGCTGTTCAGCGAACGGTGAAGCGCGTCCGGCCGCGCGTTGGCCTCAGCCACCGGTTCCGCACCAGGTCGTGCCCGCGCCTTGCCTGTTGACAGTGGGATAACCCGGGTATCCCGCGCGGTACTGGGTGCGCTGTAGTGAATGCGCGGGGCACGCCGGACGCAAGCCTGTGGGACGCAACGGCGCAGTGACGAAATCGCAACGCCAGGTCGCCGAGGTCTACCGCGCGCTGGGGCGGGCCGGCATGAATGCCGGCAGCTCCGGGAATGTCAGCGTGCGCATCCGGCAGGGCATGGTGATCACACCGTCGGGCTGCTCGGCGGAAAGCATCACCGATGCCGATCCGGTCACGACGACGCCGGATGGCAAGACTCGCGGCAACCGCGCGCCGTCCAGCGAGTGGTTCATGCACGCCGCGATCTATCGTGCCTATACGAACGCGGGCGCGATCGTGCATACGCATTCGGATGCATGCACGGCGCTGGCGTGCCTGAACGAACCCCTGCCCGCCTTCCACTACCTGATTGTTCGTTTCGGTGGCGATGATGTCCGCTGCGCGCCATACTTGACGTTTGGCACGCCGGCGTTGGCGGAGGTTGCCGTGACTGCGCTGGTCGATCGCACTGCGTGCCTGCTGGCCAATCATGGGATGATCGTGACCGGCGCCGACCCGGACGAGGCACTGACCGCCGCGATCACGCTGGAAACCCTGGCGCGGCAATATCTGCTGGCGCGCGCGGCCGGGACCGTGCGGCTGCTGACCGCGACCGAAATGCAGGCGGCGCGCGAACGCTTCAAGACGTATGCGGTGGCCAGCAAGGCGCCTGCCAGCACGTAGGCGAAGCCAGTTGGGCTGCGGGCGTTAGAAGTTCGTGCAGTCGTGTCGCACGATCAGGCCGACGAACTGTTGATGAAACTGCGCCCGGTACTGCGCCATGACCGCGTCCAGGCCGCGACGCGTCTGCTCGGAATCCGGGGCCGCAACGATGACCAGCGTGCTCGGTTCGTGGCCGATCACCCCGGTTGCCGGATTGCGCCACTGGCCCGCGGCGTCGAGCGCGGTCAGCCCGTCCGGGAATGCCGGCGTGAGCACGTCGCGCGCGAACGTCGCCCACTGTGCGTCGGTCACCGTGGCGCCGAGTTCACGCTGATAGGCTGGCGCGATGGTGCGGCCAAAGAACAATTCCGCCACCAGCATCTGGTTGCTGGCTTGCGCGGTGCACACCGTGGCCGGGCTGGCACAACCGGCCAGCATCGCGCAGACAGCCAACGCAGCACCCGGGGCAGCACCCCGGCGCCGGGCTGCGCGCGGACGACGCAAAACCTACGGACCGGCGAGCAGCGTCTCGGGCGCGACATAGGCGAAACCAAGGTCGCGCGCCACCGCGGCGTAGGCCACCTGCCCGGCATGCACGTTCAATCCGTCGCGCAGACGCGGATCGTCGCGCAGCGCCCCGCGCCAGCCCTTCTCGGCCAGAGCGATCACGAACGGCAGCGTCGCGTTGGTCAGTGCGAAGGTCGACGTGCGCGCGACCGCGCCCGGCATGTTGGTGACGCAGTAGTGCACGATGCCTTCGTCCACATAAGTCGGCGCCGAGTGCGTGGTCGGCCGGCTGCTCTCGAAGCAACCGCCCTGGTCGATGGCGATGTCGACCAGCACCGAGCCGGGCCGCATCTGTTTCAGCATCGCTCGCGTCACCAGCTTTGGTGCGGCGGCACCTGGTACCAGCACCGCGCCGATCACCAGGTCGGCGCCCAGCACCGCGAGCTCGATCGCCTCGGCGGTGGCGAACTCGGTGGTGGCCCGGGCGCCGAATTGCAGATCGAGTTCCTTCAGCCGCGGCAGCGAGCGGTCGAGGACGATCACCGAGGCCTCGAGCCCGACCGCCATGCGCGCGGCGTTGGTGCCGGCGACACCGCCACCGATCACCACGACGCGGGCTGGCGGCACACCGGGGACGCCGCCGAGCAGAATGCCGGCACCACCCTGCTCACGTTCCAGGCAGTGCGCGCCGACCTGCACGGACATGCGGCCGGCGACCTCGCTCATTGGTGAAAGTAAGGGCAGACCGCCTTGGCGGTCGGTGACCGTTTCGTAGGCAATGCAGGTAGCGCCGGAGCGGAGCAAGCCCTCGGTCTGCACCTTGTCGGCGGCGAGGTGCAGGTAGGTGAACAATACCTGGCCGGCATGCAGGCGGGCGATCTCTTCCGGCTGCGGTTCCTTCACCTTCACGATCAACTCGGCTTCGGCGAACACCGCGGCGGCGTTCGGCGCGATGGCGGCGCCGGCGGCACGGTAGGCGTCGTCGGCGATGCCTATTCCCGCGGCGGCGCCCTGCTGCACGAGCACCTGGTGGCCGTGCAGCACGAGTTCGCGCGCACCGGCCGGGGTCAGCCCGACGCGATACTCGTGGGTCTTGATCTCCTTCGGGACGCCGATCCGCACCTTTGCCTCCTGCAATCGTGGAGGCGTCAGTCTAGCCTATCGGCAGCGGGAAGCGATGCAAATACGGCATGTAGTCGGGCTCGACGTCGATCCGCAGCGTCGCCAGCACGCGCACCACGGCGTTGTAGAAGGCGATGGCGATGGTCAGGTCGACGATCTGCTCGTTGCCGAGTGCCGCCTGCAGCGCGGCAAAGCTGGCGTCGGATATGTCGCCATTCGTGGTGATCTCGCGCGCCGCGCGCAGCACCTGGCGGGTCAGCGTGTCGAGCTCGGTCGGCTTGCCGGCGCTGTCGTCGATCAGCGCCTGGATGTCGGCCTCGGTGACGCCGAAATCGAGGCAGAGCTTGACGTGGTGCGACCATTCATAGGGCGAGCGGGCCAGCCAGCCGACCTGCAAGATGGCCAGTTCGCGCAGCCGTGGATCGAGCTTGCTGCCGTAGCGGATGTAGTTTCCCAGGCCATGGAACGCGCGCGCGGCATTGGGCGAGTTCACCAGTGCCTTGTGCAGCGTGATCGGGCGTTTCAGCAGGTCCTGGTCCGCCGGCGCGAGGTCCGATGGTTCGAGATATGGCACGCGCGCCATGGGGCGGTCCTCCGGGTCGTTGCAGCTTCCAGGTTAGTGTGTTTTAGGGCGGATCGACTACGCCCCCAAGCACCGGGGCGTCGATCTCCGGCAAGCAAGATCCACCACGAAGTAAGCCAGCGGCCGGCCGGCGGCCGCTGGCTTACTTCGTGGTGAAATCTTATCGGCTTGCCGGCGGTGCAGTGTCCTGAACGAATGGCGTTGCGAACTGGCCCTACGCCGACGCGGCGATCAACGCTCAGCCCGCGGCCCGCGCACCTCGGAACGTCACCACCAACACATCGCGATGCGCCGGCAGCGTGGGGTTCAGCGGCTGCACCGGCGTGACGCCGTGATAGACCCGCGCATCGTCCACCAGCGCCGCATCGAACGGGTGCGTCAGAATGAAACTGCCCAGCAGGCGTTTCTCCAGGTCGTGGATCGTAGTCGTTCCGCTGGCGATGTTCTGCCGTCCGATCAACAGCACCAGCACGTAGTCCACACCGTCGCGGTGCAATCCTTCCGGCGTCGGTTGGCCCACCTCGCCGGGTCGCGCTTCGATGCGAAACTGGTGCGTCTCGATGTGCCAGGCGCGCACCGCGGGGGCGAGGCCGCCGAACAGGCGATGGCAGAAACGCAGGATCGTCGTCATGCTGGGCCCGTCGCCGATGACATCGGTGATCGGCGAGAACCAACGCGCGATGCCACCGTTCAGCGTGTTGTAGTCCAGCGTCTGATAGTGCGCCTGATGCGCCTGGCGGCGGATCGCACCGTCCGCTGTCGCGGCGAACACCGCGTGGCGGCGACGACGGTAGCGACCGCCATCGGCCATGTAGGTGTCGAGATCGAGCGCATCCCAGCTCGCGGCAAAATCGCCCCAGTCTGTCAGCGGACCGGCGGCGGTCAACGCGGGATGCATTGCCTCGGCCGCAACCAGGGCGTAGCCAGCCTGGGCAAGATGCGTGTCGAGCACCTCATCTGGGTGCAGAACGAGTTCGCTCATGCCACCTCCTGATAAGCCGCCACATCGAGCCAGGTGCTTTGGTAGGTCGCGCCCTCGCCCATGTCGGCGTAGCGGTCGGAACAGAGCATGTTGACGGTGCCGGAGATTGCCTCGGTGTCCGGGCGCTGGCCGGGCACCAGGACGACGCCGGGCTGGACTTCATCGCTGACGCGCAACGTGAACACGACCGCGCCGCGGGCATTGAACAGCCGGACGCGCTGACCGTTGGCAAGACCGCGCGCCGTCGCATCGTTTTGGTGCAGGATGCAGACGGCGGGGCCTTCACGCTTGCGCAGAAACTCGACGCGGGAATAGACCGTGTGGCTCTGGAAATAGCCCGGCGCGGTCAGCAGGCGCAGTGGCCAGCTTGCGGCCTCGTCCTGTTCGTCCGGGTCGGGCACCCAATCGGGCATCGGTGGCATGCCCTTGGCGGCCAGTGCGGCCGAGTAGAACTCCAGCTTGCCGGACGGGGTGCGGAACTGTTGTGGGCCATCCGGTGCGATTCGGATCGGCCCGGCAGTCTTCACGGCCGCCGGATCGAGCGTTGCCGCGTGACCGGACGCGCCGTCGAACAGCGCGCCAAGCATCTCGTCCGGCGACATGCCGAAGATGGGGTCGTTCAGACCCATGCGGACGGCGATCTGCTGCGCGAAGTCGACGTTGGAGCGCGCGCCTGGCGGCGGTGCCACGGCACGTGGGGCATATTGCAGGTAATAAGCGCCGTAGGCGCGGTACAGGTCCTCAGTTTCCAGGTACAGCGCCGCCGGCAGGACGATGTCGGCGTAACGCGCGGTGACCGACAGGAACGGGTCGTGCACCACGGTGAACAGGTCCTCACGCGCCAGGCCGCGGCGCACCTTTGCCGTGTCCGGACATGTGACGGCCGGATTGTTCGCCGAGACAAACAGCGCGCGGATCGGTGGATCGCGCATCTCCAACAGCGCCTCGCCGAGGCGCAGGTGGTTGACCAGGCGCGTCGTTGCCGGCCCGGAGGGTTTGCGCACGGCGTTGTAGTTCAGTTCGCACGACGCCGCGGTCATCAGCAGCGCGCCGCCGCCTTTGCGCGCATAGGCGCCGGTGACGCCAGGCAAAAGAGCGACCGCACGCAGTGCCTGTCCACCGTGCAACAGCCGCGTCATGCCTTCGCCGAGGCGGATGAAAGCAGCCTTGGCGTTGCCGTACATCGCGGCGAAACGCTCGATGTCGGCCTGCGGCAAGCCGGTGATAGCGGCGGTGGCGGCGGGATCGAAGCGAGGCAGAACCTCGTGCTCCAACCGGTCGAAGCCCGCAGTGTGGTCGGCGATATAGGCGCGGTCGCACAGGCCGTCGCGCACCAGGATGTGCATCACGCCGAGCGCCAGCGCGGCATCGGTGCCAATACGGATCGGCAGGTGCCAATCGGACCGCGTGGCGGTGCGGCTGCGGCGCGGGTCGATCACGACAAACGGCACGCCGTTGCGGCGAAGCTGCTCGACGCGGGCAAAGAAATGCACGTTGGTGGTGACGAGATCGGCGCCCCAGGATATTATCAGATCGGAATGCTCGACCGTTTCGGGGTCGGCGCCGCCGATCTGGCCGACGGTCGCGTCCCACGCCGCCTCGCAACAGGTGTCACAGACCGTTCCCGCTTGTAATCGGCTGGCGCCGAGGGCGTGGAAGAACCCGTTCACCAGGCCGCGGTTCATCTGCCCCGAATGCGCGCTGTAGGCGTATCCGCATAGCGCGAGCGGGCCGGATTCAGCGATGACCGCCTTCCAGTGGGCGGTGATCTCGTCCAGCGCCTCGTCCCAAGTGATCGGCGCGAACAGCCCCTGCCCTTTCGGCCCTATGCGGCGCAGCGGCGAGATAAGGCGGTCGGGCGAATGTACCAGTTCGGCGTCGCGGTTGACGCGGGCGCAAGCGAAGCCGGCGGTGAACTTCTGGTCGGGGTCGCCTTCCACGCGCACCACGCGTCCGTCCTCGACATAAGCGAGCAGCGAGCACATGTCAGGGCAATCGTGCCCGCAGACCACGCGAATGATTTCCAACTCGGCCTCCGGCGACAATCGGAGCATTATCACGCCAGAGAATTGGCCTGGGCGAAAGGGCCAGTTTTGCGATACTGATCAGTCCACTTCGGGAGGGAAACCGACCGCAAGCTGGCGACCCGGAAGATGGCGCGGGCGCGCTGAAGGCGAAGCGGCTCAAATTCCTTGATCAGTGGACCACGAAGCCAACCCCGAAGACGCTGCGCGTGACGGTCGCGTAGCTAGCGGCCCGGAGCGCGGCTCGGACGATTGGGACTGGGAAGGCGATGTGGCGGCAGGGAGCGAGCGCCTGATCGTGTCCCAGTCATGTTCGTCCAGATCATTACGCGCTTCGGCGAGCCGGGCGGTGGCGTTTCTTGCCTGTTTCGCGTCTAGCAGACCACTTCGGAGCCGTTCCTTGAAGCGCTCGATTTCGACTTCGAGGATGTAGCGGTTTTCGGGCGTCACGGTCACCTCGCACGTTCTCGTGAATGATACTTTGTCCCGCAATGTTCTGGGAATTGGTTTGCGAAAGGTAAAGGCGGGCGGGGACTTCATCACCCCGAGGAAGGCGCCCACCCGCTCCATCCTTAAGGCGCCACGGCGTCCGCGATGCCAGACATCTCCGCGGCGCTGGTGCGCCCAACCACGACGAAGCTTTTGTCCTCACGCGCCGCGAGAGCCGCGCGCATCTTGCCGGATAGCCCTCCTCGCCCCCACCGCAAGCCACTAGGATGCTGTCGAAGGCATCACCGCCGGGCAGAGCGCAATCGCCAGCAACTAAAAAGCGTGCTCCCCGACGGGCGAGATCCTGGTTGAGAATAACGCGATGCAGGTCGATGGTGACTACTTCGATGACGCGATGCGCTGAACACCCGCGGGCGCGGTTGCCGCATGTGGTTCCGACCTGTGCGGTGCCGCAGCGCATCGCGGCTGTCGCAGCGGCTATGGCTGGACTCCCGCGTCGGACGATCCGGCGAGGAACGCCGGCCGGTTTCCGGCCCGCCGCGTTGGCCTTGGCCATGCTGGCGTGCCTGCTCACGTTCGGCGCCGCCCTCGCGCAGGAACCGGCCACGCCGCAGACATGGCGCGACTACGAAATCATTCTCTGGCAGCCCGCACCGGCCGGCAGCATGCCGGCGCTGCATCGACTCGGCGTTGGCGCCGGCATGATCCTCGGCCAGCGCGACGCCCCGCTTGACGCCAGCGCGGTGGCCCAGGCAGTGGCACCGCTCCGCGCCGCAGGGCTCGGCTTCTACGTCGAGAACATCGCCACCGACTTCTACGCGGCATACCATCGCTGGAGACCCGGCCATCCCGTCACCTGGCTGTTCGACCAGGCGCGGGCGGCCTTCGCCGCGGGCAAACCAGAGGCGTTCTGGCGCGAGCCCAGCCTCTCCGATCCCGCCTGGCAGGCCCGTATCGCCGACCGCCTGCGCCAGCATGTGCGCGCGTTCGGCCCGTACCACCCGCTGTTCTACAGCCTCGGCGACGAGACCGGCATCGCCGACCTTGCCGCCGCCTGGGACTTCGACTTTTCGCCCGTCGCACTGGACAGTTTCCGGGCCTGGCTGCGCACGCAATACGCCTCACTGGCCGCCCTGAACCGCCAGTGGGGGACAGGCTTCACCGACTGGTCTGCAGTGCTACCGATGACCACCGACGCGGCGGTGGCGCACGGCGACGAGAACTTCTCCGCGTGGGGCGATTTCAAGGCCTGGATGGATGTGGAATTCGCCGAGGCCGTGCGGGCCGGCACGGCGGCGGTGCATGCTGCCGACCCGGCCGCCCTGGCGGGGCTCGAGGGCGCCCAGCCGCCGGGTTGGGGCGGCTACGACTACGCTCGGCTCGCGCCGGCCGTCGACGTGATGGAGCCCTATGATCGCGGCAACAACATGGAGTTGGCGCGCGCCTTCAACCCCGGGTTGGTGCTGCTGAGCACGATCGGCGCCGACGGCAGCCTGTCCGTGCAGTACCAGATTTGGCACGACCTGCTGCTGGGAACCCGCGGCCTCGTGATCTGGGACGATAATGGCGCCCTGCTTGGCGCGGCCGGCCAGGCGCTCGCCCCGACCTTCGCCGAATTGCGAGGTGGCCTGGGTGCCCAAGTGATCGCTGCCGAACCGCATCGTGATGCCGTGGGCATCCTTTATTCCCAGGCCAGTTTCAGGGTGCGCTGGCTGCTCGATCGCCGGGCCGATGGCAAGCCCTGGATCGCTCGGAGTTCGGAGGCCGAATGGGACGACGACAATGCCTGGCGGCTGGCTATGGGCGAAGCGGCATCGACCCTGGTGCATGCCGGCCTCCAACCACGCTGGCTGTCAGAGGCCATGGTGTCGGCCGGGGCGCTGCGCACTGACGGCGTGCGGCTGCTGATTTTGCCGCAATCGATTGCGCTTGCGCCGGCAACGGCCGCGGCGGTCGGCGCCTTCATCGCGGGCGGCGGCGTGGTGGTGACGGATGCGGAGCCCGGCCGCTTCGACGACCATGGCCGCCGCCTGGCTGAGCCCTTGCTGGCCGCGGCCCAACTGCGGCGTGTCGCCGGCTTCTCGGGCGCGACGCTGGAGCCGCTCTGGCGCGCGGCCGGCGTCTCCCCTGGCTTCCGCATGCTGCGACCGGACGGTAGTCCGGCGGCGAACGTGACGGTGCGCAGCTTTCAGGACGGTGCGGTGGAACTGCTGGGACTCCAGCAGGACCTGCCGCCAACTGGCACCCCGGCATCTGCCGAAGATATGAGCGTCACGTTCGACACCCCGGTCTGGGTCCGCGACCTGGGCGGCCCGACACCGGCGCGCCGCACGTCGCGCGTCGCCATCCGCCTGGACGGGACCGTGCCGACGCTGCTCGCGTTGTCGCCAGACCAGCTGCCGGCACCGGCGCTCTCCGGCCCCGCGCAGGTGGCGCCGGGAGAAGCGGTTACGCTGCGGGTCGCTCTCGCGGGCCCCTCACCGGCACACGTCCACGTCGTGCACCTTCAGGTGCTCGACCCGCGCGGCGAGGCCGGTCCGGCACACGAGGGGACGCTGTTGATCGGCGCCGCTCCACTAACCTGGAGCCTGCAGCCAGCACCGGATGAGCCGGGGCGCTGGACCGTACGTGCCACTGACCGACTGGACGGAGGCGTCGCGGTGTGGTCGTTCACCGTGCGCCCCAGGTCGGGCGGCGATTGACAATCGTGCGGAGGGTTGGCGCACGGGAGGGTTGGTCACCGCATTTGTAGTAAGCTCGTCGCCGGATTGCATTCGTGCCACGACTTTCTTCATGACCCAAATGGAGAAGCTGTAATGCTCAACCGCCGCCACGCGATCCGATTTGGCATCGCCGCTCTCGGCACCGTATGCGATGTGGCGCGTTCCACCGCCGCCAATACCGGTGGCTCAGCCACCGGAGGGAACACGTCGACCAATGCGTACCCGATGGCGATGCCCAGCGGCATTACAGGCAACGCGCCGGTCCAAATGGGCAACGGGCCTGACATTATCGTTGCGACATTGAGTTATGCAGACAAGCGGGCCAATGCGCCGCAGTTCGCCATCCTGATGGACGGTGCAGTCATCGCCGCGCCGCTCACGCTCTCGACGCAGACCGGCCCTGGCCAACAAAACCCGCAGGTGTGGACCATAAAGGGAGCGTGGGGACCTGGACCGCATACGATACGTTTCCAGGGCATCACGGGAACTCTGAACGACATGAGTTTCATCGTCGTGACGTATAACTATCAACCGTACGTCACCAACACCACAACCGATAGCCGCAACACTCGCAATGTGAACGCGGCACAGGCTTGGGTCTCCAACGGGGCGCCGACCGTGGACTTCACCCCGCCGATAAACCACCCGGCAAGCGGCTCCAGTGGCGCAACATCGTCAAATGCCGCGCCGACCGATATCGTCGGCGCGGCCATCAATGGCACCCCAGCAGCAGCCGGCCCGCTGGATAAGCTCATCGCCGCGACGCCGGCGCACGGCACCCTGATGCTACCCGCCGGTACGATCCTCGGCACCGCTTCCGTCTTGGATGCCGTAACGATCACCGGAACCGGCGCCGGCAAGACTGTCCTAAGCTGTGCAGGCCTGGAACCCACGGCAGACAAGGCTATCCTTGTTCCACACGTCGGCGGCGTCACAGTGTCCGGTCTCACGCTCAGAGGTGCGCAGATCTCGTCCGATCTGGGCAACAATGCGGCAGGCATCCGCGACTCGGGAACATCGGGTGCATCCTATACGCTCACTGGCGTTGAGATCACCGGCAATCAGGACGGTATCCTGACCAACGCGGGTAATTGGACGTTGAGCAACTGCACAGTTCATGCCAATGGCGCCGGCGACGGGCTGACCCATGAGCTTTACTTCAACGACGATAACGCATCGAACGTGGTGCGGTTGACGAATTGCACAGTCACGCAGGGTCTGAAATCTACCCATGCCGTGAAAAGCCGCGCTGGCACAACCCATATCGTCGGCGGAACGTACACCACAGGTGGCAACCCTGACGACCAGATCAGCGGCACGTTGCTGGACTTCCCCAACGGAGGGATCGTCAACATCTCGGGTGCGAAGCTCATCGTAAAGCCCAACTCGGCCGTGTTCGGCTTCCTTGGCTACGCGATGGAGGGAACCGGGGCCACCAACAACACAGTCGGAACAACCGTGACGTTGACCAACTGTGTTTTGACAGACCAGACCGGGACGGGCGGCTACATTGCCAACGGAAAGACAGTACCGAACGCCAGGCTCGTGCTGTCCGGCTGCACCTACACCGGCAGCGTACCTCCCAAGATCACTGGCTTTGGGACCGTGATCGGCGCCATCACCGCGGCGTCGCGCTAGCCCGGACTTGTCATACCAACCGTCATAAAGCCAACCGTCATAAAGCATGACCGTTGGCATGAGTCTTTGTTTGGCGCGCCGCCGCCCTCTGATTCCCGCTGGCAACCCGGCGCGCGATACCAACCGGCAAAATCGCTGGAAGGGTCAATGATTTCGTCGGTTGGTATCATACTTTCGCGGGTTATGGCTCGGTCCTTGCCGCGCCCCATTGGTACCATCGGGCTTTTCGGATCTTGCCAATACAGCCGGTATTGGCGGCGGCACTAAAAGCCCGATGGTACCAATGGGGCGCGGCAATACCCTTCGCCATCACCCGACGACATTGTGAGCAATCCGGGCAAGAGGACGGTTGCGAAGCGCGGCGAAGCGGATGACGGTAGTGCGGCACCCTCAACGGCCTTGCTTCGCTCGCCGCGTCAGTCTGCTTCGCGGCCAAACCCGGCGAAGAGCGGCAGAAGCGTACTTGCTTCCTGACCCACTCTATCCGCCGAGGAAGCGTTCGGTCCAACTCTTGTAGTCGCCGTCGCGCGTTACCCGGCCGATCATCCCGGCCGAGGCGATCCCGGTTAGCTCGGACGGTTTCACCCCATCGCGCAGCGCCTTCAGTGTGGTGTAGACGGCCTGCACCGCGGCCGAGAATGGCTGATGGCCCTGCAATGCGATGCGCACGCCGCGGCTGGCGAGATAGGCCTTGTCCAGCATGTCGCCGCTAAGGCCGCCGAGCACGATCGGCAGCTTCACTTCGGCAGCGATGGCATCGAACTGGTCGCGGGTGATCCGTCCGGCGAAGAACAGCGCGTCCACCCCGGCCGCCTGGTAGGCCTTGGCGCGGGCGACGGCGTCCGCCGTACTGGTCATCGCGGCGGCGCTGGTGCGCCCAACCACGGCGAAGCTTTTGTCCTCCCGCGCCGCGAGGGCCGCGCGCATCTTGCCGACACCTTCGTCGATCGAGATCAGCGTCGGTTTCGATTCGCCATAGGTGCGCGGCAGCAGCGTGTCCTCGATCGATGCGGCGGCAACGCCGGCGGTCTCCAGCTCCTGGATCGTGCGCATCACGTTCAGCGCGTTGCCGTAGCCGTGGTCGGCATCGACCAGCAGCGGCAGCTTGCCGGCGCGGTTGATGCGGTAGGCCTGCTCGGCGAACTCGGTCAGGGTCAGCACGATCAGGTCCGGCGCGCCGAGCACGGTGAATGACGCGATGGAGCCAGCGAACATGCCGATCTCGAAGCCGAGTTCCTCGGCGATACGGGCGGAGATGGGATCGAAGACGGAGCCGGGGTGGACGCATTCAGAGCCGGCCAGGACGGCCCGGAAGCGTTCGCGTCGATCGGTCCAGTGCATATGCGTTTCCCCTCAGCTTAACCCGGATTTCTCACACTCTCGCCGGTGCTCGCTTGGTCCTTGCCGTGCCAACAGTTCGTCGATCGTGCTCTCGTGTCCCTGGTTCCAATCTTCCTCGAACCAACCGATTGAGTGTGTCCTGATCGGGCATTGCCTTCCTCCTTCAGGCGGCCGCCACGAAGCCGTCACGACGGAGATCACAGCCGCCGGTCAGGACGCCGGTGGCGGGATCGATGGCGATGCCGTGCATGCCGCCGACAGTGGCTGTCCAGGGCGCGGCAGCTTCGGCCGCGTGGCCGCGCGCGCACAATGCCGCAATGGTCTCGGACGGGATGCGCGATTCCACTTCTACGCGCCGCCCGTCCCACAGCCGGGCACGTGGAGCGTCGATCGCGTCCTGCAGCGTCAGGCCGAAATCGATGTGCTGAACCAAAGCCTGAGGCTGCGTCTGGCAGATCCCATAGCTGCCCGGCGTCCCGAGGGCCAGCACCGGCTTGCCGCCCCGCGTGGCGATGCTGGGCGCCGTCGGCAGAGCCAGTGGTGCGCCGGGGCGCAGCGGGTTGGTGCCGCGCAGATCGACCTCGCCCCAATACAGGAAGTTGTTGAGACAGACGCCGTGACCCGGCACCACAACGCCGCAGCCGAACTTCGCTCCGAGGCTCTGGGTGATGCACACCACGTTGCCGTGTCGGTCCGCCACCGAAAACGATGTGGTGTGCTGACCGCGCCCAGGTGACTGCCCTGGCGACTGCGTAGACATGCGTGCTTGCGTCGGCGCGAGCCACTGTTCGGTCGGCCCCTCGACGGGCATTCCATCGCGCATGCGCGCCCGCAGCGCGTCGACCGACGCGTCCCCCAGCAGCCCGGAAAGACGTTCCGCCGACGGGTTGTTGTTGGCGATCCGCGCGCCGGCCGCCAGGCGGATGGCGCGGTACATCGTGTCGAGATGCTCGATCCCGTTCCGCTCCATCGCCGCCAAGGCGAACCCGTCGAGCAGACGCAGCGTCAGCAGATACTGGAACCCCTCGCAGGGCGGCGGCAGCGTGTGGATCGACAGGTCGCGATAGGCCGCCACGAGCGGATCGAGCCAGACCGGCTGCACCGACTCCAGGTCGCCCATCGTCAGGCAGCCGCCGAGCGATCGCACGTGCGCAACCAGCGCCTCACCCAACTTGCCGCCATACAGGTAGACCGGGCCCTCGGCGGCAATCGTCTCGTAGGTGCGCGCCAATTCAGGCTGACGCAGCACCGCGCCGAGGGCCACGTCGCCCTGGATGTAGACCCGCGCCCAATCCGCATGGAAATCGTAACGGCCCTTGAATTCCGCGTCGCTGTCGCGCAGCGCGGAGACATTGTAGTCCACCAGTGGAAATCCCTCGCGCGCCAGCGTGATCGCGGGGGCGAACACCTCGGCGAGGGGTTTGCTACCGTGCGCGCGTACCAACTCGCACCAGCCCGCCAGACTGCCCGGCGTGCCGGCGGCGATCGCACCCCGCGCCAACTGCTCGCGGTCGGTGAACTTTCCTGCCGGGAATTCGCTCGGCACACGTGTGATGAAGTCCAGGGTGTCCACACGGCGTTCGGCAGCGATGTAACAGGTCGCCATCCCCATGCCGGCCAGGCCGGACATATAGGGCTCGACCACATTCAGCGCGGCCGCGGTCGTCGCCGCCGCATCGAATGCGTTGCCGCCCGCGCGCAGCATCGCTGCGCCGGCCTGCGCAGCCTGCGGATGCGCCGCCGCGACGATGCCACGCAATGAGGAAACCGTTGGTCGCCTGCCGTCCATGACGCGTCCTTACCTGTTGGCGTCAGAGTGGAAGGCGTGCGGCGCCAGGTCAAATTTGGCCTGCGGCGCAGGCTTGCCATTGCCGCCCAAGCGCCGTTGGCCACAGCAAAGCAAGTAATCAAGCGGACACCGAGTTACACAAAGTGCACACAGAGTTTCATTGAGAGTAAGCAAATAGCGCTGCACGCAAAATACGTTTAGCCAGAGATCTGTCATAAGCTCGAACCGTCAAGAAATCGACTCAGTGAAACTCTGTGCGCACTTTGTGTAACTCTGTGTCATACTTGATTACTTGCTTGCTTTGTTTTATTACTTACGGGCCACCGCATACACGAATTGGAATCGCGCTGCGTGTCCAAGGCGCACCCCAGAGCAGTGACTTGTGAGCGTTGCCTCACCCTTCCGGCATCGTCGGCGCCAACCGCCCGCCCATACGCAGCGGTGCGATCCGCCGCGCCAGGCCCGTCGCGTCGTCGGTCTCCGCAAATACCCCGCAGATTGTCGCCACGCCCTCGGCCGGAGCCAGCCGTTCGCCCGGCATCTTGCGCCAGAACCGGATCGTCGCCGGCTCCTTCGCCATGCCGATCACGCTGTCGTAGTCGCCGCACATCCCCAGATCGGACTGGAACGCCGTCCCGCCGGGCAGCACCTGGCAATCGGCCGAGGGACAATGCGTGTGCGTGCCCACGATGAGCGACGCCTGGCCGTCGAACGAATGAGCGAATGCCATCTTTTCGCTGCTGGCCTCGGCGTGGAAATCGATCACCGAGGCTTGCACGGTTACCCCCAGCCGCTGCCGGCCGAGTTCCTGCTGCGTGGCGCGGAACGGGCAGTCCAGCGGGTCCATGTACAGCCGCCCCATCGCCTGCAGCACCAGCGCCTTGCGTCCGTCCGCCAGCGAGACGATCACGCTGCCGCCGCCCGGCGTGCCCGGCGGAAAATTGATCGCGCGGATCAGCCGCGGTGTCTCGGCTATGTACGGAATGATCTCCTTGCGGTCCCATGCATGGTTGCCAAGCGTCAGCACATCCGCGCCCGCGGCGAACAGTGCCGCCGCCATGTCCGGACCCAGCCCGAAGCCGTGCGAGGCGTTCTCGGCGTTGACGATCGCCAGATCGACGCGCAGTGCGGCGCGCAGCCCCGGCAACGCGGCGGCCACCGTTTCACGGCCGGTGCGGCCGACCACGTCGCCCAGAAACAGGATGCGCATTCAGTTTTCCCCCCGGCGGATGATGCCATGCCCGGTGGCGACGGCGTCGAGCTCCGCATCGTTCAGCCCCACCGGCACCGTGTCCACCCGCTGCGCGGCAAATCCGTAGCCCAACTCGAAGCGCCCGGCAGATTTCGCGCCGGAGACCTCAGGGGACATCGCACGGGATGTCGCAGGGGGCATCGCCCGCAGCGCTGCCAGCTGCGGTCGTAGTACCCGGCGCCATATCCCAGCCGATGCAGCCGTCGGTCGAACGCCAGCAGCGGCACCAGCAGGAAGTCCGGCACCAGTTCCTCGCCGTCCGGCGGCCCAGCAGGAGCCTCAGCGGGAGCCTCAGCGGGAGCCAACGTGCCGAACCGCTCGCATATCAGCGCATCACCCGGTCGGAATCGCGTGAAGGTTCAGAGGTTGCCCCCTTGGCGGGGTCACCGGCAGCACGATCAAATGGCCGCGCGCCTGCAGCGCCTGCATCAGCGGACGCAAGTCCAACTCGTCCCCGAACGGCCAAACGCCGGCGACCACCGCGCCGGCCGGGGGCGGGCACGCCAGCAGCACATGCGCCGCCAGCCCGGTAGCCGCGCAGCGCGCTGCGTCGCCGGCGCGGGCCGCCAGCGCCCGTTCGCGTAGCACGCGCTTTGGCGCATCGAGATCAGGGAAACAGTGCGGAGCCGCCATGGCCGTTGGCGTCTCATCCTCCCAAGGCCTGCTGTGCAGGTGGGCGCCAGATACCGAGACCAAGATCCCGACAGAGCCAGCTCCCTGGGAGATGCTTAGTGGCCCTGGGGATGTATTGCCTGACGCACCGAGCAGCTCCGCCGATACGACTTAGGGATGCTCCAGCCCTTCCGCAATGTCCTCGGCACGCTTTGCCAACTTTCCTAGCCGCCGGCCCAGCTTGGGGTCGGCGGCCGGCGCCGATCCTTGCGTCGCGCCCTGCGCCGAGGAATCAGATCCCGCCGCGTCCAGCTTCTGGCGCATGTCATAGACTTCATCCGCCATCAGCAGCGCCGCGATGACCAGCATGCGCGCCTCGCCGCTCGGCCCGGCCGAGGCCTTCACGGTCTCGATTCGCTGATCGACCTCGGCGGCCATCGCTTGAAGATGCGCCTCCTCGCCGTCCTGGCACCCCAGCGTGTAGGCGAAGCCGTTGATGCGTAAGGTGACCTGCGCCATGCGTTGCTCCTGTGGCCTGGGTCAAACGGGGTGGACATCGAGCGCGTCGCGCAGCCGCTCGATCAGCCCGTCCAGCCGCGCCACGATCTCCGGATCGGCCGCTGCCGCCGCCACGGAGTGCGGTTTCACGACAGCTTGCGAGGTCGCCGACGCACTGGCCCTGCGCGCGGCCGAGGCGGCAATCCGGTCCAGTGCCGCCTCCAGCCGTGCCGCCGCGCTATCCGGCTCGTCGCTCTCATCTGCCATCGTCTGGCCATTCCCCCGAATGGGTAATCCTGCTTGCACTGAAAGCCGTCAATCGTTTGAACGTCAAGCAGATATCCATTCAGTGGTCAGTGGTCGGTGGTCAGTGGTCAGTGGTCAGTATCCCGCAGTGGTGGTGCATAGCCTGGCGGATGCACGCTTGGCACTTGCGCCCGGCCTGCCAGTCACCCTGCTGTCGGGCGGGGCGGCCGCGCTATACGCCGGTTGCGGCTGGTGGCGCGCCCTGACCGAAGCGGCCCGCGCCGAATTTCCGCTGGTCCCGACCGCTGATTTCCTTGATTGCGCGGACGCCTCCGGTCAGGCGCTCGCTGCGCTGCGCATCGGCCTGCGCCACCTGATCCTCACGCCGAATGCGCCGGGACGCCACCGAGTCGCGGCGATCAGCGCCGGCCTTGATGGTGTTCTGCTTGCTGAACGACCGCCCGCCCTGGACCTTGCCGAGCCCGCCAACCGGCGTAGGCTTCACGAATGGGTGCGGGTGCGAAGCCGCCCCGATGACAACGGCTCGCCGCTGCGTTAGTACGGAATGAGCATCCCCCGGGCCAGACGCAAAGAGGACGCCAGCATGCGCATCACCCAGAAGGTCAAGAAGATCCTCGACTGGTATGAGGGCGATCCGCCCGGGGTGAAGGCCAACCTGGCCCGCATCCTGTGCACCGGCAAGCTGGCCGGCACCGGCAAGGTGGTCATCCTGCCTGTCGACCAGGGCTTCGAGCACGGTCCCGCGCGCAGCTTCGCGCCGAATCCGCCGGCCTACGACCCGCACTACCACTACCAGCTTGCAATCGAGGCCGGGCTGAACGCCTATGCCGCCCCGCTCGGGATGATCGCGCAGGGGGCCGACACCTTTGCCGGGCAGATCCCCACCATCCTGAAATGCAACAACGCCAACAGCCTGGCCACCAACAAGGACCAGGCGGTCACCGCCGGCGTGAAGGACGCGCTGCGCCTGGGCTGCGCCGCCGTCGGGTTCACCATCTACCCGGGCAGCGAATTCGCCTATGCCCAGATGGAGGAGTTGCGCGAGTTGACGGCGGAGGCCAAGTCCTCGGGCCTCGCGGTGGTGGTCTGGAGCTACCCGCGCGGCCCTAATCTCGACAAGGCCGGCGAGACCGCGCTGGATATCTGCGGCTATGCCGCGCAGATGGCGGCGTTGATGGGTGCCAACATCATCAAGGTGAAGCCGCCGACCGCGGTGATCAGCCTGGAGGCAGCGAAGAAGAGCTACAAGGACATCGACGGCTCGACGCTGGCCAAGCGGGTCGAGCACATCATGCAGTGCGCGTTCAACGGCAAGCGCATCGTGGTGTTCTCGGGTGGCGAGGCGAAGGACCTGGACGGCGTGTTCGAGGAAGTGCGCGGCGTGCGCGACGGCGGTGCGAACGGATCGATCATCGGGCGCAACACGTTCCAGCGTCCGAAGGAAGCCGCGCTGGAGATGCTGAACAAGATCGTCGACATCTACCTCGGCAAGGCCTGAGGCTTGGCGGCCCCGCCTGCCTCGCACGCGATGGGCGGCGGCAAGGCGGGTTGCCACGTCTACCTGATAACACCCGAGCGGCTCGACCCGGTCCCGTTCGCCGACCTGCTGGCGGCCGCGTTAGATGCGGGGGACGTGGCGGCGGTGCAGTTGCGGTTGAAGAACATCGACGATGACGCTTGGCGCCGGGCGATCGATGCACTGCGCCCGGTCGCGCAATCGCGCGGCGTCGCGTTCCTGCTGAACGACCGCGCCGACCTGGCGAAGGGCACCGGCTGCGATGGCGCCCATGTCGGGCAGGAGGACATGACGGCGCGCGAGGCGCGGCGCGTCATGGGGCCGAACCTGACGCTGGGCGTGACCTGCAAAGGCAGCCGCGACCTGGCGATGCATGCCGGCGAGGACGGCGCCGACTACGTGGCGTTCGGCGCCTTCTTCCCGTCGACCAGCAAGCAGGTCACCAATCAGGTGGACCCCGAGATCCTGCACTGGTGGTCCGAGCTGATGGAGCCGCCCTGTTGCGCCATCGGCGGCATCACGCCGGAGAACTGTGCGCCATTGGTGCGCGCCGGGGCGGATTTTCTGGCGGTGATCGGGTGTGTTTGGGGGCATCCCGATGGGCCCGCCGCGGGGGTGCGGGCGCTGAACGCGGCGATCGTGGCGGCGTGGGCGGGCTAAGAATCGGAAAGCGGTCTTCGGCGGGGCCGCAGAGGCTCATGGTGCGGCACGCCCCTCACCCTCGTCGCTTCGCGCCTCGACCTCTCCCGCAAGCGGGCGAGGTGTCCGCAGGTCCAGTCACCGTGGACGTGGGTTACTCGGCCATCTCGCGTTGTCGTACCAACGCTTCGAACTCTTCGCCCGTGATTGGCCGGCTGTAGAGGTAACCCTGGGCTTCGGAACAACCCTCCGCCCGCAACATCGCGGCCTGTTCGCTGGTCTCCACGCCCTCGGCGTTCGCGCGAATTCCTAGAGCGTCGGTCATGCCAACGACGGCGCGCACGATCGCCTCGGCGTTGACATCCCGACCCAGCCGGGAAATGAAGCTGCGGTCGATCTTGATCTTGTCGAAACGGAACTTCTGCAGGTATCCCAGGCTGGAATATCCGGTGCCGAAATCATCCAACGCCAGTTTGATGCCGAGCGCGCGTAGCCGCGCCAGCGTGGCCAAGGTTGCCTCGGTGTCCTGCATCAGCCCGCCCTCGGTGATCTCCAGTTCGAGGCGTGACGGCGCGAGACCGGCTTCGTGAATTGTGCTGATCACGGCGTCGCAGAAACCGCGATGGAGTAGCTGCACTGGCGAAACATTGACCGCGATACCGATGTGCTTCGGCCAGGCGGCGGCGCGCCGGCAGGCTTCGCGCAGGCCCCAGAGGCCAATTGGCAGGATCAAGCCGGCGGCCGCGGCCACGCCGATGAACCGGTCGGGTGTTACCATACCGTGGCCGGGCCGGTGCCAACGGAGCAACGCCTCCGCGCCGATCACGCGCCCGGTCGCCAAGTCCACCCGCGGCTGATAGTGCAGCATCAGGTTTTGGTCGGCGATCGCGGCACCCAGGTTGGTTTCCACGGCGTGACGTTCCAGCAGCTTGACGATCATCTCCGGCGCAAAGAAGCAGACCCGGCCGCGCCCGCCTCGCTTCGCCTGATAGAGCGCCATGTCGGCTTGCTTCATCAGTTGTTCCGACTGCATTGGTACGCCGATTTCCGACAGGGCGACGCCGATGCTGAGCCCGACATGCTGGAACTGTCCATCAATGTCGATCGGTGGATCCATCGCGGCGAGCAGGCGGCGCGCGAGAGCATCGGCATCCTCGGCCCGGTGGAGCGTTGGCTGGATCACCGCGAACTCGTCGCCGCCAAGGCGCGCCAGCGTGTCGCTCGCACGCAGGCAGCGGCGCAATCGTTCCGCCACCGTCCGCAATGTCGCATCGCCCGCCAAGTGTCCGAGAAGGTCATTGATGTTCTTGAAGTGATCAAGATCCATGTAAAGCACACAGACGCGGGAGCCGTCGCGACCCACGCGGTCCAGGGCCTGCTCCAGCCGGTCATCAAACAGCCGGCGATTCGGCAGACCGGTCAACAGATCGTGTGCTGACAGGAACGAGGCGTGCGCGATAGCTGCTCGCAGCATGCGCAACGGCGCGACGCGCAGCAACAGGAACGTCAGCAGGCCAAGGCACATCGACCCGCAGGCGATGGCCGCGGTGACAACCAGCGCCGGATGCAGCGAGCGCGCCACCTCCACCTCGCCGAGACGCGTCGTGCCATCCATGATCGGCAGGCGCCTGATGAGCATGGGCCAGGCCGGTCCGACCGACGTCGCGGTGTCGATCAGGACCCGCCCGGAGCCCGAGAACACGCGCCGTCGTTCGGCGGCGCCATTCAGGTCGGCCGCGACAGGCGGACGCGCGAACCCAGGCTGTCCAACCCGGGCTCCGTCGCATCACCCCCGAGGCCGTTCCAGAGGACCGGGTTCTGGCGCGCTTCCTCGGTTACCTCGCGGGTATAGTGTTGGGCCTGGATTTCGGCCTCGCCACGTACGCGGGCCTCCACGGCGACAAACCACGAAACCGGCAGAACCGCCGCGATCGTCACAGCACCGAGTATGGCGAGCGCGGTGATCATGCGCACCATGCTGGCGTTCGGCCAGCCGGCGCTGGTGGCTTGGCGCAGGCGTACGGAAATACGCTGGAACGTCGTGCGAACCGAACGCCACCACCCAGGATATGCGCCCGTAACGGGAGACGGGGGCGCGTGAGACTGCACTGCAACCTCATCAGCGGCGCTCATGCCTCGCTCCAAGGCGAAGCGTGCCACGACTGGCGGATGCCGCCACGCTACGGCGTAGGCGTTAGCAAATTGTTTAAATTTACCTTGTAGGCACCGGGCCGCCCACGCCGGGCCGATCCACGCATCTCCGGCCGCAAGATCGTGCGCGGGGGACTACGCTGCCAACTCGGACCGCCGCCGCCTTCTGACTACCGGCCCGACCACCGGCCCCGCCATCGCAAGGACCCCCTGCCATGATCCGACTCGCCAGCCTGATCGCCGCGGCCTTCCTGACCTTCGGGGCGGTGGCATCGGCTGAAACGGTGGGGTTTTCACAGGTCGGCGCCGCGAGCGACTGGCGCACCGCGTTCTCGGCGGACATGCAGACCGAGGCCAAGTTGCGCGGGATCGATCTGCGGTTTGACGACGCGCAGGGCAGCGTCGAGCGGCAGTTCGCCGCGGTTCGCCGCTTCATCAACGAGGGGGTCGATGCGATCGTCATTGCGCCTGTCGTCGTCACCGGGTGGAAGCCGCTGTTGCAGGAGGCGCAGGCCGCTCACATCCCGGTATTCATCGCCGATCGAGCGGTTGACGTCGATCCGTCGCTGTTCGTCTCGCGCATTGCCGCGGACTTCAATCTGGAGGGGCGTCTGGCCGGGTCTTGGCTGGCTCAGGCAACGCGCGGGCATTGTGCCATCGTCGAGTCGCAAGGTTCCGCCGGGGCGGCGCCAACGATCGAGCGGAAGAAGGGCTTCGCGGCGATCATCGCCCAGTTTCCCGATATGCGAATCGTTCGCTCGGCGAGTGGCGACTTCATCGAGGCGACCAGCGGGTTGAAAGACGTTTGCGCGGTGTGGTCGCACAACGACAACATGCTGTTGGGCGCGATCGAGGCGATGAAGGATGCCGGTCTGCATCCCGGCAAGGACGTGCTGACGATCTCGGTGGACGGGGTGCCGAGCATCTTCCGCGCGATGCTGGCGGGTGATGCGAATGCGTCGGTCGAGCTCAAGTCCGATATCGGCAAGTGTATCTTCAACGTGGTGCAGGGATACCTGCGTGGCAAACGGGACTACCCAAAATGGGTGCTGATCCCCAGTGACCTGCACACGCCGGACGACGCGGCGAAGATGCTGCAACGACATGGCGAGTCCGGATCGCCGGCTTGGTCGCCGAAGATGCCATCGCGTGGTGGCTGGTCCGTCCGGCGCCCATGCTCGGCGCCTGCTTCCCCTCCATCAGCAGGCCGGTCGCCGATCAGGTGAAGCCCGCGATTCTGCACTGGTGGTACGAAATCTGCCGTAGTTACTTCCGCCGACGGAGCCGCCTTGCGTTCGCCCGCGCGCGATTGTGAAAGGGCGCCAAAACGGCAGCATCGCCCCGCCCTGTCACGAGTGCCGCCATCGAGCTTCGCATTGCCGCAACCTTCTCGGCTGCCATGCGCTGATATTCGGCCGCGGAGCATGCGCCCTGGGCCATCATCAGGCTGCGGTGGAAGATGGTCTCCCAAGACGCGACCGTCAGCCGGGCCATCATCATCGGAAGGGCATAGGGCGAGTTTGCAAGGCGCTTTTTCATACGCCATGAGATGAGCATCACAAACCACACCACAAGAGGCGCACGTGGCCGTCCAACCGGGCAGGCTCGGCTACGTCCAGTAGCTCGGCACCTTGTAGTAGCTGTCGACTTCGCGGCCGTAGGCGGACGTCCACTCGAAGTTGGATCTGGGATCATACTGCAGCGAGCCCGCCAATTGCGACTTGTCCAGATCGACCACGTAGCCGGCCCTTCTCGCGTCGTATTTGAGGGTCGCCCAGGGCAGCGGGTGGTACTTCTCGCCCATGCCTAGCAGGCCGCCGAATGACATCACCGCATAGATCACGCGACCGCTGACCTTGTCGATCTAATGTCGTCAATGCTGCCGAGCTTGTCTCCCGCCAGATTATAGGCGTTGGTGCGCTTCACCTTGTCGGCCGCGATAAGGGTTCCGGCGGTAATCGAAGTGGCTTCAGCCATGGTCAAATTCCTTGATGGCACCGCGCTCTCACACCGACGAACCAAGGCAAAAACGGGATTCGCCTCGGCGTGCTTCAACTTGTGCCAAGCACCAGTACAGCGCGGTGCCCCAGCGACGATAGTCTCGGAAACTACCCAACGCCGTGCTGGCCGATTTCGCGCGCACGGCACTGGGTAGTTTCCGAGCCTACCGAGCCGGCCGGCCAACGAATATGGTCCGGCCCGGTCAATTTGCTAATCTGAATGTTGTCTGATCACGGCCCGCCCGACGATATCGCAACCGGCGACTCGTACAACCGTCATAAAGAATGACCGCTGGTATGAGTTTTTGTTTGGCGCACCGCCGCCCTCTGTTTCCCATGGGCAACCCGGCGCGCGATACCAACCGGCATTCACGTCAACGGAGATGTGAACGATGACAGCACTCGTTTGTCCCGGGCCTATGCAGCACGCCCCTGAAGGGCGTTCGACGGCCGCGCCATGCCACCCAGAGCGATCGTGAATACCTGCCTGGCACGCGGCAAGCTGAGCGATCGACGAAGCAGCACGCGGCACTCGCATCGCGCCGATTCATTGGTGTGTATCCGCACCAAAATACCGGCGCATTGCAGGCCGTCGATCCGCAACACCCCCGGTGTGGTCTTGGTTTGGTGCGCGGCTGCCTGATCACCCGGGTGCGCGACACGGGCCGCGGAAAATGATGGACGGGCCATCATTTCCCGCGGCTCGTATCGGCTGGTGGGCCATCGTCACGTCTACCTGGCAGCGGGCACGCAATGACAACCTCTCAGCCCTGGCTGCCGCCGCTGCTTTCTACGCACTGCTTTCCATTTTTCCCACGATCACGGCGGTGGTGTCGCTCTACGGCCTGGTCGCCGATCGGACCCTGACGGAACGGCAGGTCGCTGCCATGGAGGGGGTTCTCCCGCCGGAAGCCCTCAAACTCGTCGCCACCTGGCTCCAGGCCCTGATTCAAGGACCAACCGAGAAGTTCGGTATCGGGCTGCTCATCAGCCTGCTGCTCGCGACATGGAGCGTGTGGTCGGCCACCACGATGCTGATGACCGCCGTCAACATCTGCTACGGCGACGCGGAACGACGCGGCTTCGTTCGATTCAACCTTGAAGCCGTGGCGCTAGGTGCCAGCCTCGTGCTTCTCGGTGTCGCTGCGTTCGCGCTGGTCGCGGTGTTGCCAGTCCTGTTGGACCTTCTCCCGACGCCAGGCGCATGGCGTGCCGTGGTCTCGCTGGTGCGCTGGCCAGTCCTGGCGGGGCTGGCCGTCGTCGTGTTGGCAATCGTGTACCGCTACGCGCGCTCGCGGGCATTGCGGGAGTGGAAATGGATCAGTTGGGGCGCGACGATCGCCACGGCGTTATGGCTCATTGGTTCGATCGCATTCAGCTTCTATGTTGCCGAATTCGGCAGCTACGACCGGACATATGGATCGTTGGGTGCGGTGATCGTCCTGCTGCTGTGGTTCTACATGACCGCCTACGTCATCCTGATAGGGGCCGAATTGAATGCCGAGACGGAACGTCAAGCGGCGCGCGACCGTTCTGGTCGGCCCAGGCCCGCGCTGAGCGAAGCTTCCGAATGCTGACCAGAGAGACTTGGGCATGCGGCGAGGCGGCCGCTGAAATCACGTTGTATTGTCCCGAGGCCTCAGGTACGGGGCTGAGCACCCAACAAATGACCGAGCGCCATCAACGGCTTGAGGCGATCACAGACGATCTTGAACCTCGCCAGCATCGGCACCGCCAGAAGCGCACCGGACACCCCCCACATCCAATACCAGAACAGCAGCGCAACTATCACGAGGACCGGATTGAGCGTGAAGTGCCGCGCGAGCAGGATCGGCGTCACCGCCTTGCCCTCGACGAAGTGTATCGCGAGATAGATCCCAGCCGGCAAAAGCGCCTGCCAGATCGTGTCGAAGGTGAGCAGTCCAACCAGCAACAGGATCGCCACACCGCAGAGCGGCCCGAGGATGGGCACGTAGTTCAGGAAGAACGCCACCGCGCCCCACAGGACAGGATCGGACAGGCCGCAGAAATAGGCGGCAATTCCGGTCGCGACGCCGACCGCGGCGTTCATCAGGCTGATTGTCACGAGGTACCGCGAGATGTTGCTCTCGATTTCGTGCGAGATGCCGACCGCCTGTTTCTTGTTGCTGAGGGTTGGCAGGATCTCGACCAGGCGACGGAGAAAAAGGTCGCCCGATCGCAGCAGAAAGAACAGCAGAACGACTATCGCGAGCCCACCGGCACCCAGCGCGCGCGTGCCGCTGAACAGCAAGCCACTGAGCCCGGGTCCCGTGATGTTGACCGAGTGGACGTCCGGCGCGCTGCCCGCGGCGATCTTCTCGACCGCACTGCTCGCCTTCTGCATGTCGTCCATCGGCTTCTTGAACATCGACAGCCGACGTTCGAGGCGCGGCAGGCTGTCGGGAGCCCTCGCAACCCACTCTGCCGCCGCCCTGACAAGGTGATGGCGAGAGTGACGACGCCGCCGAAGAACACGAAGATGATGAGCAACGCGGCGATCGTCTTGGGAACGCGCAGCCGTGCGAAAATGCGCATGCTCGGCTGCAGCAGCAGGGACAGGACGAAGACGAAGGCGATCGGCAACACGATCTCGCTGGCGAAATAGAGCGTATAAAACATCGCCAAGACGAAGATCGCGAGCAGCAGAACCGATTGCATGTTCCGCGGCAGCGGCATTTCCACGCGCGTTCCGGCAGGCTCGAGCGGGTCCCGCGGATCAGGCTCGCTCAACTCGCCACCGTCGGATCCGGACTGATCGGCCATCGCACGCTACCTGTCGAAGATTACGGGAGGACGACGCAGTGTGAGCTGCGGGTGGGCCGCGACGCCCGTGCCGGCGGCGCGGGTGCTGCCGGCGTGGTCTTCCCTCCATGTCGTATCCGGGGTCTCAAATGATAACGCTCGTCGTCAAATAATCGCCTGTTGTCAAATCGTCGATTAGCGGAGAGCGACCTCGCGCAACGCCACCATCGGACGCCCGCCCTCTTGCGCCGCGTTTCGGCGTCGCGTATTAGTGCCGCAGATGCAAGTCACTCGCATTTGCATAAGAGATGGTGCGCCGCATGTTCGTCAGTCTGATCATAGTCTTCCGCGAGGTGATGGAGGCCGGCCTGATCGTCGGTATCGTCCTGGCGGCGACCGAGGGCGTCCCGCGCCGTGGCCGCTGGGTCGCCGGCGGGATCGCGGCGGGGGTTGCCGGGGCCAGCCTCGTGGCAGCGTTCGCGGCTTCCCTGTCCAATGCGTTCCAGGGCGCCGGCCAGGAAGTGTTCACCGCGTCGATCCTGGTTTTCGCGGTGGTCATGTTGAGCTGGCACATCGTGTGGATGTCGCACCACGCCCGCACCATGGCCGCCGAACTGCGCCAGGCGGGACAGGAAGTGCGGCTGGGGCAGCGTTCGCTCGCCGCGCTGGCAGCCGTCGTTGCCGTTGCGGTGATGCGCGAGGGGGCGGAGGTCGTGCTGTTCCTTTACGGCATCGCCGCGGCGTCCAACACCGCCCCGCTGTCAATGGCCGCCGGCGGGGTGGGCGGACTGGCGCTGGCGTGCGTCGTCTCCTGGCTGCTGTACCGCGGCCTTGTCGTCATCCCGCTGCACCGCCTGTTCCAGGTGACCAACGGGCTGATTGCCCTGCTGGCCGCCGGCATGGCCGGTCAGGCGGCGTCGGTGTTGCACGGCGCCGATCTGCTGCCCGGCTGGGGTGAGCAACTGTGGGACACCAGCGCCATTCTCGCCGACGACAGCTTCCTGGGGCGCAGCCTGCACGCGCTGGTTGGCTATTCCGCTCGCCCGTCGGGCATCCAACTCGCGGCCTGGCTCGCCACGCTGCTGGTGTTGGCGGTCTCCGCCCGCATCATCAGCCGGCCGCGCGCCCGCAGGCGCACCGCCGCGGCGCTGCTGGCCGCGCTGCTGGCGGGTGGCGCGTCGGCCCGCGCCGATGAGCTGCCGACGCTGGTGTTCCACAACCACCGCTTCGAACCGGCTCGCATCGAGGTGCCCGCACACGTGAAGTTCCAACTGAAGGTGAAGAACACCGACGACACCGCCGACGAGTTCGAGAGCACCGAGCTCAACCGCGAGAAGCTGGTGGCGCCTGGCCAGACCATCACGGTGTTCCTCGGCCCGCTCGATCCCGGGGAATACAAGTTCTTCGGCGATTTCCATCAGGACACCGCGCAGGGCGTGCTGGTAGCGAAATGACCCGAGGTATTTTTGGACTGGCCGCGGCGCTGGCGCTGCTGGCGACGCCGCGGCCGGCGCGTGCGGACTTCCACGTGGTGTCGCCGTACGAGATCGACCTCGGCGAGCTGGAAATCGAGCACAACGGCTCTGACACCGTGGATCATCGGCCCGGTATCGGCGGACAGCAGAGTTATACGCTGGAACTCGGCACCGGGCTGACATCGTGGTGGCACAGCGAGATCGAGCTCGGTTTCGACAACGACCCGACCATCGGCCAGCCGACCCAGCTGACGCAGGTGGTGACGGAAAACATGTTCCAGTTGACCGAGCCGGGCGAATACTTCGCCGTTCTCGGCTTCTATTTCGAATATGGCCAATCGACCACGCGCGGCAGCGCCGCCGCCGCCAACGAGATTACGTTCGGTCCGGTGATCGCCAAGGACATCGGCCGCACCACACACACGGTGAACCTGTTCCTCACCCGCCAACTGGGGCCGGACCAGACCAGCTCCGGCCTGGATTTCAGCTACGCCTGGCAAAGCCGCTGGAACCTGTGGGAGCCGTTGTCGCCGGCGTTCGAGATCTACGGCGACGCCGGCACGCTGGGCCGCTTTCGGGGCGTGTCGCAACAGGAACTGCGTGCCGGACCGGTCGCGGTCGGCTCACTCAAGCTGAACAAGATCGGTCTCGGCCATGCCGGGTCGCTGAAATATGAAATCGGCTGGCTGTTCGGCGCTACGCAGGCGACCGCGACCGGCACGCTGCGCTGGCGCGTGGAGTTGGAAATTCCGTTTTGATCTTGTACTGTGTGGATCACGTCGAATGGTCGAAACCCGGCGAAGCAGGCGCGATCGTCGACGCGCCCGCTGGTCGGCAGGGCATCTCCAGGGCGGATTGATTGCCGGCTTTGCGCCCGTGACGCGCGGCGAGGATCGCCACCATGTCGCCCTCATGGCGATAGTGCGCGACGTATCCACCGGTCCTTCGCGCGGTTTCATCTTCATCGACGTCAACGGCGAACGGGGAAGCATACCCTCTCGTTGTTACGTTTTGGCAACCAGATCGTGGATGGCCGGGTCAAGCACGGCCATGACGCGGCGCGGCCGGCTTGTGCCGCCGCACCGCTAGGTCGAATAGTCCGAGAACGCCGCTCCGGCAAAACGCGCCCGATAGTCGGTGCGGACGTTGACCAGCGCCACCATGCCCTCGTCCACCTTGGCCTGCGCGCGCTCCAGCGCCGGGCGGATCTCTTCCGGCTGCGTGATGTATTCGCCGTAGCCGCCGAGCGCCTCGCACATCTTGTCGAACCGCACATAACCCAGATCGCGGCCGGGCTTCTCGCGCTTCGGATCGCCTGTCCAGCCGCCGTTCAGGCTGATCACGATAAGGATCGGGATCTTGTGGCGCACTGCCGTGTCGATCTCCATGGCGTTCATGCCCATCGAGCCGTCGCCGTGCACCACGATCACCTGCTTGTCAGGGCAGGCAACCTTGGCGCCGATCCCGAACGGCAGGCCGACGCCCATCGTGCCGAACGGACCGGAGTTCAAACGATGGCCGGGGGAGAAAGTCGGCATCGTCTGCCGGCCGTAATTCAGCGTCTCTTGCCCGTCGACGCACAGGATGGCGTCGCGCTTGGCGAAGTTCTTGATCTCCTCGAGCATGCGCACCGGATGGATGTCGCCGTCCTCGGCATACTTGTTGGCGCCGGCGGCGTTGCGCTTCGCCGTCTCGCCCTCCGCCAGCTTCTGCCGCCAGGTCTTGTAGGTGTCGGCGTTGACCTTGCCCTTGATGCCGTCAACCAACTGGCCGAGCACCGCCTTGCAGTCGCCGACGATCGGGATGTCGACGTAACGCGCGGCCGAGGAGATTTCCTCCGCGCAGATGTCGATGCGCGCGATCGTCGCGTTGGGTCCAAAGCGCGGCGGCGAGGCGTGGCCGATGATGTAGTTCATCCGCGTGCCCAGCACGACGATCAGGTCGGCGTCGCGGAACGCCGAGGAGCGCATCGACAGGTAGGAACACGGATGGTCATCCGGCACCACGCCGCGGCCCTGCGGGGTGGTGTAGAACGGGATGCCGGCGGCCTCGACGAATGCCTGCATCTCGGCCCAGGCGCGCGACCAGATCACGCCGGAACCCGAAACGATCAGAGGTTGTTTTGCTTCCGCAAGAGCCTTCACCAGCGCATTGACCTGGCGCGGATCGCCGAGCGGGCGGCTGTCCATGATCGGGCGACCGGCATAGCTCCAGTCGACCAGGTTCTCGTCGATCTTCTGGTACAGCATGTCGCCGGGGCAATCGACGTAGACCGGGCCCGGCTTGCCGGTGATCGACTTCTGCAGCGCGAAGTTGATCTGTTGCGGAATGCGCTTCAGGTTCATCAGCCGATCGACGTACTTGTTGCAGCCACGCATCAACTCGACTTGATCGATCTCCTGGAACACCTGGCGGCCGAATTGACTGAGCGGACTTGACCCGCCGAGCGACACCACCGGGCAGCAATCGACCAACGCGTTGGCGACGCCGGTGATCAGGTTTGTCACGCCGGGACCCGAGGCCGCCATGCAGACCGAGGGCACCTGCCGCAACCGGCTATAGGCCTGGCACATGAAGGCGGCAGCTTGTTCATGACGGACATCGATCATGCGGATGCCCTCCTTGATGCAGGAGGCCTCGGTCAGCAGCATCGGTCCGCCCATGATGTAGAAGATATCCTCGATGCCTTCCTTCTTCAGGCAACGGGCGATGATTTCCGAACCGGTCAGATCTGCCATATCGATGTCTCCTTGTTCGTATCGTCACGTCCGGGTTCGTAGCGTTATGTCCAGTCGTGGATGCCGGGTCCAAGCCCCCATGGGCGTGAGGATACGCCAGGGCTGGGGCTGGGGCATATTCTCCCCCTCCCCTTGAGGGAGGGGGAGAACATTTGTCATCCGTCGCCCGGTGCAGTCGGCAGCG
>DASRQX010000336.1:0-15054 GCA_035696165.1 Acetobacteraceae bacterium | reverse complement strand
AACCCGCCGCCTGCCAGCGCTGCGCCTGCTGATAGACGGCAGACCACGGTGGTAGGTCGTTCGGCATCGCCCGCCACGCGATCGCGTAACGGACCACGTAGCGCAGGACGTTGAACAGTTCGCGGATCGAGTGCTCTCTTTCGGCAGCGTCCTCACGCATCAGCGTCAGTTACGGCGCCACCAACAACCATTCGTCGTCAGACACGTCAGAGGGGTAGGGTTTGCGGCGATTTGGCATCCCCCTCTAATTGGCGGATAACCGCCGAAAAATAGTTAATACCCTCTGCCATCCAAGGAGGCCCACCTGAATACCCACAATCTAGCAAATAAACGTCCAAACGGCATTTCGGGATGTGTCCGCGCTGATCCCGCTGCAAGCTTGAGCCCTATTCGACTTACTCGAGTCTCAGCGCGGGTTTGGCGTACCACCCCCTTCGGCGGGCGGGCGTCGCAATGAACCTGCAACAACTTCGCATGCTGTGCGAAGTCGTTAATCGAGGTCTGTCCATCTCCGGGGCGGCCGCGGCGCTTGGACGGACACAACCAAGTGTTACGCGCCAGATCCAAGAGCTCGAGCGCGAATTGGGGCTTGAGGTGTTTTCACGCAACCGGAGCCGAATCCTGACCGTGACCCCGGCGGGGGAACAGATCATTGCGATCGCGCGCGGCATCATCCGCGATGTTGGTACGATCAGCGATGTCGCCGCGGATTTAAAGAACGAAAGTGAGGGTGAAATCACCATCGCGACAACGCACACCCAGGCCCGCTACACCTTGCCGGCCGTGCTCCAGCAATTCGCCCGCGCCCGCCCGGAGGTGAAGGTGCGGCTACAGCAGGGTTACCCGGCGCAATGCGAGGAAGCCGTGACCTTGGGCAAGGCGGACCTCGCTATCTACACCGAGGTTGAGGTTCCGCACCCGAACGTTATGTTCATTCCGCTGATGCGCCAGAAGCGTTCCATCATCACGCCGCCGCGGCATCCCTTGCTTCGCCAGCTACCGCTAACGCTGGAGGCGATCGCCCGCTATCCGATTATCACCTACAACGAGGCGTTCAGCGGGCGGCGGGTGCTCGACCACGCATTCCAGGCGAGTGGGCTGCAAGCCAATATTGTCTTGAGCGCGATCGACGCCGACGTCAGCAAGGCCTATGTGGAGCTTGGGCTCGGCATAGCCGTTCTGGCCACCATCACCTTCGACGAGAAGCGGGACCGGGCACTGCGCTGCATTGACGCCCATCACCTGTTTGCTTCGAGCCTGCTGGGTCTCGCGGTCCGCCGCAACGGCTACCTGCGGCGTTACGTGCTGGTTCTGATCAGCATGCTCGCTCCGCATCTGGGAATGCGGGATATCGAGAGGGCCTTGGCCGGCGACGGGCTGCCCGAACGGCCGTTGCCGGAACGCTGAGGCGGGAGCGCAAGTATAGGGAAGGCGCATACTGCTGTTGCAATTTCTATTTAACTTCCACGCGTCTGCGGACCTAGTCTCACTCCGGTGGACTTCCTCCCAAGTTTGGTCGCTTCTGGCGACTGACGTGGGAGACAGACTAGCTGGACGACGACAGCGCGGCGCTTATAGCGCTCGGCCCGGGGGAGCTTACCAACGATGCGGTCCCAATCACTACATCTGCAACGGTCGCCGGTGCTATGAGCGCGACAGTTGCTATGATGCCGAGTGAGGGACAGGCCCGCAGAGGGCCGGACGTCATACATGCTGCTGCCATTGCGCATCGCTACGAGGGACCGGCGGGCTGGATTAACTCGCTTCAGGGATTTGATCTGCGCATATCGCGCGGCGAGTTCCTGTGCATCGTGGGGCCGTCCGGCTGCGGCAAGAGCACGTTCCTGAAGATCGTCGCCGGGTTGGCGCAGCCAACTTCCGGCCAGGTGCTGCTGAACGGTAGCCCTATCAAGGGACCTGGCGTCGATCGCGGGATCGTCTTCCAGGAACACGCCCTGTTCGCCTGGCTTACGGTCATCAAGAACGTCGAGTTCGGGCTGAAAATGTCCGGCTGGAGCAAAGCCAGCGCTCGCGAGCGGGCGATGCACGTGCTGGACATCGTGGGATTGGCGCAGCAGGCGCATCTCTACCCATATCAGCTATCGGGCGGAATGAAGCACCGAGTCGCGGTCGCCCGCGCCTGGGCGTTGACTGATGCCGCGCTGCTGCTGATGGATGAGCCATTTTCGGCCATTGATGCCATCAACCGCATGTCCTTGCAGGATCACCTGATCAAGACCTGGCTGATCGAGCCGCGGACAGTTCTTTACGTTACGCATGATATCGACGAGGCGGTTTATTTGGCCGATCGCGTCGCGATCCTGAAATCCTCACCGGGCCGGGTCGCCAAGGAGATCACCATCCCCATCTCCCGGCCACGGGATCGCAACGCGCCTGAGTTCGCGCGGGAACGAGCGCGGATCACCGAGGAAATGTTCCGTCTCTCGGCGCTCTGACGAGGCACGCGACCGAGGCGTACTACACTTGGCATCACACCGAGAGAACCAACGGACGCAAGCATGTCGGTAGAATTGAAAGAACCCCCCGCAATTGGTCCGCGACAGGATCGATTGCCGGGCAGCCAGCCCGTTGGCGTAATCGCGGAGACTGCGGGGCCAATAGACAGCTTTCGGCTTTATGCGCGCGGAAAGCGCCGGCAACTCGCCCGGCGTCGCGCATTCCGCGGCGTGGTCGGGGTTCTGGTGCTGCTCTTGCTGTGGCAAGGCATGTCTTGGGCATTCAACCTTGAGCTGATCTTGCCGCGCCCGCTCTCCGTCATGACCGATCTGGTCAAGACTCTGCTGATCCTCGTTAAGCCATGGCTGTATGGCCCAAACGTCTATGTGCATCTGTTCGACAGCTTCCTGCGGGCGATGATTGGTTTCGGTCTTGCCGCGGTGATCGGCATTCCGCTCGGGCTGGTGCTTGGGCGGGTGACGACCGTCAGGGAATACGTGATGCCGGTCGTGCGCGGGCTGTATCCCATTCCCGGCATTGCCTGGATTCCGCTCGCCATTCTCTGGTTCGGGTTGGGCAACGAGGCGGTGGTCTTCGTGGTTTTTGCGTCGGCGATTTTCCCGATGATTTTCAGCACGGAGGCGGGTGCCCATCGCATCAGCCCGGTGGTCCTGGACGCCGGTCGCTGCTTTGGCGCGCGCGGCCTCAAGCTGCTTTTAAACGTGATCCTGCCGGCGTCCGTACCCTATATCATCACGGGGTTGCGGGTTGGGCTTGGCACCGCGTGGCGAATGGTGGTCGCGGGCGAAATGCTGGCATCACCGGATGGTATCGGCTATCTGCTGGTTGAATCGCGATTCCAGTTCCGCGCCTCCGATTTGATGACGGTGATGGTGATCGTCGGCGTTGTCGGTTATCTCACCGAAAAAATCATCATTGACACGGTGGAGAAGCGCACGATTGAGAAGTGGGACGCTCGGGCAACCTGACGCACACCCGACCTGATGCCACCGAGATGTTGATGTCTTGATGCCGGCCGAGGTCGTCCTGCCGTCCGAACCGACGGATGGCGTCCCGATCCCGCAGCGCTACTGGGCGGTTCTAACCATCTGGCTGGGTTTGACACTCGCGGTGTTGGACGGGGCGATCGCGAACGTGGCGCTGCCGACCATTGCCACCGACCTGCACACCAGCCCTTCCAACTCGATCTGGGTAATCAACGCCTACCAGCTCGCGGTGACCATCTCGCTGCTGCCCCTGTCATCCCTCGGCGACATCTTCGGATACCGCCGCGTCTACCAAGCCGGGTTCATCGTGTTCACCATTGCCTCCTTGGCGTGCGCGATGTCCTGGTCGCTGCCGTCCCTGGCGATTGCGCGCGCGTTTCAGGGTTTCGGTGCGGCCGGCATCATGAGCGTGAACAGTGCGCTGGTGCGCTTCATCTATCCGCGCCGCTGGATCGGCCGCGGCATCGGCATCAACTCTACCATCAGCTCCGTCGCCTCCGCCGCCGGCCCCTCGGTCGCCACCGCCATCCTGGCAGTGGCGCCCTGGCCCTGGCTGTTCGCGGTCAACGTGCCGCTGGGCATTGCCGGCGCGATCATGGCCTGGCGCGCGCTGCCCGCCACCCCCAGCTCCGGCGTGAAATTCGACGCCGCCTCGGCCCTGATGAGCGCGATCAGCCTGGGCCTGCTGATCACGGTGATCGACGGCGTTGGTCACGGTGAGCACATCGAGCTGATTATCATCCAGGGCATGGTGGCGTTCGTCGTCGGCCTGATCCTGGTGGCGCGCGAGCTGTCGCAGTCCGCGCCGCTGCTGCCCGTGGACCTGATGCGCATTCCGCTGTTCGCGCTGTCGGTGACCACGTCGGTCTGCGCGTTCGTGGCGCAGGCGATGGCACTGGTGTCGCTGCCGTTCCTGTTCGAGTCCACACTCGGGTTCGACCAGGTGCGCACGGGCCTGTTGATGACGCCCTGGCCGCTGATGGTGGCGGTGATCGCGCCGTTCACCGGGCGGCTGGCCGACCGCTACCCTGTGGGCATCCTCAGTGGTGCTGGGCTGACTGTGATGGCCCTGGGCCTGCTACTGGTCAGTCTTCTGCCGGCGCATCCCAGCGGGTTCGACATTGCATGGCGCATGGTGGTGTGTGGCGTGGGCTTCGGGTTTTTCAACACGCCGAACAACCGTGCCATCATCACCGCAGCACCGCGTCAACGCACCGGCGGTGCCTCGGGAATGCAGGCGGCGGCGCGTCTGTTCGGGCAGACCACCGGGGCGGCCCTGGTGGCGCTGGTGTTCGGCGTGGTGTCGCTCAACGGCACGACCGTGACGCTGATTTGTGGCGCATGTATCTCCATCGTGGCCGCTGGGGTCAGCTGCCTGCGGTTGATGGGGCGGTAGTCCTGGAGGCTGACGATATCAGGTGCGCCCGTATCCTGAGTTTGTGAAATAGTTGGCGCACTCGTCGGGTGAATATGTATCGAGGCGCTGTGCGATTGCGGCGCAGTCGGCGTCTGTGCTTCGAGCGGCTGCCTTGCGGAGCGGGTGCTTGAGCTTGGCAAAGACCTGTTCGATGGGGTTCAGATCAGGGGAGAATTTGGGCAGCAGAAGCAGTTTGGCGCCTGCCTGTCGGATGGCCTGTCGGACAGACTTTCCCTAGTGGCTGTCCAGGTTGTCGGCGATCACCACGTCACGCACTGACAGGGTCGGGTCGAGTACCTTCTGCACGCAGAGGCGGAGGCGCCCGCCATTGATTGGGCCATCGAGCAGCCATGCTGCTTCGATCCGATCGTGCCGCAAGGCGGCAACAAAGGGCATGGTGTTCCAGAGACCATAGGGGGCTTGGCGATGAGCCGCTGCCCGCGAGGCGCCCAACCGCGCAGTGGTGCCGTGTTGGACTTAGTCCAGGTTTCATCAATGAACACCAGACGTGCGGGATCAATCCGCGCCTGATATCTTCGCCATTGCGTGCGGCGTCGTGCGACGTCGGGACGATCCTGCTCGGCAGCGACGAGGGCTTTTTTGTACGTCAGCTTCTGCGCGTGGACGAACTCCCACACCGAGCGGTAATCAACCTTGAGGCCCTGCTCGGCCAGTTCCACGACCAACCCACGCAACATGACGTCCTGCCTCTGGCATCGCTCGATCAGGCAGGCCTGATACGCTCGGCGGAGCGTCTTCGGTTTGTGGTCGCCCACGTGGCCCGGGGCGTCGCCACCAGTCGGCGGAACGGCTGCAGCCACTTGATCGCGGTGCTCGCTGCAACGCCAAAGTGCGCCGCTGCCTGATGGCGTGACATGCCACCCCTCTCAACCGCCGCAACAACACGCTCGCGCAGGTCCTTCGAATAGGGCTTCGCCCTACATGCCGGCCTCCTCCCCAGCCAGCAGGCTGAATGAGATCTCGCCCCGCGCGGAATCCCAATTCGATTCAAATCAATCTCATCCCGCTCTAGCCGGAGGTCGTGCCCGGCGAGAAGCTGTTATCGAACAGGTCCTGCGGCTTCAATTCCGCCACCACCTCACCACGCTCGCGCATTGCAGCCACGTTGACCTTCCAGAATGCGTCGGCCATCTTTGTCAGATCGTGCAGGCGTGGGTCGAGATTGCCGTAGGCGCGCGAGAGGATGTCCGGGTCGGACGGCATGTAGTTTTGGAAGATCTCCACCGCCTTGGCTTCCGGCATGCTGGTGTAGTCATCACTCGCGTCCCAAAGCGCTTTGACAAGGCGAGTCATCACATCGCGGTGTGCCGTCGCCCAGATGCGTCCAACATTCAGCGACAGCCCGGGCGAGTCGCCGGATGTGCCGAATTGCTTACCCGAGATTGCGAGCGTAGCGCCGGCCTTAATCAGGGCGATGCTTACGGTCGGCTCCGAGTGGAGGAAGCCGTCGATCTGTCCTGAGGTCAGCGCAGGCAGCATGTTGCTGCTGCCCAGGGGCAGGATGCGCATGTCCAGCCCATCTGTTGTCAGCCCCTTTTCCGCGAGCAGGAACCTGAAGTTCACGAGGTGATCGGAGCCGGGCGCGGAGACACCGATGCGCAAGCCCTTCAGGTCGGAGGGCCCGGTGTAAGTCAGGCCTTTGCGCAGCACGAGGTTGGTGAAGTTCGGTGCACCCGCGGCCACAACGGCCAAAGGCGGCTTCTGGTCGCCGGCAATCGCCTGTGCATTGACGCGCGTGAGCTCGACTGGCGTCCCGAGATAGACGTCGAGGCTGTTGCGCAGGAGGCTTTCTGCGCCGGCGGTTCCATCACCCGAACGAACATCCGTCACCTTGGGGTCGATGCCGTTGCGGGCGTAGTAACCGCCCTGCAATGCGACCGCGTGGATCACGGTGAACAGGCCGGAGTGCAGAACACCCATGCGCACCGGGGTCAGTGTCTCGGCCTGTGCCCGGCCAACGCCAAACCGTCCGGCGCCAACCAGCGCTAACGCCGATACAGCGCCCAGCATTTCCCTCCTGGCAATCGACATCGCTTTTTTTCCGCCTATTTCGTGTTCGCTGCCCGCATGGGAGCGGGGTTTGTCTCCGTTATGTTACCTGCGGGAACAGATCGGGTTCGCACAAACTGCCGGCCCCACCCGGCCGGCCAGACGTCGGAGCAGGGACGGCATGATGCCGCCATCGCCGAGATAGGCGAGCTCGGATTGTGTATCGACGCGCAGGGTCACTTGGGTCTCGGTCGTGCTTCCGTCGGCGCGGCGGATGAGCAGGATGACCGCCTGTCGCGGGCGGACCGCCGCGCCGATATCGGGCATGCTCAATTCTTCGCTTCCGTCGAGCAGCAGACTTTCGGCGGTTACACCGGCGGGAAATTCGCAGGGCAGCACGCCCATGCCGACCAGGTTGCTGCGGTGGATGCGCTCGAAGCTATTCGCGATCACCGCACGCACGCCCAGCAGGCGCGTACCCTTGGCGGCCCAGTCGCGGGCGCTGCCGGTGCCGTATTCGTGCCCGGCGACGATAAACATCGGCACGCCGGTCGCCTGGTAGCGGCAGGCGGCCTCATAGAGCGACATTACCTCGCCAGATGGATGGTGCATCGTCACCGCGCCTTCGCGGCCGGCCGCCATGCGGTTGCGCAAGCGGGCATTGTCGAACGTGCCCCGGACCATCACGTGGTGGTTCATGCGGCGCTCGCCGTAGCTGCCGAACGCGCCGTCCACCACGTGGTGCGCGCGCAAATACTGGGCGGCGGCGGTACTGGCGCGAATGTGTCCGATCGGGCTGATATGGTCCGTCGTGATGTTGTCTCCGAGCAGGGCCAAAATTCGACCATTCGTCACCGGACGCAGGCTGGAGACACGGAATTCCTGGTCGAGGAATGGTGGCTCGCGCAACGAGGTCGACGCCTCATCCCAGGCGAATAATTCCCCGGTCGTACACGGCAGAGTGTTCCACAACACGTTCGAACCGCCGGGATCTGCATAGGACTCGCGGTAAGCTTCGGCATCGGCCGCCGCATGCATCGCCGCGGCGAGTTCGTCGGGCGCCGGCCAGAGTTCGCTGAGCATGACCGGGCGGCCGTCGGGATCGCGACCAAGCGGCTCCGTTTCGAGGTCGATCCGCACCGTGCCCGCGAGCGCGTAGGCGACCACGTTGGGCGGGCTGGCCAGGAAAGCTGCCCGCAGCGCCGGGTGGATGCGCGATTCGAAATTGCGGTTGCCGGAGAGGACTGCGCAGGCGATCACGTTCCGTTCGGCAATGTCCCGCTCCAGTGTCGGCGTGAGCGGGCCCGAATTGCCGATGCAGGTCGTGCAGGCATATCCCACGACGTGAAAGCCCAGGGCATCCAGATCAGACTGCAGTCCAGTCCGCTCGAGGTAGCGGCTCACCACGCGCGAACCCGGCGCAAACGAGGTCTTCACCCAGGGCGGCGGACGCAGTCCGCGCTGCACCGCGCGCTTCGCCACCAGCCCTGCCGCGAGCATCGCCCCGGGATTAGCCGTGTTGGTGCAGGACGTGATGGCGGCGATGGCGATATCACCGTCCCCGCACCGGCCCTCCCCACAACGGTCGCCCTCGCGCTGGGTGGGTGCTGCCTTTCCGTAACCGCCAGCGTCCGGTGCCTCTGTCAGGAGCGCCTCGAAGCGCCGCCCGAGATCGCCGAGCGGAATTGTGTCCTGGGGGCGCCGCGGCCCGGCGACGCACGGCATGATTTCCGCCAGATCGAGCCGGAGCACGTCGCTATAGGAAAGTGCCGCAGCCCGGTCCGGCGCGCGGCAGCCCTGAACGGCGAAGTAATCTTCTGCCATCGCAACCAGCGCCGGCTCGCGCCCGGTCTCGCGCAGGTAGCGTGCCGTCATCGCATCGAATGGGAAAAAGCCGATGGTAGCGCCATATTCCGGGGCCATGTTGGCGACCGTCGCACGATCGGGCACGGTTAAGTTATGCACGCCGGGCCCTACGAATTCGAGGAACTTGCCGACCACGCCGACGCGGCGCAGCCGGTGAGTGAGTTCGAGCACCAGGTCCGTTGCCGTCGCTCCGGTCGGTAAGGTGCCGGTCAACTCGACAGCGACGACGTCCGGCGTTAACACGCCGATTGGGTGGCCGAGCATCGCCGCCTCGGCCTCAATTCCACCAACGCCCCACCCGACCACGCCGAGCCCGGCGATCATGCAGCTATGGGAATCGGTGCCGACCAGTGTGTCCGGGTAGACCATGCCGCCTTCGCGGATCAATCCCTGAGCCAGGTACTCGAGATTGACCTGGTGCAGGATGCCTATGCCGGGCGGAATCACGCGAATGCCGCCGAACGCCTGGCTGGCCCATTTGACAAAACGGAATCGTTCGGTGTTGCGATCGAACTCGCGCTGCATGTTGCGCGACATCGCGTCCGGCGCCGCGTGGAAATCGACCGAGAGCGTGTGGTCGATGACCATGTCCACCGGCACCGCTGGTCGGACCACGGTACCGGACCGGCCAGCACGGGCCAACGCGCCACGCATTGCCGCGAGGTCCCCCAGCAGCGGGATGCCGGCGACGTCCTGCAGTATCACTCGGCCGATTACGAAGGGGATCTCGGTGGTGCGCACACCGTGCGGCTGCCAAGCGGCCAGTTCCGCCACTGCCGCCTCGGGCACCCCCTCGTCCCCGGCGTGGCGCAGCAAACTCTCGATCACGATCCGCAGGCAGATCGGCAACGTGTGGACCCCGGGAAAACCCATCTCGGCGAGCGCCGGCAGGGAGAAGATCGTAGTGTCCTGACCACCGAGCCGTGCGGTCCGTCGACACGCGGCGAACTGCGCGCTCACCTCATGCTGTCCCGACGACGAACGATCCGGCGAACAGCGCCCAGGCCACGAGCGATCCGAACGCCAGCACCACAGCACACCAGACGATGGCCGTAAGGATCGTGGCGGTGCCCGTATGCCGACCCGGCGCAATGCGGACCATACCGCTATAGCCATGGGCTGCGACGATCGCCAGCAGCGCCATGTCCAGTACCGCACTTCGCGACCATCCCGGGGCCCAGATATGCTGCGCCACCAGGGGGCCCAGCAGCACGGCGGAGGCCCGTTGAAGAGCCCATAACCATAGCGGCGTAATGCGGAAGCTGCGCCCGTAGACTGTACGCGTAGAATGAGAGATGGGGCGGCTAGATACCGACATAGCGCAGGATCTCCCGTGCTGCGAAGACGGCGCTGATCCCAAGTGTGGTCCACCATGTCGCGCGGTAGGGCAACCGTATCCCGAGGTCACCGGCCACCAGTCGAACGCCGTACAACGTGTGGAACACGATGCTGAACAACAGGATGGCGTGAATCCAGTTCTGCGTCGTCAGGGCAGGAAGCCACGGCGCGGCACCGCGCAGGCCGGCGAAGGCAGGCACGTGCATCACCGATTGCGCGATGACATGCACCGCGACGAACACCACGATCGCGACGCCGGTGACGCGGTTCAGCAGGCGCGCGGTGCGGCCATAGAGCAGCCCCTCTGCCTGGTGGGTGGAGTTGCGCGGGATCGTCAGCGTGCCGGTCGCGCTCATCGCGGGGCCCCGAAGATCATGTCGCGGCGGAAGTCACGGATGGCCTGCGCCGGGCTGAGGTCGGCCGGGCAGAGCTGCGTGCAGAGGTCGCAGCCAAAGCATTCCAGCATGCCGCCCTTCAAGGCCTGCGGCAGGCGGTTGCGCTGGTCGGCCGGATGGATTGCCATCTGCCGCAATTTCAGCATGAAAGCCGGCCCATCGAAGGGACGCTCATCCACGGCCGGGCAGGCGGAGACGCAGACCATACAGGCGAGGCACGAATCATAGGCGCAAATGTTCAGCGCAAGTTTCGGATCGACTGGTTCCGGCGTGCCGTCATGGGGCACGGCACGCTGCGGCACGAGTTCGAGCGCGGCATAGCGGTCATCGATTTCGCTGCGGTCAATCACCAGGTCGCGCAGCACCGGAAACGGGCTCAGCGGCTCGATGCGCATCGCAGGTTTGCAGACTTCCTGGCAGGCCAGCACCGGCGTGCCGTTGACCCGCACGGCACAGGTGCCGCAGCGGCCGATGCGGCAGGCGAACTGGTAGGCGAGATCCGCGGCCTGGCCTTCGTAGATCGAGCGGATGACGTCCAGCACCCGCATATTCGCCGGTCCTTTGACCTCGAAGGTCTGGTAGCGCGGCGCGGCGTCCGATGTCGGGTCGTAGCGGAGGATTTCCGCGGTGACAGTGACGGTCGCGTGCACGGTGCTCATTCCGCGGCGAACGCTGGTGCGGTGTCGCGGGCGAACCTCATCAGCGGCGTCTTCCTTACGTCGAGATCCCCATTGCGACGGCCAACGACCAGGTTGAGGCACCACGCTGGATCGATTGCGGGGAAATCGGTGCGGTAATGCGCACCCCGCGTCTCTTCGCGCGCGAGCGCCGCGGACGCCATGCTTTCGCCGATGTCCAACATGTTCTCCAACTCGATCATTTCCATCCATTCGCGGTTCAGCACGCGGGACCGGCCGGTGACCGCCAGTTGGGGCAGCACGCTCCGCCGGATATCGCTGAACGCCTGGAGCGTGCTGCGGAGCTTGTCGCCGCAGCGGACCAGGCCGACGTGGTCCCACATCAGTTTCTGGACCTGACGCTTGACCTCGACCGGGCGCAGGCCGTCCCGACCTAGGGGAGTTTCGAGCTGCGCCGCGCGTGCCTTCGCCCATCCCAGGCCTTGCCCGGGCTGCACGCCGGCGTCGCGGGCATGTTCGGCCGCCGCCATCCCCGCGCGTCGGCCGAATACCTGGATGTCGGGCATGGAACTGCCGCCCAGCCGATTGGCACCGTGCACGCCACCGGCCGCCTCGCCGCCGACGAACAGGCCGGGGACGCCGCTGCGGCACCAGGGGTCGATGCGCACGCCGCCGAGCGTGTAAAGGGCGCTGGGCATGACCTGGATCGGCGCTTGCAGTCGCGCCTGCGCCTCGCCGTAGTTCTCAAGCAGGCGTTTGACGTAGATCGGGCGTTCCCGCAAGAACGAGCCAAACACTCGCTCGTCCGGCATCATCAGCACGCCGCCTTCCGGCGTTCCGCGTCCCTCGAGTATCTCAAGCATGATGGCGCGGGCCAACACGTCACGCGTGCTGCCTTCCTTGCGTACCGGGTCATGCTTCAGGACGAAGCGCTCGCCCTTGTTGTTCAGCAGGTGCGCCGCATCGGCCGTCGGGTCGTAGTGACGCATGCCGTAATGTGCCGGCTCTGTCAGGGTGTAGCCGCGGATGCTGCGGGGATAGACGAACGAGATCGGGATGAACTGCATGAACTCGATGTCCACCAGTTCGGCGCCGGCGCGCAGGCCGATGGCGATGCCATCCCCGGTATTGATGGTCGGGCCGGAACTCGTCTCGTAGAGCTGGGACGTGCCGCCGGTCGCGATGATCACCGCGCCACACGAGAACATGCGCCATTTGCCGCGCGACAGATCGAGCACCAGCGCACCCACGACCCGGCCTGCATCGTCGCACACGGTGTCCACCAGCATGTGGAAGTCGGCTATGCGGATGTCGCGCACGTGGAGTTGGTGGATCATTACCTCGGTGATGCCGATCCCCTCGTCAGCGGATCCGATGGTGCGCACGAACGAGCCGCCGCCTGTCATGGACAGCGAGAATTCTCGCGCCGCCTTGCGATCCCAGGTCAGGCCGTAGGCTTCGAGGTCATAGGCGCGATCCATCGCCTCGTCGGCGAGAATGCGGGCGAGGCGGTGGTCGTTGATGCCGGCGCCGGAGTCCAGCGTGTCACGGAAGAAGGCGTCGGTGTTGTCGTCCGGATTGAGCCCGGAGACTGCATTATAGCGGCCGCCCGACATCCGCGTGTGGGTGGCACGCGCCGGGCCCTTGGCAAGGACGACGACCCGTGCGCCGGCGTCGTGTGCCGCGATCGCCGCGCGCATGCCGGCGGCACCACTGCCTGCGATGACGACGTCAGCCTGTTCCAGTACGATCTCCGGGTTTTGGCTCATTCACGGCCCCCGTCAGCTATCGTTGCGGTGCGCGGAGCGACTTTCATCTAGATCATCCGGACCTTGTCCTTGAGGGCCTTGGTCACCCAATCTTCGCCGAAGACGATCTCGAGCGGCCGCTTGCCGGCCTTGATGTCGGCCGCCTGCTGGTGCTCCATCTCCATCCGGCCGCGGGCGCGCAGCAAGATGTCGTCGGCGTCGGCGCGCGGCACCACCGCGACTCCGTCATCGTCGCCTACGATGATGTCGCCGGGGCACACCACGATCCCGCCGACCTGCACCGGCATGTTCACCGAACCCGGCGTGCTCTTCTGCGCCGACCGGGCGCAGACCCCGCGGCTGAACACGGGAAACCGTTCTTCGCGTAGCAGCCGCAAATCGCGGATGCAGCCGCTGGTGACCAGTCCGACCGCGCCGCGGTTGCGCGCCTGCAGCGACATGTTGTGCCCGAATGACCCCGTGACGTTGCCGTCGCCCTCGTCCAATACGAGTACGTCTCCGGGTTGCAGCATCGTCAGGGCTTGATGAGTCGTGATGTTGTCGTTGGGATAGTTGAGGACCGTCGCGGCCACGCCGACGAGCTGTATGCCCTCGAAAATAGGGCGGATGTCAGGGGACATGATCCCGTGCCGCCCCATCGTGTCGGCGAGGGTTGCGGCCCAGATGCCGCGAAATCCTTCCACCGTGCTGGGGTCCGGCCGCGGGAAGTCCTGTCTTAAGTCGGTGTACACGATGCCCTCTGGTCCCGGAGTGCCGCGGAAGGCCCACGGCGCCGACCACTGAGCTAGCACCGGTCTCTCTACAGGCAATAATGAGAAATCTGGCGCAAGAATACGCTGGCAGCATACCGGGAAAGCTGCCGCTCGGATGTCAGTTTTTGACCTGAGCCCCTGAACTCCATCCAGTTTTGAGTAGTCCGCCCAAGCGGGAGGCGGATGGATGAAGCGTTCGAGGTTCACGGAAGAGCGGATCATTGGTGTGCTGCGGGAGCAGGAGGCCGGGCCAGCGACCTAGGATGTGTGCCGGAAGCACGGGATTAGCCCGGCGACGTTCTACCAGTGGAAGTCGAAGTTCGGCGGTCTTGAGGTATCGGTGGCGCGGCGACTGCGGACGCTGGAGGCTGAGAATACGCGGCTGAAAGAGCTGCTGGCGGAAGCGATCCTGGACGACGCGGTGCTGAAAGACATCGCCTAAAAAATGGCGACGCCTGTGGCAAGGAGGAGCGATGTTCCGGCGATGCGCGAGGCGCATAAGATCAGCGAGCGGCGGGCGTGCATGATCCTCGGCGTGGACCGGAGCGTGGTGCGTCACCGATCATGTCGGTCCGACGATGCCGCGTTGCGGGCCCGTCTACGTGGCTTGGCAGGAGAGCGGAGGCGCTTCGGCTACCGCCGCCTTGGCTTGCTGCTGGCACGAGAGGGCGTGCAGCTGAACCACAAGAGGCTGCGCTGGATCTATACCGAGGAGCGGCTACAGGTACGCCGCCGGCGTGGCCGCAAGCGGGCGCTGGGCACGGGGGCGCCGATCGTGTTGCCCGACGGGGTGGACCAGCGTTGGTCTCTGGATTTCGTGTCGGATACTCTGCCGGACGGTCGGCGGTTGCCGGGCAGTCGGAGATCGAACTGCTCGGAAATCGACACCGTGTCGAAGATGTCTCGCCCGACATGATGGACGCGTAGATTTCCTCAACCGGCGCAACGACGCTGGACAGTGTCCGAGATGAAATGCCCGGGTGTAAATCGGTGCCGTCCAGTGACCCCTGCAATGTCCATCGGATCACTGGTCTAGCGCGCCGATCGGCGTCGGGACCCCACGCAGATTCACAGCAAATGCAATGCAGCGCCCAACGCGGTCGTTCCGCCGAATCTCGCTAATCTTCCAAAGCAGACGTTTCGCATTATGGTGTCAGCCGATCTGGATAACCTTGGCGGCCGTCCTCACCATCGTTGTCACCACAGCCCGACCCGTCTGCAGCGCCGCCACGAACGCGCCGACCCCTGACCTGAGGACCCGCCGTGACCAAATATCTGCACACCATGATCCGCGTCAGTTCGCTGGAGGACAGCATCGCCTTCTTCGAGGTGCTCGGTTTGCGCGAGATCCGCCGCCGTCCGGACGAGAAGGGCCGCTACACCAACGTATTCCTCGCCGCCCCCG
>DASRQX010000335.1:0-5945 GCA_035696165.1 Acetobacteraceae bacterium | reverse complement strand
CGGTGCCGCTGTACGACGAAACGGCGTATTACAACGCGGTGAAGAACAAGTGGTTCGGGCTGGGTGATTACGCCACCGACCAGCCGGGCCGCTGACACGGTTGGTGTGAGGCAACGAAGCGCATGAGTGAGTCCGAACGCGCAAGAACCGGCGCCGGCGCGCCTAATTCCGCGGCCGGGGCTCCGCCCGCCGCGGGTGGCGATCCGTCGATGGAGGACATCCTGGCCTCGATCCGCCGGATCCTGGCTGAAGAAGAAGGCGGCCCAGCGGCGGCGCCGGCCGCGCCCGGCGCGGCGGCCAGCATCGCTGATGGCGTGCTGCAACTCGATGCGTCGATGATGCTGCCGGACCCGGTTGTGGCGTCGGCGCGACCTCCGCCGAATGTGCCGCTCGCACCCGCTCCGCTCGCACCTGACCCGCCCATGCCTGCCTCGCCTGCGCCTGACCAATTCGCGCCTTTGCAGTTCGAAAACGCGATGCTTCCCCCCAATGAGAACTTGATCGGAGCAGAGGCCTCGGCCGCCGCGGCGACCTCGGTCGGCTCGTTGGTGCGGACGCTGACGGCGGAGCGTACGACCCAGGTGTACACCGGCGGGCCGACCATCGAGGATATGGTGCGCGCGGAGTTGCGGCCGTTGCTGAAGCAGTGGCTCGACACCAACCTGCCGGGCATGGTCGAGCGGCTGGTGCGGACCGAAATCGAGCGTGTCGTCGGCCGCGCGGTACCCTGACACAAAGACATCGGCGGCCTCCCGCGGGACCTGGGGCCGCGGGAGATTAGGTGATGCTGGACAAGGCCTTCAATCCGTCCGAGATCGAACCACGCCTCTACGCGGGCTGGGAGAGCAGCGGCGCGTTCGCCTGCGATCCGGGGTCCAGTGCGGTGCCGTTCACCATCATGATCCCGCCGCCGAACGTCACCGGCAGCCTGCACATGGGCCACGCGCTGACCTTCACCGTGCAGGACGTGCTGGTGCGCTGGCGGCGCATGCAGGGGCGCGACGTGCTGTGGCAGCCGGGCACCGATCACGCCGGCATCGCGACGCAAATGGTGGTCGAGCGGCTGTTGGCCGAGCAGGGCAATGTGGATCGGCGCGCCATGGGGCGCGAGGCGTTCATCGAGCGCGTGTGGCAGTGGAAGGCGGAATCCGGTGGCACGATCACCCGGCAGTTGCGCCGGCTGGGTGCCTCGCTCGACTGGGCGCGCGAGCGCTTCACCATGGATGCCGGGCTGTCGGCTGCGGTGCGCGAGGTGTTCGTTACGCTGTACCGCACGAAGGACGCGGACGGCAGGGGCCTGATCTATCGCGACCGGCGGCTGGTAAACTGGGACCCCAGGCTGCAGACCGCGATCTCCGACCTGGAGGTGGAGAACCAGGAGATCAAGGGCCATCTCTGGTACATCACCTATCCGATCGCGGGTTCGATGCAAGGGGAGCCGGGCCAGTTCATTACGGTCGCGACCACGCGGCCGGAAACGATGCTGGGCGATACTGCGGTGGCGGTGCACCCGCAGCACCCGACGCTTGCGGCGCTGATCGGCCGGCACGCAATTCTTCCGCTGGTAGGGCGGCTGATCCCGATCATCGCGGACAGCTATGCCGATCCGGAAAAGGGCACCGGCGCGGTGAAGATCACCCCGGCGCATGACTTCAACGATTTCGCCGTGGGCCAGCGGCACGAGCTGCCGATGCCCTCGGTGCTGGATCGCCAGGCGTGCGTGACCGTGGCCGAGATCGCCGACGCGCTGGCTGCCGTGGATGGCGTCGCCGATCCTGCTTTCGTGCGTGGGCTGGACGGGCAGGATCGTTTCGCCGCGCGCAAGGCGATCGTCGCCGAACTGGAGCGGCTTGGATTGCTGGCAAAGGTCGAGCCGCACACCCATCAGGTGCCGCACGGCGATCGCGGGGGTGTGCCGATCGAGCCGTTGCTGACGACGCAGTGGTACTGCAACGCCGAGGTGCTGGCCAAGCCGGCGATCGAGGCGGTGGAGACCGGCAGGACGCAGTTCGTGCCGAAGCAGTGGGAGAACACCTTCTTCGCGTGGATGCGCGACATCCAGCCGTGGTGCATTTCCCGCCAGTTGTGGTGGGGGCATCGGATTCCGGCGTGGTACGGACCGGACGGCGCGGTGTTCGTTGCCTACTCGGACGCTGAGGCACGGGCCGAGGCGCGGGTGCACTACGGCAACGATGCGGCGCTGGTTCAGGATGAAGACGTGCTGGACACTTGGTTCAGCTCCGGCCTGTGGCCGTTCTCGACACTGGGCTGGCCGGAAAAAACCAAGGAGCTGGCTCGCTATTATCCCGGCGATGTGCTGGTGACCGGGTTCGACATCATCTTCTTCTGGGTCGCGCGGATGATGATGCAGGGCATCCATTTCATGAACCGGGTGCCGTTCCACACCGTCTACATCCACGGCCTGGTGCGTGACGAGCGCGGCCAGAAGATGTCGAAGTCGAAAGGCAACATCATCGATCCGCTCGAGCTGATCGACCGTTTCGGCGCCGACGCGCTGCGCTTCACCATTTGCGCGCTGACCGGCCCGGGGCGCGACGTGAAGCTGGGCGCGGCGCGGGTGGAGAGCCAGCGCAGCTTCGTTACCAAGCTGTGGAACGCCGCGCGGTTCTGCGAGATGAACGCGATCGCGCCCGATCCGGCGTTCGATCCGGCTGCGGCGCGGCTACCGCTGACGCGCTGGATACTGGATGCGGCGAATGACGCCGTCGCGCGGGCGACTGACGCGCTGGAACGCTACCGCATCGACGAATATGCCGCCATCTGCTACCGTTTCACCTGGAACACGTTCTGCGACTTGTTCGTGGAATTCGCCAAGCCGGTGCTTTCCCCAGTCATGGCCGGCCCCCCACCCGGGCCGGAAGACGCCGCTTCCTGCCCCGTCATGCCCGATCCCCGATCCGGACCGGGACACGCCGCTTCTTCCCCCGTCATGCCGGGCCCCCGGGTCGGGCCCGAGGCCCGCCCGAGGACAGGCTCCGGCCCGGCATCCACGACTTTTGTGCTCGACGAAGTCTGGGATGGCCGGGACAAGCCCGGCCATGACAGGCGCGCACCTGCGCCGGTCCAAAGCGACACTGCCGATGCACGCGAGGTGCGCGCCACCGCGGCGCATGTCCTCGGCATCGTGCTGCGCCTGCTGCATCCGGCGATGCCGTTCGTCACCGAGGAACTATGGGACCGTTTCGGCTACGGCGCCCAGTACAGCCTGATCCGTGCGCCCTGGCCGACACCGGTCCCAGTGACTGACGGCGCGAACGCGCGCCACGAACTGGACTGGGTCGTGCGTCTGATCACCCAGGTCCGCGCCGTGCGCGCCGAGATGAATGTGCCGTCCAGCACGCCAACGCCGATCCTGCTGCGCGATGCCACGCCCGAGACGCTGGCGCGCGCGTCGCGCTGGATCGATGCGATCAAGCGGTTGGCGCGAGCGTCGGAGTTGAAGTCTCTGACCGGCGAGATGCCGAAAGGCTCGGTGCAGGCCGTGCTGGACGAGGCGACGGTGATCCTGCCGCTGGCCGCGGTGATCGATCTTGGCACGGAACGGACACGTCTGGCCAAGGAGCGCGACAAGGCCACTGGCGAAGCGAAGAAGATCGCGCAGAAACTGGAGAATGTGGATTTCGTCCGCCGTGCCCCCGAGGAAGTGGTGGAGGAGAACCGCGAACGGCTGGCCACCGCGCAGGCCGAGATAGCACGGCTGGAGGCGGCGCTGGCGCGCATCGAGTGACGTCACAGCCCGGTGGCGTGTGCTGGCCAGAATCTGTGCCCTGCCGCATGTCCGCAAGCAAGGACCACCACAGAGACACGGAGGCACGGAGCAGAAAAGTCGAGTGATCAACTTGATATTCTTCTCCGCGTCTCCATACCCAGGCGTCACTGTATTGATTCTTTATTGCAAATGGTTATCAAAAACACGGATTTCCGCGAGCGAATGACGCCACGCCAGGGGCGTCGCCAGGTAGTCAAACCGACCGCCGCGCCAGGGGTTGAGGCAGCCGCCCCGCGCACGCACACTCGCGCCCAGCCCACCCGCCGAGCGGGCCGAGAGTGCGAAGGACAACGAGCCCAATGACCGCAACCCTGCGCGGCGCCGACATCGTGGTACGCACGCTGGACCGCGCCGGACACACCACGATCTTCACCCTGTCCGGCAATCACATCATGTCGCTGTTCGATGCCGCGATCGGCTCGCGGCTCGACCTGATCCACACGCGTCACGAGGCGGCCGCGGTGCACGCCGCCGACGCGTTCGGCCGGCTGACCGGCCGGCCCGGCCTTGCCATGGTCACCGGCGGTCCCGGCCATGCGAACGCCACCGCGGCGCTGATGACCGCGCTCGGGCAGGAGGCGCCGCTGGTGCTGCTGTCGGGCCATACCGAGACCACTCAGCTCGGCCGCGGTGGCTTCCAGGAGCTGCGGCAGGCGGAGATGGCGGCGCCTGTGGCGAAGGCGTCCTGGGTGGCGACCGACACCGCCCGCCTCGGCGTGGAGGTCGCCAAGGCGATCCGCATCGCCACCGCCGGCCGGCCCGGGCCAGTACACCTCAGCCTGCCGTCCGACCTGCTTGACGCCGAGGTCCCAGCGACGGCGATCGCCTGGCCGGGAGCCGCCGATTTCATTGCTGAACCGGTAACCCTGAGCGACCCGGCGGCGGACACCGTGCTGGCCCTGATCGCCGGTGCGACGCGACCGCTGCTCATCGCCGGCCCGCAACTCGCCAACCGTTCCGGTCGCGCATTACTGGCCCGCATCGAAAACGCAACCAACGTGCCGGCCTGCATCATGGAAAGCCCGCGCGGCTTCGCCGACGCGACGTTGGGCGCCTTCGCCGACCTGGTGGCACGCTGCGACCTGATCGTGCTGCTGGGCAAGGCGCTTGATTTCACCTTGAAATTCGGCGCGGCACCTGCCGTCGACCCCGCCTGCCGCTTCGTAATGATCGACCCGGACGCAACGATCCTGCAACGTGCCATCCGCGAGAAGGGACCGCTGCTCACCTTCGGTTGCGTCGCCGACACACACCAAGCGGGCAATGGGCTGATCCGCCGCGCCAGCGGGCACGCGCCGTCAACCACCGTGTGGCTGCGCGAGGCGCGCAGTCACCTCACCGACCGGCCCGCATTCTGGGAAACACTCGCCAGCCAGACCGCGGACAAGCTGCACGCAATCGAGGTATTCCGAGCCCTGAAACCCTATGTCGAACGCAATCCCGACACCGTCCTGGTCTGCGACGGCGGCGAGTTCGCGCAATGGGGCCAGAGCCTGCTGAGCTGCGAACGGCGCATGATCAACGGCGTCACCGGCTCGATCGGCAGCTCCTTGCCGATGGCGCTCGGCGCACGCGTCGTTGAGGGCGCGGCACCGGTGTTTGCCGTGCTGGGCGACGGGACCTTCGGCTTCCACATGGCGGAATTTGAAACCGCGGTACGCCGCAACCTGCCCTTCGTCGCCGTGGTCGGCACCGATGCGCGCTGGAACGCCGAATACAATCTGCAAGTTCGCGACTACGGCGCCAACCGCGCAGTCGGCTGCGAGCTGATGGCGACACGTTACGATCTGGTCGTAACCGCACTTGGCGGCCACGGCGAACTGGTGCGCCGGCCACAGGAGATGCAAGGTGCGATCGAGCGCGCCCTGGCCAGTGGCAAACCCGCCTGCATCAACGTAATGATCGAGGCAATCCCGGCACCCACTGTGCGCCGCACGGCCCAGACCGGTTGACTGGCGACACCGACATAACAACGAAACCACCTGACCAACAATCGAGAAAGGAAACCACCATGCTTCGGATCCACGGCTCCGCCCGCTCGCGCACCATTCGCACGCTCTGGATGGCGGGCGAACTCGGTGTGGAGTACGAGCACGACGACGTGCTGCCGCGCGCGCCCGGCACCCGCACGCCGGCGTTCCTGGCACTGAACCCC
>DASRQX010000334.1:0-1656 GCA_035696165.1 Acetobacteraceae bacterium | reverse complement strand
GGCCCCATGTCATATGTCGTGGCATGGACATCGATACCGCAGCACGCGGCCTGGCTGAGCTGGGCAACGCCACCCGCCTGCAGATCGTCCGCCTGCTCGTCCGAGCAGGCCGCGAGGGCCTCGCCATCGGCGAATTACAGTCCCATCTCGGCGTGCCGGCCTCGACGTTGGCGTTTCACTTGCGCGGCCTCGTCTCCGCCGGCCTGATTGCGCAGCGACGCGAGGGTCGCGTGGTACGGTGTACTCCCCACTCTGCGGCGATCAACGCGACGCTGGCCTTCGTCAAGGAGCACTGCTGCGCCGGCTTCGGCGACGCCGCCACGCCGACGTCACCCGAGCTCGCTTCCCCATCCACGACGCGCCGGCGCCGGGCGCGTGCCGCGTGACGTTTTGGGCGCTCTGATACAACTATAGAGCCAGTGATATAGGAGGCTCCAGTGCCACCAGCCGAAACGACATCGGCCGACACCTTTCAGTCGCAGCCGCCGTCCACGGCGCGCTCGTTCAAATCGAGCATCGCCCCATGCCTCGGCATGGTGGCGCGCGCCGATCATGTGCTGATCGCACTTGCCGCGCTGCTCGTCGGTCTGTGGGCCAACAGCCCCGTTCAGGCGCGGAGCACAGTGCTGTACGTCGCCGGCGAGTTGGCGCACATTGCCCCCTGGCTCGCCGCGTCCGTCGTCATCGCGGCGGCCGCACGTGCGACCGGCGCCGACGGATTGGCGGCAAGGGCGTTCACCGGCCGCCAAGGCCGCATGATTTTGGTGGCCTCCCTGATCGGTGCATTGCTGCCGTTCTGCTCCTGCGGCGTGATACCGCTCGTTGCGGGTCTCCTCGGTGCGGGCGTGCCGCTCGCACCTGTCATGGCATTCTGGATCGCATCGCCCCTGATGGACCCAACGCAATTCGTCATCGCCGCCGGGACGCTCGGCCTTGGCTTTGCCGTCGCAAAGTTGGTTGGCGCGATTGGTATGGGACTGCTGAGCGGTTTCGGGACGATGCTGCTGATCCGCCTCGGGTGGCTCGATGCACCCGCTGCGCTGCGCATCGCGGCCGCCGCGCCAGGTGCACCCGGCTGCGGGTCGAACACCCCGCCGAAGCCCACCTCATGCTGCGGATCAGCGAAGCAGGACATTGCCGAGATACGCACGACCGCCTGCTGCGCTCCCAAGCCGTCGCCAACGCAGTCGGGCGTGGTCTGGCGCTTTTGGACCGACGCTGTCCGATCCCAGCGATTTCGGACGACCGCAACCGCGACAGGTTGGTTCCTGGTGCGTTGGCTCGCCGTTGCCTACGCGCTGGAAAGCCTCATGGTGGCCTGGCTGCCAGCGGGCGCTGTCGGGACCTGGCTGGGTGCCGGCGCCGGACTGCTCGCGGTACCGCTGGCAGTCGCCATTGGCATTCCCGTCTATCTCAACAGCTTTGCCGCCATTCCGTTCGTTTCGGGTCTGGTCGGCCTCGGCATGAGCCCGGCGACCGGTCTTGCGTTCATGTTGGCCAGCAGTGCGACGGGCTTCCCCGCCATGGTCGCGGTCTGCGCCTTGGTCAAACCCCGTGCTTTCGCACTCTATCTCGCGTTCGCGATGATCGGCGCCCTCATTGCCGGCTACGCCTACACCGCTGTGCTCGCCGCAATGGCGTGACGCTGTCATCCAT
>DASRQX010000333.1:0-20172 GCA_035696165.1 Acetobacteraceae bacterium | reverse complement strand
ACCGGCCAGAGTCGCGTGCCGGACCCGCCGGACAGGATCACCGGAACAATGCGCTGTTCGCTCATGCGGGTTCTATTGGCAGCGATCGCCTGGGCTGTCCATTGAGGATGGTGGTGTGGGCAGTCGCATTTGGACGTGCTGTCCGGCGGGGAGTGCACGGTCTAGGCGGCTTGTTGGGATAGTTCAACCGCCAAGTCGCCAAGTTATTGATAGTGGGCCGGCGCGGCGCGGATTGCCGGCGCGGTGTGGATTGACCTGGCCGGCAAGACCTTGGCGGCCTGGCGGCTTGGTGGTTGACTGGCGTTGCCATCAGCAGATCGGCGCTGCCGCAAGGAGGTTGCGATGCCGGAACCCGAACGTATCGATCGGCGCCGCGCGGTGCTGATCGCCTATGATGTCTGCCGACGCGCGCTGGCGCCGTCGGATCCCTCGCGGCGGGCGGCGATGCGCCCGGTGCTCGATGCCTGGGTGCGGATGATCGCGGCCGCGCGGGCGGCGGGCGTGCCGGTGATCTACACGACGCCGGTCAGCCGTGCCGATGGCGCCGACATCGTCATGCTGCCGACCGACCTTTCGGTGGAGACCGGCGTGCCGCCGCTGACCAACGCCGTCGAGGGCACGGCGGACGCCGGCTTCCCCGACGAGATCGCGCCGCGACCGGAGGATTACGTTTTCCTCAAGCGCCGGCCGAGCGCGTTCTACGGGACGGGCGTCGCCGAGCTGCTGCACATGCTGCGGCGCGGCACGGTTATCATCGGCGGGGGCGCGACCAATCGCGGCGTCGAGACCAGCGTGCGCGAGGCGTTCAATATGGACATTGCGTGTGTGGTGGTGCGCGAGTGCTGCTGGGGCAGCGATGCGGCGGCGCACGCTTACAGCCTGGACAAGGCGATGAAAATGTTCGCGCGCATCCGCCACCTTGACCAGGTGGCGGCGATGCTGCGGGAATGACGGGGCACCAACACCAAATATCTGGAGCTTCGATCATGTCCGATGCAGCCGAGTACACGCCGCCGAAGGTTTGGACCTGGAACAAACCGAGCGGCGGCCATTTCGCGAACATCAACCGGCCGATCTCGGGGGCGACGCACGAGAAGGAACTGCCGGTCGGCCGCCATCCCCTGCAGCTTTATTCGCTGGGTACGCCGAACGGCGTGAAGGTGACGGTGATGCTGGAGGAGTTGCTGGCGCTCGGGCACACCGGGGCGGACTACGACGCCTGGCTGATCAGGATCAATGACGGCGATCAGTTCGGCAGCGGTTTTGTCGCGATCAATCCCAACTCCAAGATTCCGGCACTGGTGGACCGCAGTGGGCCGAAGCCGATCCGGGTGTTCGAGACCGGCGCGATCTTGATACATCTCGCCGAGAAGTTCGGCGCGTTCCTGCCGACCGAGGTCGGTCTGCGCGCCGAATGCCTGTCGTGGCTGTTCTGGCAGATGGGCAGCACGCCGTATGTCGGCGGGGGGTTTGGGCATTTCTACGCCTATGCGCCGACGAAGATGGAATATCCGATCGATCGGTTCGCCATGGAGACGAAGCGGCTGCTGGATGTGCTGGATAAGCGGCTGGCGGACAATTCGTACCTCGCGGGCGAGGTGTACACGATCGCCGATATGGCGGCGTGGCCGTGGTATGGCGGGTTGGTGAAGTTCGGGCAGTACGGGGCGGCCGAGTTCCTGTCGGTGCACGAGTATAAGAACGTGGTGCGGTGGGCTGATGCGGTCGGCGCTCGGCCGGCGGTGCAGCGGGGGCGGATGGTCAACCGCGTGTCCGGCGATCCGTCGAGCCAGTTGCATGAGCGGCATGACGCCAGCGATTTCGCAACGAAGACACAGGATAAGGTGGCGGCTGCCGAGTGAGGGGATACCGCCCCTGTCGTCATGGCCGGCCTTGTGCCGGCCATGCGCATCTTTCTTTTGACACGGACAGCCAAGACGTGGATGCCGTGACCTAGCCAAGCCGCGAGCTACCGCCAACAGGAGATACTGCCATGCCATTCTACGCAAAGGGCGATGTGCGCATCCGCTATGAGGAGGCCGGCAGCGGCTTCCCTCTGCTGATGACCCCCGGCGGCGGGTTGAATTCCCGCGTCAGCAACTGGCCGACGGCGGTGTTCAATGCGATGGAGGTGTTCAAGGACGACTTCCGCTGCATCACGATGGATCAGCGGAATGCGAACGGCGGGGAATCGACGGGGCCGATTGCCGTTGAGGACCCTTGGGGCGCGTTCGCCGAGGATCAGCTTGGGCTGATGGATCATTTGGGGATACGCGAGTTCTTTTTTATGGGCTACTGCATCGGGGGGTGCTTTGCGCTGAAGCTGATGGAGCGGGCGCCGGATCGCGTGGTAGCCGGCGTGCTGTGCCAGACGGTGGGGCACCGGGATGACGATCCGGACGTCATGTATCGCTCGGGGCGGGATGTCTGGGCGCCGGAGCTTTTGGCCCGGCGGCCTGAGGTGACGATGGCGACGATCGAGGCATATCTGCATGCTTTGTATCGAAAGCGGGCGGATTTTGTTTATAGCGTGTCTCGGGAGTTTGTGCGGCAATGCCAGACGCCGATGCTGGTGATGCCGGACGATACGCCGGCGCATCCGTTGTCTGCGTCGGTGGATGTGGCGGCGTTGGCGCCTAGGTCGCAGTCGACGGTGTTTCCGTGGCGGGAGCCGGCGGAGTTGAAGGCGCGGACGATCGAGCAGGTGCGGGAGTTCCTTCGAAGCCATTGAAGGGTATAATGTCGTCAATCACGTTGATGCGAACCTGATTGCGCCACGCGATAGAAGGGGTCCATTATATTAATCACGCTCCAAGGATCCAAGGGCATGTCATCCCTCAAATTGGCATAGATGGCGTCATCGCATTAGCGAAAGCACAATCTGATAAATTGCTACCAACGCTCCCACTACACCCGCCGAGAGAGCGATCGTCCGTGCTGTTCTACTTTCCAGCAAACGATCAATCCGCGCGCCCCAGTTCTTGTTTGCAGTGCGGAGTCTCCCTTGCTGAGCAAGTACGATTACATGTCGGTAGAAATCAACTTTTGCAAGGGTCGAGGCATGCAAACGAATGAAGTCCTTGTTCTTGAACGCCTCTGCCTCTTGCTCACCGTTTCAGAACCCTTGGGGGAGCGGTCCATTCTGCTGGGCCAAGTTAATCATGCGTGGATTCGGGACGTAATCGCGACCGTACCTTTCTTGAAGGATGGCGCTGAGATCAAGTCTATTCTCAAACGGAACCCTCTGCGGCTCAGGGTTTTCCAGATAGCGGGACCTATGCTCCAAATGCTCAAAGCCGAACGTAAGATTTTGCATCCGCCAGTGAATCCAGTACTTATCAAGCCTGTCGCGAACGAACTAAAGAAAGCGAAGCAACATTTCCTTCTCAATGTCGTTATATCGAGACTCGATCTTCTCATTTCCGATTTTCAGCAAATCTGCAGTCGCGTGCACAAAGAAGCTCGTCGCCTGGCGCGTTGCAAAGTGCATTACTGCAATAGATGTAATCCGAGGTGAGTGGCCTTCACTGTCAGCGTCATACAAAGATTGCGAGAAATAGTGGATAACGTAGAACTGCTCGGGCTCCTTGCCCACACTCTTGAAGAAGTTAGCTACAGTGACCTTCATGGCGCCCGTCCCGCGCCCTCCGCCGATCCTCGCGCGATCGGCCAACTACGGGACAATTCTCCACTCACCGTGCGCCTTGATCGCGGCGTGCATCGCGTCAGGGGCGAGATCCAGCTCGCCGGGCCAGACGACGGCGCCCATTTCGACATGGGCCTGCGCGAACAAGGTCCGGTCGCGCAAGCGCACGAACACCCCCGCGTTCGGCGACGCAACGAGTGCGGAAAGATCGACGATGCCCGTAAACCCATCGACGAACCGCACGAACAGGCGGTCGTCTGGCAACGCCGTCACCTCCCGTACCCGCTACGGCGCGGTCGGACGTATGGTGGGCGCTACCGAAGCGGCTCGATCGTGTTGGGCGGCTGCCTCTGTCGCCATAGATTCCAATCCTCCATCAGTTCGGCACGATGTGTCCGCGCCCACTCAAGCACAAGAGCAAGCGCGCGGCGGGGCAGGCTGCCCTCGATGACATCCAGCGTCCGGAAGTCAATCAGTGCCTCGTGCTCTGCGTACAAGGCGTGGAAGGGCAGCGGCGGATGTTCCTGCCAGAACATCTGGATCACGATGCCGTAAAACATGCTCAAGGTCGGCATTGGCGCGGTTCCGCTCCGGGATACCACCCTGGGAAAGCGCACTTTTGCTGCGACTTCGTTAACAGGCCTGCGCACTCCGATCGGAGGCCATCAGCGCTTGCTGAACGCAGAAAACGCCGATGCAGAGGTGACTGATTGATGAGTTGCGCCAATCCACCACCCTCACCCGGGTCGATGCGCGATCCGACGTCCCCGCGACCGGGCGAGGTCAAAATCGGGGGAACGACGGTGCGAGGTGAAGCCGCACGGATTGGCTGCATCGCGTTAGCCGATCGGCAAGATGTCCGGCCTAGCCTGGCGCTGCGACCAACGACGGGATGGATGGCCAGGACCACGCGCGCTCGACCCGGACTGAGCGAGGCGCCTGACTTGCTGGCGCTGATTGAACTCGCCCGAGCCTCTGCTGCTGCAATTGGCCCGGCCCAACCCTGCTTGCTCCTCAGTCGATCCATGCCGCCCGATCCGGTCCAACTCGACGCAACCCTTTCCGGCCCAACATTTGGCGGGCCGGTCATGTCCACGCTCGCCTTGGCCAGCTCCGGCCTCGCCAGCCCTGCGGTCACGAGCCCAGCCCTCGCCAGCCAAGCCCGCGCCAAACTGGCCCGCGCCAACCCAGCAACCGCCACCCCACCCCTCGCCAGCCCCGCCCTGGCCGGCACCGACGGCCACCGGGCGCGCATGCGCGCTCGGCTGCTGGCCGCCGGGCCGGAGGCACTGGCCGATCATGAGATGCTGGAGATGGTGCTGTTCCTGGCGCTGCCCCGGGGCGACACCAAGCCGTTGGCCCGCATGCTGCTGACCCGCTTCGGCAGCTTCGCCGGCGCCATCGCCGCGCCGGTCACGGAGTTGTCCACGATCGACGGTCTGGGCGAGGCCGGGGTCGCAGCGCTGAAGCTGGTGCAGGCAGCCGCCCTGCGGTTGCTCCGCTCCGAGGTGATCAACCGGCCGGTGCTGGCCAACTGGGACCGGCTGATGGCCTACCTGATTGCCAGCCTGGCGCGCGAGCGGGTGGAACAGTTCCGCGTGCTGTTCCTGGACACCCGCAACCGGCTGCTGGCCGACGAGGCGCAGGGCCGCGGCACGGTGAACCACACCCCGGTCTATCCGCGCGAGGTCGTCAAACGCGCGCTAGAACTGCACGCTACTGCGTTGATACTAGTGCATAACCACCCGAGTGGCGATCCGACTCACTCGGCGCCGGACATCGACATGACACGGGAGATTCGCGCCGCCGCCGAGGCGCTGTCGATCGTCGTGCACGACCACGTCATCTTCGGCAACGACCGCTGGCTGAGTTTGCCCCGAGAGGGGCTGTTGTAGGTGCCCTATACCGCCCCCGCCACCGCCCAGGCGCCCTGCCAGATCATGTGCAACGCCACAAAGAGAACGATCGCTAGCCCGACCCAGGCGATCCAGCGTTGCCGCTCCAGGATGCGGGCCAGCACGCCCGCGGCGATGCCCATCAGCACGACCGAGATCGCCAGGCCCGCCGCCAGCACCCAGGTGCTGCCGCCCGCCGCGCCGGCCACCGCCAGCACGTTGTCCAGGCTCATGGAGACGTCGGCCAGCAGGATCTGGGTCATTGCCTGCGCCAGAGTTTTGCGGCGCGGGGGTGCGGCGTGCGCGCCGTCGGATGCGCGGTGGTGCAGCTCGCGATACATCTTCCAGCAGACCCAGAGCAGCAGCAGCCCGCCGGCCAGCAGCAGGCCGATAACGGCGAGCAGACGCAGCGCGATCGCGCCGAACGCGATGCGGACCGCGGTCGCTCCGCCGATCCCCAGGATGATCGCCGGCCGTTGCTGGCGGGGCGGCAGCCCGGCCACCGCCATGCCGACCACCACGGCGTTGTCGCCGGCCAGTGCTACGTCGATCGCCAGCACCTGGGCCAGCGCCGACAGGTCGTGGGTCAGTCCGGCGAGGTCCATGCGGCGTGCGCGATCCGTTACTTGTCAGCCCCAGGCTTGTCACCAAACAGGCTTGTCACCAACGGCCGGACCGGGCTAGCTGGTCGCGATCCCGGCAGCATGTGGGCAGCGTCATCATGGTCCCCCGCTACAGCAGACCCGAGATGGACGCCATCTGGGCGCCCGAGAATCGCTACCGCATCTGGTTCGAGATCGAGGCGCTGGCGGCCGAGGGCATGGCTCAGTTTGGTTTTATTCCCGCGACCGCCGCGCGGGCGATCCGCGACAAGGGTGGCGACCAGGTGGCCCGGATCAACGCCGCCGATGTGGCGCGGATCGATGCGATCGAGCGTGAGACGCGCCACGACGTGATTGCGTTCCTGACCTGGATTGCCGAGGCGATCGGCCCGGACAGCCGGTTCGTCCACCAGGGCATGACCAGCTCCGACGTGCTGGACACCTGCCTGTCGGTGCAACTCACCCAGGCGACCGACCTGCTGCTGGCGGACCTCGATCGCGTGCTGGCGGCGCTGAAGACGCGGGCGTTCGAGCACAAGACCACGCTGACCATCGGGCGCAGCCACGGCATCCACGCCGAGCCGACCACCTTCGGCCTGAAGCTGGCCGGCCACTATGCCGAGTTCGCCCGCGATCGTGCCCGGTTGGTGGCCGCGCGGGGGGAAATCGCGGTGGCGGCGATCTCGGGCGCGGTCGGCACCTTTGCGCATCTCGATCCGCGCGTGGAGGCTTACGTCGCCGAGCGGCTCGGGCTGGCCGTCGAGCCGGTGTCCACCCAAGTGATCCCGCGCGACCGGCATGCGGCGTATTTCTGCACGCTCGGCGTTATCGCCAGCGGGATCGAGCGGCTGGCCACCGAGGTGCGCCACCTGCAGCGCAGCGAGGTGCGCGAGGCCGAGGAGTTCTTCCATCCCGGGCAGAAGGGTTCCTCGGCGATGCCGCACAAGCGCAACCCTGTGCTGAGCGAGAACCTGACGGGCCTGGCCCGCGTCGTGCGCGCCGCGGTGGTGCCGGCGCTGGAGAACGTGACGCTGTGGCACGAGCGCGACATCAGTCATTCGAGCGTGGAGCGGGTGATTGCGCCGGACGCGACCACAGCGCTGGATTTCGCCCTGGAGCGGCTGGCCGGGATGATGGAGCGGCTGGTGGTGCATCCGGCGCGCATGCTGGCGAACCTGGAGAGCCTGGGCGGCGTGGTGCACTCGGGCGAGGTGCTGCTGGCGCTGACGCGCGCGGGCATCCTGCGCGAGGACGCGTATCGGATCGTGCAGCGCAACGCGATGGCGACGTGGGAGCGGCTGGGCACGCCGGAGGGCCGCGGCTTCCGCGCCAACCTGCTGGCGGACCCCGAGGTTGCCGGGCGGATTTCCGCGGCCGAGCTGGACGGCGCGATGGACCCGGCGTTGCACCTGAAGGAGGTGGACGGCGTGTTCGCCCGGGTGTTCGGCGAGGCCGCGGCTGCGGCCAAGGCGGCGTGATTTGTGGGGCGCCTGCGTTCGGCCCGGTCTGCCAGGATGGTGGGAGGTATAGTTAGTTATCGGGCGCCAAGACGATTGACTCTTCGGCAATGCCCACATCGTCTTGCCGGCGAAGGCCGGCATCCACGACTTGCCTTTGTTGCAGCAAAGAAAGTCGTGGATGCCGGCCTTCGCCGGCAAGACGATGTGGGCGGCGCCGATGGGTCGTTCTTTCCGGCCGTTGGTATTAGTTATTATGCATGACTGGTGTTTGTTTCGTTTGGCGGCCGACGAAATACTTGCGGCGCTGTGGATTGCGCTTGAAACCGGCGGTGGTTGAGCTCAGTTGATGGTTGTTGGGGCGACTACGTTTCGTCCTCGAAAATGCTCATGACCTCGGCGATCATGGCGTCGTGGCCGCCACGGTTCAGGAACCGATCCTCGTCGTAGCAGCCCAGGGGATGTTCCAGAACGTTGAGCAGACAGCGGTTGCAATAGCTGCATGGCGGGTTGGAGGGGCCGTCCCATTTTTCCAGGTCGCGTGGCAAGTCGGGGTTGGCCAGCAAGGGCCGCGCCATCGAAACGGCATCACAATCTCCGGCCCGCAGCGCGGCGGCGATCCGGTGGGCCCGCTGGAACCCTCCGGTGCAAAGGACCGGGATGGAAACGGCGTGTTTTATCGCTTTGGAATCGGGCAGGTTGAGGCCCTCGACCTTGTCGATATCCGCCGAGCCGTCCGGGCGCAGAAAATCCTGGGTGCGCGACCACAGGAACCTGAGCACGGGCCTTAGCAACCGATAGCGGAACAGCAAGAAATCGCGAAAAGTATAGGCGCCGCTTGCGATCACGCTCTGATAGGTTCTCGCGCCGACGTCGAGCGGCAATGGGCCCGCGGGATTTCGCGGGTGGGGAAACATGCTGCCGGTGGAAACGTGAATGGCGTCCGCACCGGCTTCTTCGATCCATTTCGCCAATTGTATCCCGTCCTTGAGCGTGTTGCCGCGCCGCTGCCAGAACGTGACTGCATTGTGATGATCGACCGGGCCGAGCTTGGCCATGAGGAAGAAATCGTGTCCAACTTCCTGGCGTATTTCGCGAATGACTTCGAGGATGAAACGGGCGCGGTTGGCCAATGGTCCGCCATACTCGTCAGTGCGGTCATTGATCGCCGAACTGAGGAACTGCGTGAACAGATAACCGTTGCTGGAGTGCAGTTCGATGCCGTCGAGGCCTGCGTCCCGCACTCGGCGGGCGGCGGTCGCGAATTGCCGCACCAATGCGCGGACTTCCTGGGTCGACATGGAGGTCGACCGCAACCCCTGGAATGCGTCGGGCACCGCGGTAACGCCGAGCGGGTGCCGTTTGAGATTTTCAATCCCGGCAATGTCCTGCTGGCGGCCGGAATACGAAAGTTGCAGGATGTACTTGCAATCGTGACGATGGACGCGTTCGCCCACCGACCGCCAGAAGGCGGTTCGAGCGTCACGGTCGATCGTCGCGTAATTGGGCAGCACGCGACCGCGGATATCGATTGGAACGTGAGAGGAGATGATGGCGCCGACGCCTCCACGTGCGAAACGTTCCTCGAAGTTGAGGCGCGCTCGGGTTCCGGACCCGTCATAATTGTCGATGCGGCCGGATATGCTTGAACGAAACAGCCGGTTTTTGACTGACAGGTTGCGAAAATGCAGCGGTTTGAAAATAAGCGCGAGGTCGTCGGGGCTCACCTCCCTTGGTTGATTTGGGTTTGAACTGGACATGTTGCCTCCTTGCTGGCGTTGGGCCTGGCGATGGCGCGCTGGCCCGGTTGACCTCTGCCACCGCGCCGGCCGGTGGTTCCGCGCGATTGCCTTTCGCGGCGGGCAGGCTAAACCGTATTGCGGACATGAGACTGACCCAAATCTCAACCACCACCAAGCGGCTGCGTATGACGAAGGACCAACAATGATCACCAGCTTCGAGATCAAGTCCCGCGAAGACTTCGTTGGTGGCGCCGAATTTGGCGCTACCGGCGCCTATGTCCGCATCGACGGAACAGCAAGCGGCGAGATCGATCCCGCACATCCCGGCAACGTCGGAATCGCGCTGCTCGACAAGGCCCCGCGCAATGCGCGCGGCCGCGTGGAGTATCGCACCGACGTCACCATCCTGCGCCCCGCCAATCCGGCCAACGGCAACGGCCGGCTGGTGTACGAAGTGAACAACCGCGGCCGCATGATGCTGTTTGCCAATCTCTGCGCCGGCGCCACGGGGAACCAGCCGAAGACGGTGGCTGATCTCGGCAACGCGCTGCCGCTGAGGCTGGGCTTCACGCTGATGTGGTCCGGCTGGGATCCGGGCGCGCCAAGCGCCAATGGCGGGCTGGCACTGGATGCGCCGGTGGCCACCGACCTGGCACCGGATGCGCCGGTGGGCACCGGTGACGGCGCACCGATCGTGCGGCGCATCCGCGAGGAGTTCGTGTCAGGGACACGCCTCGGCGTGATGGAGACGTTCCGGTTGTCGCACAACGCCGCCGACTCGCGCGCCCGTCTGACCGTGCGCGCCAGGCAGACCGCGCCGCGGAGGGACGTTGACTTTGCCTTCCTCGATACCAGAACGATCGGCCTGCTGCCCGGCGGCACCAAGCCCGAAATCGGGGCGATCTATGAGTTCACCTACAACGCGACGCAGCCTTTCGTGCTCGGCCTTGGCTTTGCCGCGACGCGCGACCTGGTCAGCCGCCTGCGCCACGACGGCGAGTCCCTGCTGGGCGTTCGACTGACCCACGTGCTCGCCTTCGGTATCTCGCAGGCCGGCCGCTACCTGCGCGATCACATCGCGCTGGGGTTCAACAAGGACGAGCGCGGCGCCCGCGTGTTCGATGGCGTCTTCACCCATGTCGCCGGGATCGGCCGGCTGTTCTTCAACACGCCGTTTGCCCAGCCGGCGCGCACCCGCACCTGGCACGAAGACCACGATTTCCCGGAGGTGCAATTCCCGTTCTCAACCGCGACGTTCGCCGACCCGATCGGCGGCGGGACGGCGTCGCTGCTGCGCGGCGACGACAGCGATCCGTTGCTGATCGAGACCAACACCGCGACCGAATATTGGCAGAAGGGTGCGTCGCTGCTGCACACCAACCCGGAGGGCACCCACGACGCGGTGCTGCCCAATACGGTGCGAGGTTATTTCCTTACCGGCACGAACCACACCGGCCGAGCCGGTGTGCCGCGCGATGCCGGCCCCTGCGTCCTGCCGCGCAATGGGCACGACCCGATGGCCGCGGTACGCGCGCTGCTGGTGGCACTGGATGAGTGGGTGGTCACCGGCCGCGCCCCGCCACCCAGCCGCTTGCCGCGCATCGATGACGGAACGCTGGTGCGCGCCGAGGCGGTGGCGTTTCCCACGGCCCCCGGTTTCGCCGCGCCGCACGCAGCCAACGACGTAGCACCGTTACTGGACTGGATCAATCCCGCCGCTACCGCGCGGACCTGGCGAGCGCTTGTCCCGCAAGTTGGCCCGGACGGCAACGAGCTTGCCGGCCTCAAGCTGCCGGACATCGCCGTGCCGCGCGGCACGCACACCGGGTGGAACCTCTACAAGGCACCCTACCCTGCCGGTGAATTGGCCGATCGCGACGGCACCTTTCTCGCCTTCGCCGCAACCCGCGCCGACCGCGAGGCCACGCCCGACGCGCGCCCGTCAATCGCCGAGCGCTATCCCACGCAGGCGGTCTATGCGGCGGGGGTCGAGACGGTCGTTGCGCAATTGCGCGACGACCGGCTGCTGCTGCAGGAGGACGCCGATGCCTACATCAGCCGTGCGAACCCATGAGGCGACGGATTGGGGCTGAAGCACACCATTCTCACCCTCCCCCTGCGAAGGGGGGGTTGGGGGGAGGAGTCGTCGCGGTACGCCGTTTCCGAGGGACCCTGGCACCACCCCCTCCCCCCAACCCCCTCCCTCAAGGGGAGGGGGAGATAGCCAAGAATGTTGTGCGCTGACCCGGCCCCCTAGTCAGCCGCGTCGGACATGCCGATGGGTGGCTGCACGTCGTCGGGGATCGGGCACACATATGGGGTGCGTGCCAGCCGAGCCTGGTGATCGGCCTTGGCGCGGGCCAGCAGCGTTTCGTCCTGGATCGCGTCCAGCGCGGTGCCGGCCATCACCTTCGCGACATGCACCATCCCCTTGTGCGCCGCCGGGGTCATGCCCTGTGCGGTCAACTGCCAGGAGTGGCCGGGCGTGCCGATCGCATACGTCGCGCCGCGCGCCTGCACGGTCGGCACCGCCCAGCTTACATCGCCCACGTCGGTCGATCCCATCATCGGCGCGCCCTTGGCGTCGAACGGAACGATCGTGTCGCACAGCGTGGTGGCCGACTGCACCGGCAGACCGACGCGGCGCCAGGAGGTCTCGATATCCTCCTCATTCAGGGTGCCCTGGATCTTCGCGGCGAAGGCGCGATCCGCGTCGTCGAACGGCGGCGGGCCGAGACGTTCCATGTTGGTAAACATCGCCTTTTCCAACGGCGTGTTGCCCAGCAGGTTGGACACTGCGCTGACCACCTTGGCGGTGACCGAGGTTTCGGTCATCAGCGCCGCCCCGTCGGCGATCTTGCGCACCCGCACGATCAGCCGGTTCAGTTCCGGCAGATCCCGCGCGCGGATCAGGTAGCGCACCTTGGCGTGCGCCTGCACCACGTTCGGCGCGATGCCGCCGGCGTCCAGCAGCGCGTAGTGCACGCGCGCGTCCGACGGCATGTGCTCACGCATGTAGTTGACGCCGACATTCATCAGTTCCACGGCGTCCAGCGCGCTGCGGCCCAGATGCGGCGCCGCGGCGGCGTGGCTGGCGCGGCCGGTGAAGCTGAAATCGATCCGCGTGTTGGCCAGCGACTGGGCGTCATCGACGCGGCAGAACGCCGCTGGGTGCCAGGTGATGGCGATGTCCACGTCGTCGAATGCCCCGTCGCGCACCATGAAGCCCTTGGCTGCGCCGCCCTCCTCGGCCGGGCAGCCATAGTAGCGCACGCGCCCCTTTATTCCGTGTGCCGCAAGATAGTCCTTCACCGCGGTCGCCGCGAGCAGGGACGCCGAGCCCAGCAGGTTGTGGCCGCAGCCATGGCCGTGGCCGGCGCCGGGCAATGGGCGATGCTCCGCCACCCCGGCCTGGTTGGAGAGGCCCGGCAGCGCGTCGTACTCGCCGAGGATGGCGATCACCGGCCCTTCCTCGCCAGACTCGCCCACCACGGCGGTCGGGATGCCGGCGACATTGCGGGTTACGCGGAAGCCCTGCTGCTCCAGCATCGCGGTGTGCTCGGCGCAGGAGCGGCGCTCGGTATAGGCGATCTCCGGCATGCCCCAGACGCGGTCGGACAGCGCCTCGAAATCGTCCTTCTTGGCGTCGACCAGGCGCCAGATTTCCTCGGTGTTCTGCATCTCACTGCCCCCCTACTGCGCCGGCTTCATCGAACAGGCGCGGCGTCTCGTCAATGCCGCGAGCATAGGTCAGTTTGGCGCCGGTCGCCCAGATGTTGTTTTGTATTTGGAGGGGAATGATCGCGACGTCGTCGCACGCCAGCTCCTCCGCGTGGATCAGGATCTTCCGCCGGGCCGCGTCGTCCGCGGTGTGCGGCGCCTTCGCGATCAACTTGTCGATCGCCGAATTGGAGTAGCGCCACGGCTCGGCGCACCCCATTTCTTCATGGCGTGGTCCGCGGCGGACCTGGCCGTCTTGCAGACGCTCCGAGGCGTCGGGCCGCCGGTATCCTGGCCCCTGTCGCGGGCAGTGCGATCGCCAATGTCGCCGATGGACCGAATGTAACGCCACTAAATTAGATTTTAGAGGGCAAGCCGCCGTGCTCGCCCCATCAATAACGTGCCAGCAGAGCGTGACAGGGACAGCCACCCCCACTCCCCGTGGGGATCGACGAACCGTGATCGGCGGATAGCCGGCGCGGAGAATTTTTGGAGAGTTGCATGGACAGGCGACAGAGACGGATGATCGTGCGTCTGGCCGCGGGGGTTCTCGGCGCCAGCGTGGCCGTCGGAATCGGGTTCCTCGGAACCTCGATCGCCCAGACACCGTCGACGACGTCATCGTCGTCGCCCGCGCCGCAGCCGGATGGCGCGGCGATTCCGGTGACCATCGCCCCGGTCACCCGCCAGGACGTGCCGGTCTTCGACGAGGGCATCGGCACGGTGCAGGCATTCCAGTCCGTGCTGATCCAGGCCCGCGTTACGGGGTGGCTCGATCGCATCGCGTTCGCTGAAGGGCAGGATGTGAAACCCGGCGATCTGCTGGCGGAAATCGATCCGCGGCCGTACGCCGCCACGCTGGCGCAAGTGCAGGCCAAATCGGCCTCGGATCAGGCAACGCTCGCCAACGATGAGGTCAACCTCAAGCGCGATGCCACCCTTGCGCAGCGCAGTTTCCAAACGCAACAGCAGGTCGACAACGATGCGGCCGCGGTGCGGGTCATGCAGGCCACGCTGCAGGGCGATGCCGCCAATATCCAGACGGCGGCGCTCAATCTCAGCTTCTGCCGGATCGCCGCGCCCATCGCGGGCGTGGTTGGGCTGCGGCTGGTCGACGTTGGAAACCTGATCAGCGCGGGGGCCGGGCAAGGCATTGTCTCCATCACGCAGATCCAACCGATCTCGGTCGTCTTCACCTTGCCGCAGAGCGAACTGCCCCAGGTCCAGGCTGCCCAGGCCGCCGGCAAGCCGCTGGTCGTCGCCTATTCGCAAGACGACCGAACCGCGCTGGGCAACGGCGAGTTGGTGGCGACGAACAACAGCATCAGCACGGGCACCGGCACCATCACGCTGAAGGCGACGTTTCCCAACACCGACCGGCACCTCTGGCCGGGGCAGTTCGTGAACGCCCATCTGCAGCTTACTGTTGACCACAACGCGGTCACCGTTCCGGTACCGGCGATCCAGCATGGACCAGATGGGCTCTATGTCTTCGTCGTCGGACCGAACTCGACGGTGGCCAGCCGGCCGGTCAGCATCGGCTACCAGAACCAGGCGCTGGCGGTGGTCACCAAAGGTCTCGACGGCGGCGAGCAGGTGGTGGTCGCCGGGCAGTCGCGACTGCAGGACGGCACCAGGGTGACCAGCCGGTCGAGCAAGGCCGCGACATGAGCGGCGGCACCCTGCGAACCCGCCGGCCATTTGAGCCAGGCACCACCACATTGCGAACGGACCTGGCGCGATGAGCATATCCACGCCCTTCATCCAGCGCCGCATCGGCACCTCGCTGGTCATGGCGGCGATCGTGCTGGTCGGTCTGGCGGCGTTCCCGCTGCTGCCGGTTGCGCCGCTGCCGCAGGTGGATTTCCCCACTCTGACGGTCACCGCCCAGTTCCCCGGCGCCAGCCCGCAGACCATGGCGGAAAGCGTCGCGGAGCCGCTGGAGACCCAGTTCTCCCAGATCCCGGGGCTGGCGCAATTGACCTCCACCAATGTGCTCGGCACCAGCACGATCACGTTGCAGTTTGATCTCGACCGCAACATCGATGCCGCGGAGAGCGATGTGCTGGAGGCGATCAACGCCGCACAGGGGCAGTTGCCGAAGGCGCTGCCCAGTCAGCCGACGATCCGCAAGGTCAATCCGGCCGATGCGCCGATCATGATCCTGGCTGTGCAGTCCACGCAGGTGCCGCTGACGACAGTTGATGATTACGCCGAGAACATTCTGGCGCAGCGGCTGTCGCAAACCGCCGGGGTGTCGCAGGTCCTGGTGGGCGGCCAGCAGAAACCCTCAATCCGTGTTCAGATCGATCCGGCGAAGCTTGCCTACATGGGCCTGACGATGGAGGACGTCCGCAACGTCCTGACCACTGCGACGGTCGACGAGCCGAAGGGCAGCATCGACGGCGCTGACACCGCCTACACCGTGATGGCCGACGACCAGCTCACCACGGCCGAGCCGTACAACAACATCATCGTAGCCTACCGCAACGGCGCACCGATCCGCATCCGTGACATCGGCCGGGCCGTGCGGGGACCGCAGAACCGCGAGCTCGCCGCCTGGCAGAACAGCAAGCGCGGCGTGCTGCTGCTGATCTTCAAACAGCCGGGTGCCAATGTCATTTCCACCGTGGGGCGGGTACAGCAGGCGCTGCCGCCGCTGGAGGCCAGCATCCCGCCCGCCATCCATGTCAGCACGATCGTCGATCGCACGCAGGTGATACGGGCCTCGGTCAATGACGTGGAATTCACCTTGCTGCTATCGATCAGCCTGGTCGTGATGGTGATCTTCGTGTTCCTGCGCAATGCGTGGGCGACGATCATCCCCAGCATTACCGTGCCGGTCGCGCTGGTCGGCACATTCGGCGCCATGTACCTGCTGGGGTTCAGCCTGGACAATTTGTCGCTGATGGCGCTGACGATCTCAGTGGGCTTCGTCGTGGACGACGCGATCGTCATGCTGGAGAACATCTACCGCCACGTGGAAGACGGCATGAAGCCGTTCGATGCGGCGATGAAAGGCGCCGGTGAGATCGGCTTCACCATCGTATCGATCAGCCTGTCGCTGATTGCCGTGTTCATCCCGCTGCTGCTGATGGGCGGCATCGTCGGGCGGCTGTTCCGCGAGTTCGCCATGACCGTCTCGGTCGCGGTGCTGGTCTCGGCCTTCGTGTCGCTGACCCTGACGCCGATGATGTGCGCCAGTTTCCTGAGCAACCAGCATCGCACGCATGGCCGGGTGTATCGGATCGTCGAGGCGGGGTTCGACGGCATGATCGGCTTCTATCGGCGCACATTGGATATTGCGTTGCGTTTTCGTTTCATTACGCTGATGACATTCCTCGGCACGCTGGCGCTGACGGCGGTGTTTTACGTCAACATCCCGAAGGGCTTCTTCCCGGTGCAGGACGTCGGCCTGATCATCGCCACGTCCGAGGGGGCGCAGAACGCGTCGTACCAGCAGATGGTGCGGTTGCAGACCCAGCTCAATCAGATCGTCCACGACGACCCGGCCGTCGCGTCCTTCGCCTCGCAGGTCGGCGCCGGCACCGCGGGGTCGCAGGGCAATGACGGCCGCATGTACATCAACCTGAAGCCATGGGATCAGCGTCCGAACGACGGCGTGATGCGGGTGATCGCGCGGCTTGCCGAAAAGGCGAAGGCGGTGCAGGGGGTGCAGCTCTATATGCAGCCGGCGCAGGACATCAACGTCGGCGGGCGCCTGTCGCGCACGATGTACCAGTATACCTTGGTGGATGCCGATCCCGCACAGCTCAATCTGTGGGCGCCGAAGGTCCTGGCCAAGGTCAAGGCACTGCCATTCCTGCGCGATGTCGCGACGGACCAGCAGATCTCCGGGACGACGGCGACGCTGACGATCGATCGGGACGCGGCACAGCGCTTCGGCATCCAACCACAGCAGATCGACGACACGCTGTATGACGCGTTCGGTCAGCGCGAGGTGACGCAGTATTTCACCCAGCTCAATTCGTATTTCGTGATCCTGGAAGTGCCACCGGGGATGGAGGGTGATCCGGACACGCTGAGCAAGCTGTATGTCAAATCATCGAGCGGTGAGGCTGTTCCGCTATCGGAACTCGTGAAAGTCGATACGGTACCGGTTGCACCGCTCGCGGTGAACCATCAAAGCCAGTTTCCGGCGGTGACGATCTCTTTCAACCTGGCGCCGGGCGCCGCGCTCGGCCAGGCAGTGACGGCGATCGAGCAGATCCGCACCCAGCTTGGCCTGCCGCTGGCGCTGCAAGGATCTTTCCAGGGAACCGCGCAGGCGTTCCAGTCATCGCTGAGCAGCGAACCTTACCTGGTCGCGGCGGCAATCATCGCGGTCTACATCATCCTGGGGATCTTGTATGAAAGCTACATCCTGCCGCTGACCATCCTGTCCACCCTGCCCTCGGCCGGCGTGGGCGCGCTGCTGATGTTGATGCTGGCGCGGACCGAACTGACGGTGATTGCGATGATCGGCATCATCCTGCTGATCGGCATCGTGAAGAAGAACGGCATCATGATGGTGGACTTCGCCATCAACGCCGAGCGGCGCGACGGGATGGCGCCGCTGGAGGCGATCCGCCAGGCGTGCCTGCTGCGCTTCCGCCCGATCCTGATGACGACGATGGCGGCGCTGTTGAGCGGGTTGCCGCTGATGCTGGAGAACGGCGCTGGGTCGGAGCTGCGCAAGCCGCTGGGCTACGCGATGGTCGGTGGGTTGCTGTTGAGCCAGGTGCTGACGCTTTACACGACGCCGGTGATCTATCTGTATTTGGATCGGTTGCAGCACTTTCTGTCTCCGACGCGGCGCCGTTCGATGCCGCGCCTGGCGGAGAAGTTCGGTGAAGCGACGGCGGATTGAGGGTTGGTCGTGCGGTTATGATTTGATGGCTTACCGGATCGAGTTGGGCGGTCTGCGTGCACCTTTCCCGCTCTTCGCGGGCTTGGGCCGCGAAGAGCGGACCAAGGTCGGGGAGCACCTGCGACACGGGTGAAGGTCGTGCGGCTGCGCGGCCTTCACCCGCGCCGCTTTGCGTCTCGACCTCTCCCGCGAAGCGGGAGAGGTGCACGCGGTTCCAGTCTCGCTGGACCTGCTCTAAGCTCCGTCGCACGCGACAAGAGGGGAAATGCCCGTGCTCAGCATGGCAGGCAAGGTGGCGATCGTGACGGGGGCGGGCTCGGTCGGACCCGGCTGGGGTAACGGCAAGGCAACCGCGACCCTGCTCGCGCGCCAGGGCGCCAGCGTGTTCCTGGTCGACGTCAATGCGGAGGCAGCCGGCGAGACGCGCGGCATTATCGAGGGCGAAAACGGCACCTGCGCGACGCACCGCGCCGACATGATGGTGGCGGCCGAGGTCGCGGAGATGGTGCAAGCCTGCATCGACCGCTTCAAGCGTCTGGATATCCTGGTGAACAATGTCGGCGGATCCGCGCCCGGCGATCCCGTGTCCATGACCGAGGAGGTCTGGGACCGGCAGATCGACTTCAACCTGAAGACCGCGTTCCTGGGGTGCAAATATGCCCTGCCGATCATGCTGGCGCAGGGCAAGGGGGCGATCGTCAACATCGCCTCGATCGCCGGGTTGCGCAACGATTTCTCGTCCGGGCGGGTGCATGTCGGATATTCCGCCAGCAAGGCCGGGGTGATCCAGCTTTCGCGCTCCACTGCCGGCGCGTTTGCGAAAAAGGGCGTGCGGGTGAACACCGTGGTGCCCGGCCTGATGCACACGCCGTTGGTCGAGACGCGGCTGGCCAAGACTGTCGGCGGCAATGACGTGGCGGCACTGATCGCCGCGCGCAATGCCGTGGTGCCGATGGGCCGCATGGGCGATGCGTGGGACGTGGCGCACGCGGTGCTGTTCCTGGCGTCGGATGAGGCGCGCTACATCACCGGGACCGAAATCATCGTCGACGGCGGCATGACCGCCGCGATGCCATAATTCGAAAGGGGACACAATTAATGAGCGAGCAACGGTTCAAGACGCTGACACCGGAGACGATGTCGCCGGAGCAGCGCACGGTGGCCGAGGCGATCCAGTCCGGCCCGCGCGGTGCCGGGCTGCGCGGGCCGTTCAACGCCCTGCTGCGCAGCCCGGAGCTGTGCGACCTGGTGCAGCGCGTCGGCGCCTATGTGCGCTTCAAGAGCGTGCTGCCGGCGGCGCTGAACGAGATGGCGATCTGCCTGGCCGGGCGCAAATGGACCGCGCAGTACGAGTTTTACGCACATCGCCGGTTGGCGCTGGAGGCCGGGTTGGATGCGGCGATCCTGGACGCCATCGCGGCCGGAGAGCGGCCAACCAAGCTGTCGGATGATGAGGCGTCGGTTTACGACTTCGCCAGCGAGTTGCTCGGCACGGGGCAAGTCTCAGATGCCAGCTACGCCGGCGTGAAGGATCGCTTCGGCGAGCGGGGCGTAATGGATCTGATCGGCGCGGTTGGTTACTACAGTCTGGTGTCGATGGTGCTGAACGTCGATCGTGTGCCGCTGCCGGCGGGCGTGGCACCGCTGCTGAAGCCGTTGTGAGGCGGCGACGGTCCTGGCGGGAGGCGAAGCAGCTTTCTGCCGGGCCAATTGCGTTGGGTCGGCTGTGCGGCCGTCGATGTGCCACCGGCGACCATCAGCCGAGGGACGGGAGCAGCCGTGGGTGCGAGACCTTCGCCCGGCATGAGCGCGGCACTGGTGCAGCGATTCCATAGAACGACTCCTATCATCGGGTTCCGTCAATCGGTCGGCGAGCCGGTCTCGGACATCGTGATCGGCGTGGTTTCTTGGAAACGCTGTGCTAGTTTGCATCGTTTGCGGGCGTTCGGATCTGGTCGGATAAGTTATTTTTATTGACTATCATTTGTTGCTGCATTGTGCTACACTGGATGGTCCAGTTTGCCCCAAGGGAGACCACGCCTCTGCCCAATGCGTGCTTCCGAAGTCGGCTGCTGGCGGTATCGCGAAGGAAGAATTTTGGCGCAGATGAAGAAGACGATGCACGCAAAACACGCAGATGGCGACAGCCTGAATGAGCCTTCGGGGACATGATCAGCCTCGCGTTTATTATGCACAATGCGCTTCGCGGCAGCGTACACGACTCGGAATCAAACGCGTGA
>DASRQX010000332.1:0-5250 GCA_035696165.1 Acetobacteraceae bacterium | reverse complement strand
TGCCGACGGGGCCGATGCCGGCCCGATCTTTCAGGATGGCGTCGCCAAGCCGATGCGAAGTCTGGTGATCGAGATCGTCAAACGCGGTGATCGTGCCAAAGGCTTCGCCGTCGAACCAAAACGCTGGATTGTCGAGCGCAGCATCGCCTGGCTTGGGCGGTGTCGTCGGCTCGCCAAGGACTGGGAATGCCTCAATCATAACGCCATCGCATTCCTCCACCTCGCGTCCATCCGCCTCATGCTCAGAAAGCTCTATAATCCTTCATAATGTCGCCGGACGGACATTGAGGCACCAGAAGGCCGTCGCGCCTTCTCAGCACGACGACGCCATGCCCCTCGACAGGGTTGTCAAGCGGACGTCGGGTTCCCGACTGGCCGACCGAGACCCGCCATGGCCACGTTCGCACATGCCACCTTCGCACACGCCACGATCGCGCACGGTGGAGACCGCCGTCGCGACAGGGTATGCTCCAGAATGTTCTTCCGAGTCGGATACCAGCGAGACACCACGGGGCTGGGTTCCGCGAGCGTCCCGTGTGCCGCCTCCGCATCCGTCAGGGCGAAGCATGGCACCGCGGTTGGCGCCGCCAACGGTCCGGCTCTCGCACACCGGAGTCTGCCATGAACAAAATTGGCCTCCACCGCCCCGTTTTCGCCCCCTCGCCGGACGCTCTGGCGGAACGCGGCGCCGATGCCTTGCGCCGGGGCCGGTTCAAGGACGCGACGGAAATCTACAAACAGTTGATTCGGCAGGACCCGCAACCGGAATGGCGGCAGCGCCTGGGCGACGCCTATGCCGGCCGCGCCCGCGCCCTGGTGGAAAAGGGCATGTTCAAGGAAGCCGCGATCGTCCTCGAGAACACACTCGCAGCCGACGGCACGATCCGCGAGCCGTTGCTCTATCTGTCCTGCCTGGTCCGCCAGGGCCAGCACCAGAAGGCCCGCCGCGTCGCGTTGGCCAGCATTGCGCGTCTGCCCACGCCGGACACCGCGCGTCTGGCCGACTTTGCCGCGGTCCTGTCGCTCGCGTCACCCGCTCCGGCCGCTGCCGAGGTCAACCCGCCTGGCGGAGACCCGTGGGCAGAGCAAAATCGCGCGGCCCAGGCGGCACTCCAGGCCTGGCTCCAGGGTAGCCCCCCGGACGAGGTCGATCGCCTGCTCGGCGGCATCCCATTACGCTCACCGTTCGGGCCGGCACGGCTGATCCTGAAGAGCCTGATCCTCCCGCCGGATGCCGCCGCCAAGGCCCGGGCGCTGGTGGCCATGGTCCCGGGCGAGTCGGCGTTCGCCGCCGCCCGCGGCGCGGTCGAGGCGGCGCTGGCAGACGACCAGGACCTGCTCGACCGCTGGAGCGGCCTGCGACCTGCACAACAGCAATTCGTCGCCGAAACGCGGGGCCTGCGAACGGCGGCGACGGCGTTGCTGAACCACGTCCTGGACGCCGAACGGCGCGGCCCGGCAGCCCTGTTCGGCCTGCTCATCCGGCCCGGCTCGCCGCTGCCGGAGGACGGTCTCCGCACCGCCTGCCTCAACCTGTTGCCGGCGATCCCGCAGCGCATCCCCGAGTTCGAGCGGCGGTTCGGCACACTGCCGGCGCTGGACCGCAACCGTACGCTGGCGCTGGCGGCGGAGGCGAACAGCGACTGGGACAGCGTCCCGCACCACTGGCGCGCCGTCGCCAAGGTCCTGGCCGACGAGAACGCGCCGCAGGCACGGCTGGCACAGGCTGTCGTGCTTCGTCACCTGGCCGATCTCGCCCTGAAGCATCCCGACGCCTGGGACGACCCGGACGTGCCTGGCAGGGACCCGGTTGCCCACTACCTCGAACGCAGCATCGCCGCCGATCCGGAACACCTGCCCGCGACGCTGGACCTGTTGGAGCGCTACCGCACCGATGATGATCCGAAGGGGTGGCACCGCGCGGCGGAGGACGCGGCGCAGCGGTTTCCCGGCAACGTCGCGGTGTTGCTGCATGCGGTCAACGCAGCCGTGGCGCGCAACGCTTACAAGAAGGCGGTCGGCTTCGCGCGGCAGGTGCTGACGGTCGATCCGATCAACATTACGGTGCGCGACCGGATGATCGAGCTGCAGCTGGCGCATGCGCGCAAGCAGATGCGTTCGGGTCGCGCCGACCTTGCGGGCAAGGCGCTGGGCGAAGCGGCCGAGTGGGAGCGATCGGAGGCGCCGAGCGCGGCGCTGCGGATCGGCCGGACCCTGGTTGCGATGACGGCGGCGCAGGGCAGCGGCACGCGCGACACGCTGCGCCCCCCCGATACGCTGCGCACCGTCGTGCAGGATGCCGGCAACGCAACCCTCGGCTGGTTCTGCGTCGCGCTCGAAGCCAGCATGATGGGCTGGCCCGACACGCGCATGCAGCCATTCCAGCCGGAGCTGGAAGCGGCGCAGCACAGTGAACCGGACCGCGCAACGATCCTGGCACTGGTCGGTTTGCTCGGCCAGAAGGAAATCCGCGACCGCCGCAGAGTGATCGCCCCGGCGATGCGTCACATCGAACCCTACCTGCAAAAGGGCAGCCGCATTGCCTGGACGCCGGCGGAATTTCAGGCCATCGCCGAATTGCTGGCCCATCTGCGTGAATTCCGCGCCCTGCATCGTTACGCCAGTGAGGCGCTGCGGCGCGAGGCCGGCGATCACACCGCCCGCTTCTATCAAATCCTGGCGCGCGCTGAAGGCCACCGCGACCGCCTGACCGCCGTGCAGGAAAGCGAGCTGTTCACGATCCTGGAGCAGGCGGGCAAGCGGCAGGACTTCCACCTGTTCAACCGCGTACAGAAGCTGGTGCTGGGACCAGAAGCAGGCCGCGCCCTGCGCGGCGGCCCCAGGCCCGGCGTTGCGCAGGGGTCTTTGAGCGACGACGAAATGGCCGAGATGATGGCGGAGGTCACCGGCAACAAGCCGATCCTGCCGCCGCACGAGGTCCGCGCGATGGTCAAGGAACTCGGCCGCGACATGGCCATCGAACTGCTGGTCGCGGAGATCTCCGGCTCGCCGATGGCTCAGGTCATGTCGGAGACGCAAATCATGCAGCTCTGCACTGCGTTGATCGCGCAGGCGATGGACAAAACACCGCCGCCCGCGCGGCGGCGATAAGGCTAGACAACCCGGAGGCGGCTTCCCCCATGAACGATGACCCATTCGCCGTGCTCGGCCTGGACGAAATTGCGGATGACGACGCGATCAAGCGCCGCTATCTGGCCCTGGTGCGCGCTTGGCCGCCGGACCGGGAACCCGAGCGCTTCCAGGTGCTGCGCCGCGCGTACGAAGCGGTGAGCGGCGAGCGGGAACGCCTGGAGCGGAAACTGCTGCACACCAGCTCCGCCGCACTGACCCGCCTGAAGCTGCACTGCCTCGCCACTCCGGGTTCGGAGGGGCGCCGTACCTCGCAGGCCGCTCCATCACAGGCCGCGATAGCCGCGGTGCTGCTGGACGGGCTGCAACAGGCCGATCGCTGAAAACCTGGACGCGGGAAGGCACCGGAGTGGACGACGCCGTCAAGGAACGCCTACTGGATCAGCTTCGCCACTATCTCGATGGCATCGAGGTGCTGGAGGAGCCTGCCGCCGATCCCGCCGGCACGACGGCCGATCTGTTCACGGTGTTCGTCGAGCTTGCCGCGGTCCGCAATGAGGTGCGCACCGAATCCCGGCTGGTGAAGGAGGCGCTCGACCAGTTCCGCAGCGTGTTCGGCACGCTGCAGTCCGGTCACGCCACGCTGGAGCGGGAGCTGAAGCGCGCGCAGGCCGATGCACAGGAACGCGGTCAGGCGCTGCTGCGCCCTTTGCTGTTGGACCTTCTGGAGCTGCGCGACAGGCTGGATGCGACGCTGCAATTGCCTGCCGCGCCGCAGCGAGGCTGGCTGGGCCGCTGGCGCAAGACGCCGGCGACGCCAGAGGATTGGCGCGAAGGTCTTGGCATCACGTCGCGGCGGCTCGACCGGATCCTGGCAGAACGCCGCGTGTCACGCATCGATCTCACGGGCGCGCGTTTCGACCCGCGCCTGGCGCGCGCGGTCGGCACCAGGCAGGACGCCCATGCCGATCCAGGCATCGTGCTGGAAGAAGTGCGGGCCGGCTACTTGTGGGACAACGAATTGCTCCGCAGTGCCGAGGTGATCGTCAACCAGTCGGGCGTAGGAGACAGCGAAATATGACGGATGAGATCGTCGGCATCGACCTCGGGACGACCAACTCCGAGCTCGCCTTGTACCGTCACGGCCGGTCTGAGATCCTGGCCGACGAGCAGGGCCGCAAGATCCTGCCCTCGGTCGTGGGGCTAACCGAAACGGGGGAAATCTTGGTGGGCGAGGAGGCCCGCAACCAGTTGCTGCTGTATCCCGACCGTACTGTGCGCTCGATCAAGCGGCGCATGGGCCATGCCGAAACGGTGCGCATGGCGGGAAAGGAGTACACGCCGCAGGAGATCTCGGCGATCATCTTGAAGCGGTTGAAGGAGATCGCCGAAGCCCGGCTGGGCCACGCGGTACGCAAGGCGGTGATCACGGTGCCGGCGTATTTCTCGGACACCCAGCGCCAGGCGACGCGCGAGGCCGGCGAGATCGCCGGGCTGGAGGTGATGCGTATCATCAACGAGCCGACCGCCGCGGCGCTCGTCTATGAAGCCGGCCAGCACGAGGGTAAGCGGATCCTGGTCTACGACCTGGGCGGCGGTACCTTCGATGTCTCGGTGGTGCGGATCGAGGAGGGCGTGGTCGAGGTCATTTCCAGCCACGGCAACAACCACCTGGGCGGCGATGACTTCGACCAGAAGATCGTCGCGCACATCCTGGAGCACCTGAAGCTGGGCCAGGCGGTCGACGTGTCCGACCAACCGCGCGCGATGGCGCGCATCCTCCGCGCGGCCGAAGCGGCGAAGCGGCACCTGTCCGATCACCCGTTCGCGCGCATCGAGGAAGAGTACCTGACCGAGGTCGAGGGCAAGCCGGTGCACCTGTCGATGGAACTGGCACGCGACGAGTACGAAGCGATGATCGCGCCGTATGTGCAGGAAACCTTGCAGGCGGTCCACACGGCGCTGCAGTCCGCCGAGCTGACCGCCTCTCAGGTCGAAAAGATCCTGTTGGTGGGCGGTGCAACGCGAACGCCGATGATCCGGCGCCGGCTGGCGGAAGTGTTCGGCCACGAACCTCGCGGCGAAGTGGATGCGGACCTGTGCGTGGCGCTGGGCGCGGCGATCCAGGGCGCGGCGATCGCCGGCGCCGAGGTTTCCGCC
>DASRQX010000331.1:0-5031 GCA_035696165.1 Acetobacteraceae bacterium | reverse complement strand
GCCAGGCCATGCAGAAGGTCCTGCAAGTCGGGGACGTTGCCCTCGATGAAGACAATCTGGCGCGCCGCCGCCGCTCCCGCCGCCTCCATCGCCGCCGCACCACGCCGCACGGGGTCTGGCAGCCTCACAGGCGCCGCATCAGCCAGGTCGAACAGCGCCGGCGCGGCCGCCGCGGCGATCTGATCGAGCTCGTAGGGGCGGGTCAGCTCGGCATGTCTGGCCATCGATTCCGTCATCTCCTCGGCTAAGCGGTGACCCGGGAGTGCGTATCGATCTCGGCGGGTCCAGTTCTGGCCCCGCCATTTGGCTGGTACAGAGGTTGTATACCCCGTCTCTTACGCTATGTACACGTGTATGTTCGTTAAGTTTTCCCTCCTTGCGCGAGTATCACATTAAATCCGCGATACCGGGCCGTGGCATCCGCAAGGCGCGGCGGCGGGCGCGGCATGGCAGAACGGTGCGGAACCTGCTGGCGCGGACCTGGCCGGGCGAGGCGGGCAGCTCTCCCCGATCCTGCCACCTGTCCCGGAACCTGCAAGCATCGCTCTTTTCGGCACTGCTCTTGGGTTATTCGGGCTGGGACGGCGGGCATCCCGGAAATAATGACGCCGTCCACCCGGCGCGGGCCTGCTCGTCCCCGTCGATCTTCGCGGCCTTATCGAGCCAACCTGCCAGGTTCCCCGGCGCCCCATGCTGGCCCGGCGGCGGCTAGTGCATGACCACGTATCCCGACCGCTTCAAGTGCTCCACCAACCGGCAGTGATCGGTGCCATCGTCTCATCCGCGTCGTGCGTTCGCTTCCGCCCATTGAAGCGGAGGGCGAGGGATAGCGACTGCGCGAGCTCGTCTCGCGTCGCGAAGGCGGAGCCTGGGTGCGTCGGGCATGACCGGACGACAGGAGAACGTAGAGCGAACAACAAAGCGTCGTCCGAGACGTTTCCGGCGCCAGCCCCAGCGGATCGTGTGATGCGGTGGCGGCTGCTGTTATCCCGAGCCCTATTGCCGGACCGACAGCACGCACTAACTTGTTGAAAAGATTGGCGGACCCGACACGATTCGAACGTGCGACCTTCGCCTTCGGAGGGCGACGCTCTATCCAGCTGAGCTACGGGTCCAGCGCCACCCCCCATACAGCCAAATGCTCCGCGGCGAAAGACCGCAGCAAGAATCTACTTCTGCTCCGCCAGCCAGGCCGCAGCCGCCGCATCGGCGCCCGAGGGCAGCGGCGCCGCCGGATCCCGCAGCCAGCCGATGATATCGCCGATCGGCGCCTCTCGCTCCAGGTCGCGCAGCAACAGGTGATATCCGCCCGGATAGAACGCCCGCACCGGTCCGGGCGGCAGGGCCCGCCAGACCCGAGCCATGGCGTCCGGCGGGATCAGTTCGTCCTTGCCGCCATACAGAAACAGCGATGGCGCGGTGAACCGAGGCGCCGCCGCCGCGGCCGCATCCATCAGGTTCACCAACCCGTCGATGGTGTCGAACCGCGTTTCGTGGATGGTCAGCGGATCGCGCGACAAACGGACCAGCGCCGGGCGGTTATCGCTGGCCAGGACGTGCGCCACCTGGCCGGTGACGGTGAACCCGGGCAGCAGGTAGGACATCAGCCACAGCCCGCCGCGCTCGAACGGGTTCATCCCCGACCGACTCCACACCGCCGGAGACACCAGCACATAGGTGGCGCCGCGCGGCGCGCCCGGCTCGGTCGCCAGGCACATCAGCTCGGCCGCGCCCATACTCTCGCCCAGCAGGATCTGGCGCGCCCGCGGATAGCGCGCGTGCAGCAGCGTCGCCATCTGCCTGGCGTCGTCCACCAGCGCGGCCGTGCCCGGCCAGTAGCCGCGCGACGCGGTATCGCCGAAGCCGCGCTGGTCGGGGGAGAACACCGCGATGCCGGCCGCGGCGAAGTCGGGCGCCGGGATTTCCCAGCCGTCGCGGCTGTCGTTCATGCCGTGCAGCGCCAGCATCACCGCCCGGGGCGCCCCCTGCGGCAGCCAGACGCGATACGGCAGCCGCATCCCGTCCGGCATCACGAATGCGTCCGCGGTCTCGCGCGGCGCCTCCACCGACGGGCCGGGCGGCGCCAGGTGCGTGGCGCATCCCGCCAGCACGAGCGTCAGCAGCAGGGCAAGGCGGGGGAGGCAGGACATTGGCGTGGGGACTGAAGGGCACACCGGGTGCGCCCCGGTCAAGCCGCGGCTGCCCAAGCCGCGCACGCGTTGACGCCTCATTGCTTCGCGTTCAGCCTGGACGCAACGCCGGGCGCGAGGACGCCGGCGTACCAGCGGGGGGAAACGCATATGCCGCTACCAGCCGACGCAGAGGCCTCCACGCCCAAATACCTGCGCGACAAATACGCCATCGTCGGCGTGGGCGAGACCACCTACGTCCGCGGCTCCGGCAAAACCACGCGCGCGCTGGGCACCTGGGCGCTGCGCAACGCGATCGCCGATGCCGGACTGAAGCCCGCCGACATCGACGGCATGCTGTCATATTCCGGCAACGATTCCACCTCGGCCACCTTCATGGCCGGCGACATCGGTGCGCGGCTGAACTTCTACATGGACTGCGTCGGCGGCGGGTCCTCGACCGAGGCGCTGCTCGGCATCGCCATCGGCGTGATCGAGGCCGGGCTGTGCAAGTGCGTGGCACTGTTCCGCGCGATGAACGGCTATTCCCAGGTGCGCATCGGCGGCACCGGCGCGCGGTCGGCGGCGCCGGTCAACGGCGATGCGATACACAGCCGCGCCTATGGCTGGCAGAGCGCCGGGCAGATGTTCAGCCCGACCTTCATGCGCCACATGTACGACTACGGCACGCGGCCGGAGCAGGTCGCGATGGTGAAGGTGATCCATTCCGAGCACGCCTCGAACAATCCGAAGGCGCTGTACAAGAAACGCTACACGGTGGACGATGTGCTGGGCAGCCGCATCATCTGCAAGCCGCTGCACCTGCTGGATTGCTGCGTCGAGACCGACAACGCCACCGCGATCATCGTGACGCGGGCGGATCGGGCGCGCGACCTGCGTCACACCCCGGCGCTGATCCGCGGCATCGTCGGACGCTGCAGCAAGCCACGCATGGACATGCATTACCAGGCCGGTCCGATCTCGCGCGTGGCGGGCTATTACGCCAAGGATATTTTGTGGCCGAATGCGGGCGTCGGTCCCGAGGACGTGGATGCCACCGGGTCATACGACGCGTTCACCTTCACCACGATGCTGCAACTTGAGGATTATGGGTTCTGCAAGAAGGGCGACGGCGGGGACTACGTCAGCAATGGCACCATGCGACTGGGCGGCAAGCGGCCGAACAACACCTCCGGCGGGCATCTGTGCGAGGGCTACACGCACGGCATGAACATGGTGATCGAGAACGTGCGCCAGTTAAGGCACGACGTGGACGATTCCTGCCCAATCGGTCCGGATGGGAAACGCCAGCATACGTTTGACTATCGCGAGGGCGGCTGCCGGCAGGTGCGCGATATCGAGGTGACCGCGAACCTTGGCTGGGCCAACCCGATGACCGGCTCCGCCATGATCATGCGGCGCGGCTAGTGCCCTGCCCCTGGAGTTCGCTGCCACTTGCAGCGGACGGAAGGGACCAGCAGGCCACCGAAAACCAAGACGGGGGGACGAGCCATGGCGATCCGCGCTGACTATCTGGGCATGCCGCTCAGCATCGATGATCTGGACCACGAGAACCTGGCGTATTTCGCGCATTGCGCCGACCACGCATTCCACCTGCAACGGTGCGATGACTGCAAGCTGCTGCGCTACCCGCCCACCACCGGGTGCCCGTGGTGCGCCAGCCCGAACGCGACCTGGACGCCGGTAGAGGGCAAGGGCGAAGTGCACTCCTACGAGGAAGTGCATCATGCCATCCAGCCGGCGTTCCGCGACCACACGCCCTACATGGTGCTGCTAGTCGATCTGGACACGCAACGGGGAAAACCGTCGGAGCACGAGGCGTTGCGGGTGGTTGGCAATCTGACGGTGTCGGATGGCACGCTGGCACCACCGGATGTCGTCGCGAAGGTGGGGATCGGCTCGCGCATGCGGATGGTGTTTGCCGACGTGGCACCCGGGCTATCTTTGCCGCAGTGGACAGTGGACGAAGGCACGACGCAGCCGGCCAAGCCGTGGCGGTACCCGCAGGGGTGACATTGGGCGGTTCGGATCGTGTGAGCCACATCACACGATCCGCTGCACGACGGTGGTATCGATACTCAACGCGATAAATCTCGCCGTCACGCCGTGCACCGGGCAGCGCCCCGACGGGCGGCAGTCCCGTCGAAACGCCCAACCACCACTCTGATGCCGATCCGTTACAATGGTGGACGGCCTGGGGCACAAGAGGGGGAACCGACCAATGGCCATGGAACAATCCGGCTTCAGACGGCGTGACTTCCTCGCTGCCGGTGGAGCGCTGGCCGTTACGCTCGCGACCGGAGGATGCGAGCAGGTACTGCAAGACATCGCCAACCGGCCGACGCGGCGCAATATCGCCAACCTCGCTTCCAACGACCCGATCCTGCAGACCTACCGCAGCGCGATCACCAAGATGCAGGCGCTGCCCATGTCCGACAACCGCAACTGGACCAACCAGGCATCGATCCACAACAATAGCTGCCCGCACGGCACGTGGTTCCTGCTGCCGTGGCACCGCGCTTACCTGGTGTATTTCGAGCGTATCTGCCAAAAGCTGACGGGAAACGCGACCTTCGCGCTGCCATACTGGAATTGGACCGACAACCCCGCGGTGCCGGACGTATTCTACGCGAGCGGCGACGTGCTGAACGACACATCGAAGCAGCTCCCTCAAGGAACGCCAATTCCCGCTGAATTCGTTTCCCATACCGTGCTGGAGCCAATTCTCGAGGAAACGAATTTCCAGATCTTCGGCAGTTCAAAGGCAACCACGCTGCGGCCACCCGTCGGCTATGGCCCGCTCGAGGCGACGCCACACAACAATGTGCACACGCAGATTGCTGGAGACATGGGCACCTTCATGTCTCCACTGGACCCGGTT
>DASRQX010000330.1:0-1739 GCA_035696165.1 Acetobacteraceae bacterium | reverse complement strand
GCTTGGCTTGCGGTGCTGTCAGTCAGCGGTGCCACATCTTCGATTTCATGGTGATCAGATTTAGCGGACATGTCACAACTGTATGCGAAGTGCGTATTCGGCCGCAGCGGGCGTCGCAACCCGCCGACGGGCGCGTTACGGGCTGGCCGTAATGTGTAAGCACCCAACTGAGGCGAGTGAGGTGGCGAATGGCAGTCCCCAACGAGGTGGGCACGAACGCGGTGGACGCGCAGCCCGGAGAGCTGGTGGCCTACGAAACGCTTGACGAAGGCCGCATCGCCCGGGTCTGGCTGAACCGGCCGGAGGCGCACAACGCCCAGAGCCGCGGCCTGCTGGTTCAACTCGACGAGGCGTTCTTGCGCGCCGAGGCCGACGACGACGTTCGCGTCGTGATCTTGGCCGCGCGCGGCCGGAATTTCTCCGCGGGTCACGACCTGGGTTCAGAGTTGGCATTGGCTGAGCGGGCACCCGGACCCGGGCAGCTGCCGAGCTTTCGGATCAACGGCGCCACCCGCGATCCGGTCGCGGAGAAGACGTACCTTCAGGAGTGGCATTACTTCTTCCAAAACACCTGCCGTTGGCGCGATTTGCGTAAGATCACCATCGCCCAGGTACAGGGCAACGCGATCTCCGCGGGTTTGATGCTGATCTGGGCCTGTGATCTGATCGTCGCCGCCGACAATGCGAAGTTCAGCGACGTGGTCGGTGTCCGCATGGGCATGCCCGGTGTCGAATATTACGCGCATCCTTGGGAATTCGGCCCGCGCAAAGCCAAAGAGCTGTTGCTGACCGGTGATTCGCTGGACGCTGACGAGGCCTACCGACTCGGCATGGTGTCCAAGGTCTTCCCGCTCGACGAACTCGAGGACAAGACCTTGGAGTTCGCGCGCCGCATTGCCGAGCGGCCCACGATGGCGGCGCTGTTGATCAAGGATTCGGTGAACGCGGCATCGGATGCGATGGGTTTCACCGAGGCGTTGCGCCACGCGTTCCACATTCACGAGCTGGGGCATGCGCACTGGGCGGCGCACAACGAGAACAGGTACCCGGTCGGACTGCCGCCCGATGTCGAGGACTGGCGCACGGCGAAGCCGTCGAAACTGGCTCGCCGCGACACGCCCTAGTCCGCCGTCGGTCGCATATGTCACAGCAGCCTCGCTGCGGAGGGGATATGTGTTGTGCCCGCCTCAGAGCGATTTCGTCGTACCGACGAGATGAGCTTTCGCTCCTAGGCGGGCAAACGGGCATCCGTGCCTCCCGGAGACTGCTGTGGCAGGTGTGACTGCCGACCGGTTGATTAGCGGCGACGGGCGCGTGGTTCGATGGCTAGAACCTGTTCCAATTCCGGCATAAGGGGCTGGCGTGCAGCTGTCATTTGAAGACCGGACCTACTTGGTCACCGGCGGTGGTAGTGGAATCGGCAAGGGGGTGGCCACCGGGCTGGTAGCCGCCGGGGCCTCGGTCATGATCATCGGCCGGAACGCCGACCGGCTGGCGGCCACCGTCGAGGAGATCGAGTCGGCCAAGGCGAGCGGTGGTGCGATCCGATATGAGCCGGCCGATGTGACAAATGAAGACGAGGTCGCGCGTGCCGCCGATGCCGCTGCCGCATGGCACGGCCGGTTGTATGGCGTGGTGCATTGCGCGGGCGGATCGCAGACCATCGGGCCGATCACGCAGATCGACTCGGAGGCCTGGCGACGCACCGTCGACCTCAACCTCAACGGCACCATGTATGT
>DASRQX010000329.1:0-2119 GCA_035696165.1 Acetobacteraceae bacterium | reverse complement strand
AGTGTCGGGTCGCTCGGCCCGCTGTAGCCGACGCGAGCGAAATAGGCGGGGAGATCGATGTCGGTGCCCATCTCGTCAGGCTATCTCACGGCTGCTCGCTGTGCCAATGCAGTGGACCGGGCGAGCGTCCGTCCATCGCTTTGGGGAAAGCACCGACCACGCCATCCGCGTCATGCCGACGGAGGTCGGCATCCACGACTTCGGTTGCTGCACGCGGCAAAGCCGTGGATTGCGGACCTTCGCCCGCCACGTAGTGTGCCGACCCGATCACCCTCACCCTCGACGCTGCGCGTCTCGACCTCTCCCGCTCCCGCGCTACGGGATTCACACATTTACCCGCTCCGCTTGGCGAGAGCGAAACCGAGAGCGAAGCCCTGAGCCATGGTGGCAAGGCGGTCCCAGCCGCGTGCTATGGTCTTGGGACCCGGTGGCTTGTAGTAGCAATTCCATCCGCCAAGCCGCGCCGCAATCCAGCTCAGCCATGCCAGACTGTCCTGCGGGTGCGGATTACGTTGCCGCTCGGTATTGCCTTCGAGCGTCGGTCCGACCGCGGTGGCAGCGGCGATCTCTGCCTGGCTCGCAACGTCGCTGGCTGGCCGCTCGCTGCCGTCTCGGGCATCCACCAACTGAATGATCCTGACCGCCCCGTCCAGCGCGAGGGCCGCCAGGTTGAACAACCGCCATGCCGTGTAGGTTTGGCATTCGCCCAGCTTCAGCCCATCGCTTTTGAGCATGCGAAATGTCTGCTCGATACGCCACCGCAGCCGATACAGCCGGACCACCTCGGCGGCCTGTTCGAGCGTGCCGGCCGGCAGTGTCGTCAGAAGCCGCCAGTGCAGGGCTTTCTGTCCGGACGGTGGCGCGATCTCGATCGCTTCCACCAAGGTGAGTTCAACCTCGGCGCATGCACTGCGCCGGCCATGTAACGGCGCGCGCACCCGCACCCGGCCGGCGCGCAGGCTCACCGTCGCGGTGCGGCCCTTGTCGCCAGGACCGCGCGGCGGCACCCGCACCTGCTGCTGCCCCAGCGCTGGCCAGTTCGCCGCAGCGGCGAACAACTTGCCGCCGTCAGCCAGCAGGCGGTCCTGCGCGGCGCGGACGATCAGGTCGGTGTTCGCAGGCCGGCCGGCGAACACCTCATAGATGTCGTTCTCACGGTCGCCCACCACGATCAGAGCCGTGCAGTTCAGCAGCCGCTCGCGTGCACGCTGCGCCGAGCACAACCAGCGGGCCGATTCTTTGGCCGAGAAGGGCCGCTGCCGCCGCGGCTTCGCCGTGCCCCGACGGGTCCAGATCCGTGCGTCCACCAGGCCCAGCATCGCCTCGGTGTCGGCATCCACCGCCACTGCGGCATGGATGAAGAACCCCGGTGTCTTGCCGTCCCGTCCGGCCCCGCCCAGGCCACGATGGCGGGCGCCAAGGTAGTTGGTCTCGGTCGTATCCTGCGCCACCACCACTCGGCGACCGGCGCAGGCTGCTACCGTGCGCCGTGCCACGCAGCGCACCGTCTCCCCGGGCGTGACATGCAGCGAATCGAGGACCCGATGTGCGGACACCTCGCCCTTGCGGTCGCCGCCGAGTTCGCGAACCACCAACGAGCCGCAGGCAACGATTCGCTCGCTCAGCCGACCGACCGCTTCAGCACGCCGTTTATCGCCGTAGGCGCCAGCAAACACGTCCATCCCGATCCTCCTCCCAAGCGCTCAGCAAGGAGAATCACGTCGCGCCGCGTCGTGTCGCGGAAAATGTGTGAATGCCGTAGCGCTTGCGCGGGCGAGGTTTCGGGGCATGATTGGCATCTTCGGGGAGGGAACGCTCATGCCGCACGCTGCCCTACGCACGATTTTGCCGGCCGCCGGCTGGTCCGCCGACGGCGCGGACGCGGTGACATTCACCGGCGGCACCGACCCTGTCATTCCGACTCCATTCCGTGTCGGCGTGGCCGGTTCCGCGACGCTGGCCGCGACCGGCCTCGCCGCCGCCGCGCTGTGGGAGATGCGCACCGGACGGCAGCAATCGGTTGCGGTCGATCTGCGCCAGGCCACGGCGTCGCTGCGCAGCGGCCATTACAGGAAGCTCGGCGACGGCGAGGTCTCGCACGCGCGCAACACCATCATGG
>DASRQX010000328.1:0-9792 GCA_035696165.1 Acetobacteraceae bacterium | reverse complement strand
CGCAGCAACTGAACACGGAAGGGAAGGTGGCGAGATGAGCGAATTTCCACTTGACGGGGGACACCTCATATGAGTCGTGGATACCGGCCTGCGCCGGCATGACGGGGGGTAGCGGCCCGTACGTCAATGTTTAGGGCCGTTGGTATAATTCGGAAATGTTTAGGGCCGTTGGCATAATTCGGATACAGCCGGACCGGCCCGGGACGGTTCGCGTAGTTCAAGCCGTCCTTCAGGTCGAGAAAACTCTCCGCCGGCAGGCCCTGCGCCAGCACCTCGTCGTGGCTCGGCAGTTCCAGGTGGTAGTAGGTGACGCGATCCATCGGCACCTGCGCAATCGTGCTGCCGTTGATCAGGTGGCGGATCGGGATCAATACTTCACCGACATAAACCGCATGATCCGGCGACAGGAACAGGTCGGTGTGCGGTCGCCCCAGTCCGAACGCACCGGCCGCGACGCGCACCGGCCAGACCTTCCTGGGCTTCGGATGACAGCCACAGTCCACCTCCCGCCGCCCAATCCAGATGATCGGCGCCGCGGCCTCGCCCAGTACCGTCGGCACCAAGTCGCCGACCCGCAGATCCTCCACCGTGACCTCGCCGTGATCGGTCAAGATACGCGTGCCATTTCGATAGCATGACACCTCCAGCGTGGCCTGGGTGCCGCCCCGATGCCGGGGGCAAGCTGCAAAGATTTGCCGGCGTAATCGCCCACCGGTTGTTGGGTGTAGCTGTTCCCCCCCACGGTGACCGACAGCACGTCGCCCGACGTCACGCTCGCCGTTCCGCCGGAAACGTAAGTGAGGCCCACCAAGTCGATGCTGCCGCCAAGGGCCACCGTGGTGCTGATGGCCGTGCCGCCGTCCACGATCTCGGTTCCGCCGCTGTTCACCGTGGTGCTGATGGCGGAGCCGCCGTCAACGATCTCGGTTCCGCCACTGCTCACCGTGGTGCTGATGGCGAACCCACCGTCCACGATCTCGCTTCCGCTTCTGTTCACAGTGGTGCCGATGGCAGAGCCGCTCTGCACATACATGTCGCCGACGTACACGCCGCCGAGGCTCAGGTTACCGACGCCGGTCAACGTGGTACTGACGGCGGTGCCACCCTCCACGTACTCAGTGCTGCCAAGTACCGCGGTGTTGCTGGTCGTGCCGCTGGCAAACACATACACGGTGCCGAAGCCGATCACCGTGGTGTCGCTCGCTGTGCCGCCCGAGGAGATAACCGCGCTACCGAACTGCCTCACCGTGGTGCTGACGGCCGTGCCAGCAGAGAACACAAACTCCGGGCCGGCGCTGACCGTGGTGAAGCTGGTGATGCCCCCAGGGGACACAATCTCCGCGCCGCCACCGCTGACCATGGTGAAGCCGGCAGTGCCACCGGAGTAGACAATCTCCGCACCGCCGTTGCTGACCGTGGTACTGACCGCTGTGCCGCCAGAGGACACGATTTCGTAGCCGCCATCGCTTACCGTGGTGAAGTTGGCGGCGCCACCGGAGGACACATACTCATTGCCGCCGCTGTGCACCGTGGTGCTGACGGCCCTCCCGCCGAAAAACACGTACTCGGCGTCGCCGCCGCTCAGCGTAATGCCGGTCGACGTCACACCGGAGGTCACGCTGTAGATGGTCATGGCGGCTCAGCCCCTGGCGATGTAGCGATGCCGCCTCGCACCCGGAGACCCGCGCGCAGGATCATGCGCCCTGCCCTAAGGGGAAGCCGCTCACGATTCCGTGTTACCCCGAATGGCGCACGCAACGATCACACCCGGTTGACACCGATCTGCTGTCACCAAACCTTAATCAAACTGCAATCGAAGCGTCGCCACCTGCGCCTAGGGTCCGCCGCGGCCGCCGACCGGATCCAGCGGCCACCGTCTATTGAGGAGGCAGGGGAATGAAATTGAGGACCACGGCACTGGCCGTTACACTGGTCAGCTTTGGGGCCGGCTTTGGCTTCGCCGCGCATGCGCAGACCCAGATCACCGGGGCGGGCTCCACCTTCGCCGCGCCGATCTACGGCAAATGGGGCGAGGCCGGCGCAGCCGCCACCGGGGTGAAGCTGAACTACCAGGCGATCGGGTCCGGCGCCGGCATCAACCAGATCAACAACCGAACCGTGGACTTCGGCGCCTCCGACATGCCGGTGGCCGCCGACCAGCTTACCGCGCACAAGCTGATGCAGTTCCCCACCGTGATAGGCGGCGTGGACGTCATCGTGAACCTGCCGGGCATCAAGGCGGACCAGTTGAAGCTGACCGGGCCGATCCTGGCCGACATCTATCTCGGCAACATCGCCAAGTGGAACGATCCGGCCATCGCGAAGCTCAATCCGGACCTGAAGCTGCCGTCCCTGGCGATCGCCACGGTGCACCGCGCCGATGGCTCCGGCACCACCTTCGTGTTCACCGACTACCTGTCGATGCAGAGCGCCGACTGGAAGTCCAAGGTCGGCGCCTCCACCTCCGTGGCTTGGCCGAACGGCGCCGGCGCCAAGGGCAGCGACGGCGTTGCCGCAACGGTGCAGCACATCCCCGGCGGCATCGGCTACGACGAGAGCGCCTATGCGACGCAGAACCACCTGACCACGGCGATGATGCAGAACAAGGCGGGCCAGTTCGTCGCGCCCACGATGACGGCGTTCGCGGCCTCGGCGGCCAGCGCGGATTGGTCGAAGGTGCAGAATTTCGCGATCGATCTGAACGACCAGCCGGGCGCCGCAAGCTGGCCGATCGAGAGCGCCACGTTCGTGCTGCTGCCGACCGATCCAAAGGATGTCAAGCAGAGCGCCGCGGTGAAGAAGTTCTTCGACTGGGGCTTCGCGCATGGCAGCGACATCGCCACGACGCTGCTCTACATCCCGCTGCCGGAGAGCGTGCACAACGCCATCCGGGCCACCTGGAAGGCTGAAGTTCCGGGCACCATGTAACGCCGGGATAGTGAATGGCCGAAGGAGACTCTCCGTCTCCCCTTGTGGGAGAGGGTTGGGGTGAGGGGTCGGTGCCAGCGTCACACCGAACGTCCACGCCGCACCGCCCCCTCCCCCCGCCCCCCTCCCTCAAGGGGAGGGGGAGAGCCTTGTGCCCCCGACGCGCCTTATGCGAACGCCCATACGTAACAACCCCCGCATAACAATCCTGGCCAGCACCGTGCAAAACGCGACCACCGTCATGCCCGCATCCGGCCCCGGCCCCGCCATCGGCGGCACGCGCCATGGTGCGCATCGTTCATGGGGCGACCTGATCTTCGCTCTCGCGGCACGCGCCTCCGGCGGCCTCGTGCTGCTGCTGCTGGGCGGTATCATCCTGTCGCTGTTCATCGGCGGCATAGGCGCCTTCCGCCATTTCGGCCTCGGCTTCGTGACCTCCACCGCGTGGAACCCGGTCAAGCAGGATTTCGGTGCGCTGGTGTCGGTCTACGGCACCCTGGTCACCTCGGCGATCGCCCTGGTGCTGGCGGTGCCGTTGGCCTTCGGCATCGCCTTCTACCTGACCGAGCTCGCCCCCGCCTGGCTGCGCCGCCCGGTCGGCACCGCGATCGAACTGCTGGCCGCGGTGCCGTCGATCATCTACGGCATGTGGGGGTTCTTCGTGATCGTGCCGATCATGTCAGGCACCATCCAACCCGCCATCATCAGCGCGTTCGACGGCATTCCGGTGTTGCAGGACCTGTTCGCCGGGCCGCCGTTCGGCACCGGCATCTTCACCGCCGCGTTCATCCTGGCTGTCATGGTGATCCCGTTCGTCGCCGCAACCATGCGTGACGTGTTCGAAACGGTTCCCGCGGTCTACAAGGAATCCGCCTACGGCCTGGGTTGCACGACATGGGAAGTGATGCGCTCGATCGTGCTGCCGTACACTCGCGTCTCGGTGGTCGGCGGCATCATGCTTGGCCTGGGCCGCGCACTCGGTGAGACGATGGCGGTGACCTTCGTGATCGGCAACGCCGACCGCATTTCCACCAGTCTGTTCGGCTCCGGCAACACCATCGCCTCGATCGTCGCGCTGGAGTTTCCGGAAAGCCCGGCGGGCAGCCTGAAGCTGGCCTCGCTGCTGGCACTCGGGTTCATTCTGTTCGTGATCTCGTTCATCGTGCTGGCGATCTCGCGGATGCTGCTGCGGCCCAAGGTGGCGGCCTGATCATGAGCGCGAGCACCATCAACGGCCGCAGCGCGCCCGGCGCGGTCAAGGACCCGGCGGTGGCGCGTGCGCTGGGCCGGCGGCGGCGGGTCACCAATCTGGTTGTCAAGACGCTGTGCGTGCTGGCGACGCTGATCGGCCTGGCGCTGCTGGCCTCGATCCTGTTCACCCTGCTGTGGAACGGTCTGGCGGGGCTGTCGCTGAATGTGTTCGTTACGAACACGAAGCCGCCTGGCTCGCATGGCGGGTTGCTCAACGCCATCGTCGGCACCCTGATCCAGACCGGGATCGGCACCGCGATCGGCACGCCCATCGGCCTAATGGTCGGCACCTACCTGGCGGAATACAGCCAGGGCTCGCGCATCTCCGACGTCGTGCGGTTCGTGTCCGATGTGCTGCTGTCGGCGCCTTCCATCCTGATCGGCCTGTTCGTCTACCAGTTAATGGTGGAACCGATGGGCGGCTTCTCCGGCATCGCCGGCAGCCTGGCGCTGGCGGTGCTGGTCATTCCGATCGTGGTGCGCACCACCGAGGACATGCTGCGGCTGATCCCCGCCACCTTGCGTGAGGCGGCGATCGGCCTCGGTGCGCCGAAGTGGAAGGTGATCACGCTGATCTGCTATCGCGCGGCAATGGACGGCATCGTGACCGGCGTGCTGCTGGCGGTCGCGCGCATCGCCGGCGAGACGGCGCCGCTGCTGTTCACCAGCCTCGGCAACCTCAACTGGTCGGTGAACATGGGCCAGCCGATGGCCAGCCTGCCGGTGACCATCTATCAGTACGCCGGCTCGGCGTTCGATGACTGGGTGCAGCTCGCATGGGTGGCGGCACTGCTGATCACCGCTGGCGTGCTGGCGATCAACATCATCGCGCGGTTCGCGCTTCGCCGCAGGACATAACGGGACAGCCCCAGACAGGACAGTCAATGAGCACCACGATGAACGAGCAGCAGGGCCGGCAATCGGCAAGCTTCGGCGGCGTGCAGGCGCGATCCCACTCGACGATCAACGAGCCGCGCATCGCCATTCGCGAGCTGGATTTCTTCTACGGCACCAATCGGGCGTTGAAGCAGATCAAACTCGACCTGCCGGACCGCCAGGTGACCGGAATGATCGGCCCGTCGGGCTGCGGCAAGTCGACGCTGCTGCGCGTGCTGAACCGGATGTACGACATGTATCCCGGCCAGCGCGCCGTGGGGCAGGTGATGATGGACGGCGTGAACATCATCTCCCCCGAGGTCGAACTGAACGCGCTGCGCGCGCGGATCGGCATGGTGTTCCAGAAGCCGACGCCGTTCCCGATGACGATCTACGAAAACATCGCGTTCGGCGTGAAGCTGCATGAACGGCTGTCGCGCGCGGCGATGGATGAGCGCGTCGAATGGTCGCTGACCCGCGCCGCGCTGTGGGGCGAGGTGAAGGACCGGCTGCCAGCCTCGGCGATGGGTCTGTCCGGCGGGCAGCAGCAGCGGCTGTGCATCGCGCGCACCATCGCGGTGCGTCCCGAGGTGATCCTGTTCGACGAGCCGACCAGCGCACTGGACCCGATCAGCACACTGAAGGTGGAAGAACTGGTCGATGAGTTGAAGCACGACTTCACCATCGCCATCGTGACGCACAACATGCAGCAGGCGGCGCGTTGCGCCGATCAGGTGGCATTCTTCTACCTGGGCGAAATGGTGGAGGTCGCGCCGGCGGCGCAGTTGTTCACCTCGCCGAAAGAACGCCGCACGCAGGAATACATCACCGGCCGGTTCGGTTGAGCCAGCCAAAGGGAGTACACGCAATGACCGACGCCCCCGAGCATCTGGTCAAAAGCTACGACCTGGAGCTGAAGCGTCTCGGCAGCCTGATCACCGAGATGGGCGGCATCGTCGAGAGCCAGGTGGCGCTCGCCGCCGAGGCCATTTTGGAACGCGATAGCGAGACGGCGATGCGCGTGGTTGAGAACGATCCGAAGGTGGACGCGATCGAGCGCGAGGTGGAGCAGTTCGTCATTCGCCTGCTGGCGCTGCGCCAGCCGATGGCCGCTGATCTGCGCAACATCGTCGCGGCGCTGAAAATCACCGGCGATCTGGAACGCATCGGCGATTATGCCGCCAACGTGGCGAAGCGCAGCGTCGTGCTAAGCCAGTTCTCCTTGTCGCTGAGCCTGTCCGGCCTCAGTCACATGGCGCAGCTTGTGCAGGCCAACCTCAAGCTGATCATCGACGCTGTCAGCGAGAATGACGCCGACAAGGCGATCCAGGTCTGGCGCTCCGACCAGATGATCGACGATCTGTACAACACGGTGTTTCGGGAGCTGATCACCTACATGATGGAGGATCCGCGCAACATCACGCCATGCACGCATCTGCTGTTCATCGCGAAGAATCTGGAACGAATCGGCGATCACGCGACCAATATCGCCGAGACCGTCCACTACGCGGTGACCGGCGAGCCGCTGACCGAGGCGCGGCCGAAGGGCGACACGTCCTCCTATGCGGTGGTGCGGCCCCGTGAGTAAAGCGCGGGTTAGTAATACTCAGGTGGCCGAATGGTTGGCTCTTCGGCGGCCCATCCGTCATGCCGGCGAAGGCCGGCATCTACGACTTTCTTTAGCTGCGACAAGGAAAAGTCATGGATGCCGGCCTTCGCCGGCATGACGGATGGGCGGCGCCATGGGGTCAATGTTTACGGCCGCTGGTATAAGGCTGGCAATTCTGGATCGCTGAAGTAACGGGGGACCTGGTATGCTTGATGGAGTTTCCGGCCTGTCAAAACCGCTGGTGCTGGTGGTGGAGGACGAAGCGGCGCTGGCCACAATGCTGCGCTACAACCTTGAAAAGCAGGGCTTCCGTGTCGAGGAAGCCGCCGACGGCCAGGAAGCGCTGACCCGCATCGCCGAGACGCTGCCCGACCTGGTGCTGCTGGATTGGATGCTGCCGGTGATGTCCGGCCTGGAGGTATGCCGCCAGATCCGCCGGCGCACGATAACTCGCGACCTACCGGTGATCATGGTGACCGCGCGGACCGAGGACCAGGACGCGGTGCGCGGCCTCAACACCGGGGCCGACGACTACATCACCAAGCCGTTCAACATGGAGGCGCTGCTGGCGCGGATGCGGGCGCTGCTGCGCCGGTCCAACGCGGTGCCGACGAAGGGGCAGCTTGCGTTCCACGACATCTCGCTGGACCTGTCGGCGCACCGGGTCAGCCGCAACGGAAGGCCAGTGCATCTGGGGCCGACCGAGTTCCGGCTGCTGGAATTCTTCATGCAGCATCCGCGGCGGGTGTTTTCGCGCGAAGAAGTGCTGGATGCCGTGTGGGGGCCGGACATCCATGTCGAGCCGCGCACGGTGGACGTGCATATCCGCCGGCTGCGCAAGGCGATCAACGGGACGGGCGAACTGGATGTGGTGCGCACCGTGCGCGCGGCGGGCTATGCACTGGATACGGAACCGGTCTGACCGTCCGGCCGCACGGTGACCGGCCCCATGCGGCGCGCGGGCGCGATGTGCCGGTGCGCGCGCCGGAGCAGCCACGCGGCAATCGCGGCATTGGCAACGTTCCAGGCGACGCCGTTGGCGAAGGCGGCGCGGTAAGAGCCGGTCAGGTCGAAAATCTCGCCCGACATCCAGCCGCCTAGCGCCATCCCGAACAGCGTCAGCATCAGCACCACGCCGACGCGGCGGCCGGCTTCGCGAGCGGGGAAGCACTCGCGGATGATGATGGCGTAGCTGGGCACAAGGCCGCCCTGGACCAGGCCGAAAAAGGCAGAGACGAGGTAGAGAGCGTTCTCGCCGGTCAGGCCGAGATACAGCACCAGCGCGCCGGTCTGCGCGAGCGAGCCGATCAGCAGGGTGGCGATGCCGCCGATACGATCGGCGACGTAGCCGGAAGCGACCCGGCTGATCACGCCGAAACCGAGCATGAGTGACAGCATCCGCGCGCCGACCTGCGCGCCGTAACCGAGATCCCCGCAATAGGCAACGATATGCACCTGCGGCATCCCCATCGCGACGCAGCAGCACATGCCGGCGATCGCGAGCGCCGCCTGTAGCGTGCCGGGGCGCAGGCCGAGCGTGCCGAGGCTCGGAGCCACGCCGACCTGGCCGGGGGCGCGGCCGGGTGGGTGCCCCCTCAGCAGAACAGCCAGCGGCAGCATGGTGAGGACGCAGAATACGCCGATGCCTAGATGGGTGGCGCGCCAGCCGTAGGCGCCGATCGCGTGCTCCACCACCGGCGGCCAGAATGTGCCGGCGGCGTAGTTGCCGGAGGCGACGATCGAGACGGCGATGCCTCGGCGGCGGGCGAACCAATGGGAGATCTCGGCGACCAGGGGCGCGAAAGTGGCGGAGCAGCCGAGGAGGCCGATCAGCAGGCCGTAGGCGAGCGCGAACGTGGTGGCGGTTGGCGCGAAGCCGGCGGCAGTGTAGCCCAGGCCAAGCGCGATGGCCCCGCCGGCGAGCGGCATGATCACACCGACCCGATCGGCGACCCAGCCCCATAGCACGCCGCCGAAGGCGAAGCCGACCAGGGTGACCGTGTAGGGCAGCGAGGCGGCGCCTCGGTCGAGGTGGAAGGCGGCCTGCACGGCGGGCAGGGCGACGACGACGGACCACATGCCGACGCCGCCGATCGTGCTGAGCAGCACGGCGATGGCGAGGCGGAACCACGCGTAGGGGGAGTCCACCTCGCGGCGCGGCGTGGGGATGGCGGGCACTTGTCTGGCGTTCCTCGTGGGACTTGAGGGTAGACGTGCGGGACGAGGGTTGGATAGGCCAGGGCCAATTCCGGCGTGGGCGGGCGGACCTATTGGGGGCGGGATTCGTGCTTGGGCGGGCATAGCAAGGCGGTTTCACCACAGAGTAAGCCAGCGGCCGGCGGGCGGCCGCACGGCGATGGGTGAAAATGGTCCTGCGGGTGCCTGGACGTGGGGGTTGGCGGCACGGACCAAAGCACGACACTCTGCGGCCGTGATCGCTTAGATGTCGAAAGTGTCTGCGGTGGTTTTGCTGTCCCCGCCGCAGAGTTTAATCCGCGCCGCCTTAAGGGTATTGCCCTTTGTCGCCCCCGGCAACGGGGAGCACGCGGAGTAGAATCTGAATAAGTCGCGCGGCGTAAGCGGTTGCCCCCATCTAGGAGGAAAAGATGGAAGCAATCGTTGAGTGTTGTGCCGGCCTGGACGTGCATCAGGCGACGGTGGTTGCCTGCCTGAACAACGGCCGGGCTGGCGCGCGGTCCAGCAAGGAGACCCGCACCTACGGCACCACGGGCCTTGAGTTGCGGGAGATGCGAGACTGGCTGAAGGCGTCCAGCTGCACCCTGGTGGCGATGGAGAGTACCGGGGTCGACTGGAAACCGGTGCACGCGGAACTCAAGGGACACTTCGAGCTGATCGTCGGCAACGCCCACCACATCAAGAATGTGCCGGGGCGCAAGACCGACGTGACAGACAGCGATTGGATCAGCGAGCTCGCGCGTCATGGCCTGATCGCCAACAGTTTCGTGCCACCCCGTCCGATCCGCGAGCTGCGCGATCTGACGCGCTACCGGCGCAAGTTGGTTGAGGCTCAGGCGGCAGAGCGGAACCGGCTGATCAAGCTGCTGGAGAGCGCCAGCATCAAGCTGTCCGGTGTGGTCAGCGACGTGTTCGGTGTCTCGGGCCGGGCG
>DASRQX010000327.1:0-16881 GCA_035696165.1 Acetobacteraceae bacterium | reverse complement strand
CCCCGCGAGCCCGGCCAGCTCGACCTGCTGCGCGAATCGGGCACCCCAGCATCGGGCCTCGCCGCCGAGGACGATGCCGAGGACGATGCCAGGGTCGATGAATGACCAGGGTCGATGCCGGGGTCGATGCCGGGGTCGATGAATGAACAGACATCTCGCAGCCACGTTGGCGGAGGGGCGTCACGCCTATACGCTGCGGGTGTATTACGAGGACACCGACGCCGGCGGCGTGGTCTACTACGCCAACTACCTGCGCTACGCGGAGCGCGCCCGCACCGAAGCCCTGCGCGAGCTTGGCATCCCCCATGCAACGCTGGTGGCGCGCCACGGGCTGATGTTCGTGGTGCGGCGCATCAAAGTGGACTATCTGCGACCCGCGCGACTCGACGAATCGCTAACCGTGGTAACCGAGTCGCTGGCCGTGGGCGGCGCGTCGGTGGTGCTGCGCCAGGAGGTCCAGAGCAGCGGCGGCACCTGCGCAGTACTGGAAGTGCAACTTGCGTGCGTCGCGCCGAACGGCGACAAGCCGGCCCGCCTGCCGCCACCGTGGCGGTCGGCACTGGCGCAGATGCGTGACGCAAGGGCTGGCGGAGACGCAACGATTGCCCACGACGCGAAACCCGGGGCAGACGCCAGACCCGGGACGGACGCCAGACCTGGGACGAACAAAACGCCCGGGGGACGGCATGGGAATTGAGGGGGGTTCAGCAGGTGGATCGGGCGGTTGATGCAGTAACGCTTGGCACGGCGGGCGGCGATCTGTCGCTATGGGGCCTGTTCATCGAGGCCGATATCGTCGTGAAACTCGTGATGCTCGGCCTGCTGGCCGCAAGCGTCTGGGTCTGGGCCGTGGTGTTCGAGAAATGGACCAGCCTGCGCCGCGTCAATCGCGACGCCGACGGCTTCGAGGACCGATTCTGGTCCGGCGGCAGCCTCGACGAACTGTACGACCAGGAAGGCGCCAAGCCGGTCCACCCGATGGCCGCCGTGTTCGGTGCGGCGATGGGCGAATGGCGGCGATCGGCCCGCGTCGCGGGTGCCGACATGAGCCGATCGGGTGCGCGCGACCGGGTCGACCGGGCCATCGGCGTGACTGTGCAGCGCGAGATGGATCGGCTCGAGCGTTGGATGATCTTCCTCGCCTCGGTCGGTGCCACGGCGCCGTTCATTGGGCTGTTTGGGACCGTCTGGGGCATCATGCATTCGTTCTCGGCGATCGCGGCGTTGCACAACACCAACCTGGCGGTGGTCGCGCCGGGCATCGCCGAGGCACTGTTCGCGACCGCGATCGGCCTGGTTGCGGCGATCCCGGCGGTGCTGGCGTACAACAAGATCAGCAGCGATCTGGCACGGTTCGCCTCGCGGCTTGAAAGTTTTGGCGCCGAATTCAGCGCGATTCTGTCCCGCCAAAGCGAGGAGCGGTCGTGATGCCAGGCCAGGCAGCGGTTCTGATGCGGGAGCGGGAAGCGGTTCCGATACCGGAGCGGGGAGCGACCCTGAGAAGTGTCATCCGGGAGGGCAGTTAGCGATGGCTGTCATGCTTCCGGGACGGTCAACCGGCCGGCGCGGACGGTATCGCCCGCTCGCCGAGATCAACGTCACGCCGCTGGTCGACGTGATGCTGGTGCTGCTGATCATCTTCATGGTGACGGCGCCGCTGATGACGTCGGGCGTCTCGGTCGATCTGCCGAAGACCTCGGCGCAGCCGCTCAACACCGACAGCGAACCGCTGACCGTCAGCATCAATGCCGCGGGCGGTATCTTCCTGCAGGAGCAGGCGGTCGATCTGCCCGATCTGGTGGCGAAGCTTCAGGCGATCGCGCAGAACAATCCGGAGCGGCGGATCTTCGTGCGTGGCGACAAGGCGAACACCTATGGCCGGATCATGGAGGTCATGGGCACCATCACGGAAGGTGGTTTCACCAAGGTCGCGCTGCTCGCGGAACAGCCAGCGCCTTCCGGCGCGGCGCCCGCTTCAGGCTCGGGTGCACCGCCCGCAGGTACGTCTCCCGGTACGCCCTCAGGTGCGGCTCAACCGGCGCCGAAATCCGGTGCTCCCGCTCCAGCCGCGGGCCGTCCCAAGGCCGGTTGAGGCCGACCGATGCGCAGATCGGTAACCCGTCCGGAATGACCTCTGCTGCGATGATCCGAACTGCCACGATCCGCGCGCTGCCGCGATCCCATTGCGGTGGCGCTCCGAACGCTTCGATGACCCGAGCGCGCTGATGACCCCTGAGCTGCGGCGGGGCGCCTTGATCTCGCTGGCCGTGCATGTGGTGCTCGGGCTGTTGCTGCTGCTCGGCCTACCGCTCGCCCGCCCCCCGGAGGAACCGCAGGAGACCTCGGTCGCGATGGTGTTCCAGGGCACCGCGCAGGCCTCGATGCGGGCGGCTGCGCCGGCTGCGGTGCCGGCGCCGGCTGCGACTCCGACGCCCGTGCCGGCCCCGCCGGCAGAGGAGCCGCCGAAGCCGACGCCGGACGAACCGCCGCCCCCGCCTCCACCGCCGCCGCCCCCGCCGCCACCCCCACCGGCGACGCCGACCCCGCCGAGCCTGACACCTCCCTTGCCACTCCCGCCGCCGCTGCCGTCACCGACACCCGCGCCGACGGCCCCGGCTCCCCCCACGCCTCCGTCACCACCGCAGCCCACGCAGGCACGGACGGAACCGCCCTTGCCGTTGCCCCCGCCGCCGGCGCCGCCTCCGCCAGCGGCGCCCAGCACGACCTCCCAGCCTAATGCGACCAAGAACCCGGCTCCGGAGAGCGACGCGCTGGAGAACACGCTGCTCAAGCTGCGCGCGCTGCAGAAGCAGACCCAGCCGCCGCGTTCCGCGCCGAACCCACGCCAGGGCGGTGCGCCGAATGGCGGCGGCAACCCGCAGGGCAACGACACCGCGGCGTTGTCGGCCGACCAACGCGGCGCGATCGGCGATCACGTCCGTGAGTGCTGGACCTATGACCCGGGCGCGCTGGGTGTGGACAAGATGCAGGTTCTGCTGACCGTCACGACCGATCCGGCCGGTGTTGCGCGGCTTGCGGAGGTGGCGGGCTCCGATGAGGCGCGGCTGGGCGATCCGATCTTCCGGGCGTTCGCCGAGCGGGCGCGGCGGGCGGTGCTCGATCCGCATTGCGCCAACCTGCCGCTGCCGCAGAGCCTGCTTGGCAAGACCAATGTGCTGACATTCCGGTTCAGCCCATGAGGCCGGTTGAGCCTATGAGGCGTGTCAGCCGGCAGGCCAGGAATGGCGGGAGACTGAGATGCGTCAACCCTGCAACGCCCAGCATCGGTTGGTCATCCACAAGAGTGTTCAAGGGCACGTGACTTCGCGCATCCCCGTCATTTGCCGCTTGCGCTCAGGTGCTAGGCGGGCAAATCGCAAGCCAACAGAAGGATGGACTGCCAGATGACCGATCGTCCGATTCAGTTTCCGAGGACAATGCGCGGCTTGTCGACACCGGCCGATGTACCGATGGCGGGGTTCGGTCGGCGCGGCCTGCTTGCCAGCGCGGCTGGGTCCGCCGCGATGCTGGCCGCGCGCGTGCCGGTGCTGGCGCAGACCGCGCCGCCGCACGCTGCCGGCGCACCAACTGCCGGCGGAGGCGGCCAATCAGCGGTGATCGATGTCAATCGCGCGCGCGCCGCGCCCATCCCGATTGCCGTGCCGGACCTGGTCGGCGATGGTGCGTCGGCGCAGCTTGGCGCGCAGATCTCGGGTGTGATCCGCAACGACCTAGGGAACTGCGGCCTGTTCCGTCCGATCGATCAAGCGGCATACATCCAGGGAGCGACGAACGTCGCGGCCGGCCCGGGCGACGTGCCGAATTTCCAGAACTGGCAGGTGATCGGCGCGCAGGCGCTGGTGACCGGCAGGGTGGGGTTGCAGGGTGACGGCAGCGTGCGCGTTGAATTTCGTCTCTGGGACGTGCTGCCGCACGTGCAATTGCAGGGCACCGCCTACACAACCACGCAAGCCAACTGGCGGCGCATCTCCCATATCATTGCCGATGTGATCTATGAGCGGCTGCTTGGGGAGAAGGGCTACTTCGACACCCGCATCGTCTACATCTCGCGCACCGGGCCGCGCGATCGGCGCACCACGCGCCTGGCGATCATGGACCAGGACAGCGAGAACAATCGGTTCCTCACCGACGGAACCTGGCTGACGCTGACGCCGCGATTTCATCCGACGAAGGATGAGATCGCGTTCATGAGCTACGCCAACAACCGGCCGCGCGTCTACCTGTTCGACCTGGGGACCGGGCGGCAGAGCGTCCTGGGCGATTTCCCGAACATGACGTTGTCACCGCGGTTCTCGCCCGACGGATCGAAAGTGGTCATGTCGGTCACCGACGGCGGCGGGTCAGACATTGTGGCGGTCGACCTGGCCAGCCGCGCTTCGCGCCGGCTGACCAGCTCGGGCTCGATCGATGTCAGTCCGTGCTATAGCCCGGACGGTTCGCAGATCGCGTTCAACTCCGACCGCGGCGGCGACCAGCAACTGTACATCATGGACGCGGGCGGGGGTAACGTCCGGCGGATCAGCTTCGGCAAGGGCCGCTACGCCACGCCGGTGTGGTCGCCGCGTGGCGACCTGATCGCCTTCACCAAGCTGGGCGGTGATGTCGACAACTTCGCCATCGGCGTGATGCATCCGGACGGCTCGGCCGAGCGCATCCTGTCCGCCGCGTGGGACGTGGAGGGCCCGACCTTCTGCCCGAACGGCCGAGTGATCATGTTCTGGCGAGACTCGCCGGGCAGCGGGCGCAGCTCCGGTGGGTCGCGCCTGGTGTCGATCGACATCACCGGCTTCAACGAACGCGTGGCGACGACGCCGACGGACGCCTCCGACCCAGCCTGGTCGCCGCTGGCTGGATAATAAGGGGCTGGGTGGTGGCGGGGCTGGGTTATAGGGGAGGGGGAATGTTTGTTCACAAAGTGTTCGTTATGAATAATGCGTCACGGGCGCATGCGCACGGGAACTTGACCGGGTACAGAGCCTTGACCAATTGCGAACCAAGGAGCTAATCGCAACATTCAGCGGAACCGGTTACCGTTTCGCGCGTCTGCCGTTGACCCCCGCCTGCCACCCATCCAGGGACGAAACAAAATGAACATGAAGATTCTCGGCGCGTTCGCGTCCGTCGCCCTGTTGGCGGCGTGCGCGCCCTCCCAGCAAACCGCCTCCACCGGCTCCGGCGCCCAGGCTACAGTCAGCGGCCCGGTTCCGGGCAGCGAGGAGGATCTGGTACGTAATGTCGGCGACCGCGTGTTCTATGACTTCAACGTGTCCAGCCTGAAGCCGGACGCGCGCGCCACTCTCGACAAGCAGGCCGCGTGGCTTGCCCAGTATCCGCAGAACAACGTGCAGGTCGCTGGCAACTGCGACGAGCGCGGCACCGAAGAATACAATCTCGCGCTCGGCCAGCGTCGCGCCAACGCCGCCGCCGGATATCTCGAGGCGAAGGGTGTCGCACAGTCGCGCGTCACGACGATCAGCTACGGCAAGGACCGTCCGACCGCGCTCGGCAACGATGAGCAGGCCTGGGCGCAGAACCGCAACGCGATTACGTCGGTGCGCTGAGCAGCGACTCGGACAGAGCGTTGACGCTGTCCAACCGGCGGCCTTTGGCCGCCGGTTTCATTTTGTGCGCCGGCCAAAGCTTCGTTCCGGTCATCGCGCGTCGGGCATTTCGCGGCCGAAAGAACTGCCAAGACGCCAAGGCGCCAAGAAGATTTGGGCATCCGGAGGGATCCGGTTACGGGTCATCCGATCCCCAACCTTCTTGGCGCCTTGGCGGTTCACCGTCTCGCCGCGAACTGCAGAAAGTGCGAATTTCAAATGCGCTTGCCCTGCGCATGGGTCGGAACCCCGGCCGGGCCTTGAACTTGCCTCGGTGTTGTGCCCGGGATCAGCGCCGACCACGCCGGAACGTCGGGTGAATGGGAGAGACCGTGACATGATGCAGACTGGCTTGGTGCGTTGGCTGCTGCCGGTGGTTGCGGTGCTGGCGGTTGGTTTAGCGGCGACCCCGGCACCGGCGCAGATCGAGAGCCGTGAGGGCATCGCGCTGCGCGATCAGATCGCCGAGGTGCGCCACGAGGTGCAGGTACTGCAGGCGCAGATTTCCAACGGCGGCGGCGGATCGATGCTCGGCGGGGCGCAGCGGCCGCCGCCGAGCAACAGCAGCGGCGGTGGCGACGTCACGGCGCAACTGCTGGTGCGTGCCGATCAGCTCGACGAACAGGTCCGGCAATTACGCGGACGCATCGATGAGTTGCAGAACCAGTTGCAGCAGCAGACCGCCGATCTTGGCAAGCGGATCGATGACCTGGCGTTCCAGATGCAGAACCCTCAAGCCGCTGCCGGCGCGGCGAGGCAGGCCGCCCCGTCGGGTGGGGCGCCGGCGCCAATGCCATCAGGCGGCGTGCTCGGCACGCTGCCGGCCGGGCAGGCCGGTCCCAATTCACCGGGCCAGGCGCCGCCCAACTATGCCCGGCCCAACTATGCCCCGCCCAACTACGCCCCGCCCAACTACGCCCAGTCCGGTACGGCGCCGCCGCTGCCGCGTACGCCGGAGCTGGCGATGCAGGAGGGCAACGCGGCGCTGGCGCGGCGCGACTATGTGACCGCCGAAGCAGCGGCGCATGAGGTGCTCAGCAGCAACCGTGTTTCACCCCGCGCCTACGACGCGATGTTTCTGTTGGCCCAGGCGCAGGCCGGTCTGCGGCAGTATTCGCAGGCGGCATTGTCCTACGACGACACTTACAATCGTGCGCGCAGGGGCAGCCATGCCGAGGACGCGTTGCTTGGATTGACCTATTCGCTGATCGGCCTGGGCGACAAAACCTCTGCCTGCCAGGCGCTTGGACGGCTGCACGCGGAGTTTCCCGCACCGCGCGCCGATCTGCGCGAGCCGATCGCGGCGGCGCATCAGCGGGCCGGGTGTAGGTGAGTGGTCAGTTGTCAGGTAGTGGGGGACGGGGGGGTGGCGATCGATGCGGCATTTGCCGCGGCGATGGCTGGGCTGGGGCCGTTCGAGCCGGCACCTCTGCTGGCGATTGCGGTCTCGGGCGGCGCCGACAGCCTCGCGCTTGCGGTGCTGGCCGATGCATGGGCTCGGGGGCGCGGCGGCTCTGTCGTTGGGCTGGTGGTAGATCATGGCTTGCGGACCGCGGCGGCGGACGAGGCGCGGGTGACGGAGCGGCTTTTGGTTGGGCACGGCGTTGCTGCGCGCGTGCTGCGCCTTACTGGTCTCGCGCATGGTCCGGCATTGGCGGAACGGGCACGTGCCGCGCGCTATGCCGCGCTGATCGCGGCCTGCGAGGCGATCAGCGCACTGCATCTGCTGGTCGGCCATCATGCCGCGGATCAGGCGGAAACGGTCGCTCTGCGGGCGCTGCGCGGCAGCTTCTCCGCGGGATTGGCAGGCATGGCGGGTCTGGTCGAACTGCCGACGGTCCGACTGTTGCGCCCATTGCTCGGGATGCCGCCGGGCGCCTTGCGCGCAGTGTTGCGCGCAAGGGGGATCGACTGGGTCGAGGATCCTTCCAATCACGATACGCGTTCGTTGCGGGTGCGGCTGCGGCTGCTGGCCGGCGATCGTGACGGTCCTGGCGTCGTTCTGATCACGGCGGCCGCGGCGCGGGCCGGTGCCGCGCGCGAAGCGGAAGAGACGCGGGCGGGCGAGGCCCTCGGGCGCGCCGTGTCGCTTCGGCCGGAGGGGTTCGCCGTCCTGATGGGCGGGGGCGCCGGCGGAGCCATGCCGCCTGCCGCGTTGGGCGCTTTGATCCAGGCGATCGGGGGCGCATCTTATGCGCCTGCACCGGACGCCGTGGCGGCGCTGGCCGCCAGGCCGGTACCCGCTACGCTGGCCGGCGTTCGACTGCTGCGGGCGGGCCGGCTTGGGCCCGGGCTGCTTGTGGTGCGCGAGGCGGCGGCAATGGCCCCGCCGACCGCGGCCGTTCCGGGCGCGATGTGGGACGGGCGGTACCGCCTGACCCGTGATGCCGAACTGCCCGCCGGCGCGACACTCGGCGCGCTGGGTTCGGATGCCGCGCGCTTCCGCAAATGCTCCACACTGCCGGCGGTGGTGCGGCGGACCCTGCCGGCGTTGCGGTTGGGTGCGGCGCTGCTGGCAGTGCCGCATCTGCGGTTTCCCAATGTGGAGGTTTGCGCGCGCGCGGGTGTGCTGCTCGCGCCACCTCGGCCTGCGGCCGGCGCGGCGTTCCGCCCGCTTGGCGCGGGCCCCCTTGGCGCGGGCCCCCTTGGCGCAGGATAGTCGCCGCGATGACGGGCTTCGCGAAGGGTGCCCCGCTGGGGGGATGCGGTTTGTGCTCGGTCACACTATGTTTAGTCGGCGGCGTTGCGGTGGAAGACCATTGCGCAACGACGGGATGTGGTAACATGCATCGTCGCCGGCGCAGTGGTTGTTGGGGTATTGACCGTCCGGATGGTCGCCGGGCAGCGGGCTTGGAAACGAGAGCGAAGAGACAGCAATGAGCAATTTCGGCCGAAATCTGGCGCTGTGGGTAATCATCGCCCTGCTGCTGGTGGTGCTGTTCAATCTGTTCCAGCCGGGTGCCACGCACAACGCCGCGACACAGGTGGCGTATTCCGACTTCATCTCCGAGGTGAACGCCGGGCGGGTGCGCGACGTGGTGATCCAAGGCCACACCGTCTCTGGCCAGCTCAGCGACGGGCGGACCTTCCAGACCTACACGCCGGAAGACCCCTCGCTGGTGAAGACGCTGACCGACAAGAACGTCCGGGTGATCGCCAAGCCCGAGGACAGCGACGTCAATCCGCTGCTGCACTATCTGCTGTCGTGGTTCCCGATGCTGTTGCTGATCGGCGTCTGGGTGTTCTTCATGCGCCAGATGCAGGCCGGCGGCGGGCGGGCCATGGGTTTCGGCAAGTCGCGCGCGCGCATGCTGACCGAGAAGCAAGGCAGGGTGACGTTCGATGACGTGGCGGGCATCGACGAGGCCAAGGGCGAACTGCAGGAAATCGTCGAGTTCCTGAAGGACCCACAGAAATTCCAGCGCCTCGGGGGGAAAATTCCCAAGGGCGTGCTGCTGGTCGGTCCGCCCGGCACCGGCAAGACGCTCCTGGCGCGTGCCATCGCCGGCGAAGCGAACGTGCCGTTCTTCACGATCTCGGGTTCGGACTTCGTCGAGATGTTCGTGGGCGTCGGCGCGTCCCGCGTGCGCGACATGTTTGAGCAGGGCAAGAAGAACGCGCCCTGCATCATCTTCATCGACGAGATCGACGCCGTGGGGCGGCACCGCGGTGCGGGCCTGGGCGGCGGCAACGACGAGCGTGAGCAGACGCTGAACCAGATGCTGGTCGAGATGGACGGTTTCGAATCCAACGAGGGCGTCATCCTGATCGCGGCGACCAACCGGCCGGACGTGCTGGACCCGGCGCTGCTGCGCCCGGGCCGCTTCGACCGCCAGGTGGTGGTGCCGAACCCCGATGTGAACGGGCGGGAGAAGATCCTGCGGGTTCACATGCGCAAGGTGCCGCTGGCTTCGGACGTCGATCCGAAGGTGATCGCCCGCGGCACGCCCGGGTTTTCGGGCGCCGATCTGGCGAACCTTGTGAACGAGGCCGCGCTGCTGGCGGCGCGGCTGGGCAAGCGCGTCGTCGCGATGAACGAGTTCGAGGCCGCCAAGGACAAGGTGCTGATGGGCACCGAGCGCCGCTCGTTGGTGATGAGCGAGGCGGAAAAGCGCATGACCGCCTACCATGAGGCAGGCCACGCGCTGTGTGCGATGCACGAGCCGGAATGCGATCCGGTGCACAAGGCGACGATTATTCCTCGTGGGCGTGCGCTGGGGCTGGTGATGAGCCTGCCCGAGGGCGACCGCTATTCCAAGAGCAAGTCGAAGCTGCTGGGCGAACTGACGATGGCGATGGGCGGGCGCGCGGCGGAGGAGATCATCTTCGGGCCTGACAAGGTGTCGAATGGTGCTGCCGGCGACATCAAGATGGCGACCGACCAGGCGCGGCGGATGATTACCGAGTGGGGCATGAGCGAGAAGCTTGGCATGATCGCCTATGGCGACAACAGCCAGGAGGTCTTCCTGGGTCACTCGGTGACGCAAAGCAAGAATGTCTCCGAGGCGACGGCACAGGAGATCGACGGTGAAATTCGCGGCGTGATCGACCGGGCATATGCCAAGGCGAAGCGGCTGCTGACCGAGAATATCGAGGAGCTGCATCGGGTGGCGCGCGGCTTGCTGGAGCACGAGACGCTGAGCGGCGACGAGATCCGCACCGTGCTGCGCGGCGAGCCTGTCATCCGCAAGGTGGTGGACGAGCCGGCGCCGGAAAACCGCCGGGCCTCGGTGCCGAACACGGGCCGGCCAACGCCGCAGCCGACGCCACCGGCGGGTGGACTTGGGGCGGCGCCGCTACCGGGTTAGGCGCGGGGGTGTTGCTGCGCTTCTCCCTCTCCCCTTGGGGGAGAGGGTTGGAGTGAGGGTTCAAGACGACATGTTTCGGTGGGGTTCACACCCCTCACCCCAACCCGCTCCCCCGAGGGGAGAGGGAGAAGCGTGGTGGGCTGGTCTTTCGCTTGATCGGCCGCGCGTGATGGGGGTGGTGAATGTCACCCCTGATAGCTTTAGCGACGGCGGTGTGCATCTCGACCCCGACACGGCGATCCGGGCCGGCTTGGCGATGGCCGAGGCGGGCGCAGATATTATCGATGTGGGCGGAGAAAGCACCCGGCCCGGCGCGCAACCGACCTCGGTGGCGGAGGAACAGGCGCGGGTTCTGCCGGTGATACGCGGACTGGCTGCGGCAGGCCTGCGCGTTTCGATCGACACGCGGCACGCCGTTACGATGGCGGCCGCGCTTGATGCCGGGGCGGCGATCGTCAACGACGTGACCGCGCTGTCGCATGACTCGGAGGCTGCCGCCTTGGTTGCGGCGCGCGGCTGCCCCGTCGTGTTGATGCATATGCGCGGTGACTTCGCCACGATGTATGAGCGGGCGGTCTATGCCGATGTCGCGCTCGAGGTGCGCGACGAACTCGCCGCCCGCATCGCCGTGTGCGAGCACGGCGGCATCCCGCGCGCGAACATCGCCATCGACCCCGGCATTGGCTTCGCCAAGACCGCCGAGCACAGCATCGCGATGCTGTGCGGGCTGGACGCGTTGCGAGACCTGAGTTGCCCGATCCTGGTCGGCGTCTCCCGCAAGTCGTTCATCGGTGCGCTGGTGGGCGAACCCGACGCGGCCCGCCGGCTGCCAGGTTCGCTCGCCGCGGCGCTGTTCGCGTTGGCGCGCGGTGCCTCGATCCTGCGGGTGCACGATGTGGCTGAGACCGTCCAGGCACTGCGTATGTGGCAGTTGCTGACCGCGTGAGGGATGCGGCGTGTGCGGTTGGCCCGAGGGCGCACGGCGAGACAGGCGTGTGTTGGCTGATCAGGCTGATCGCAATTGGAGGCTTGACGTCCAAGCGGGCTGCCTGACGTCGCGGATCGCGGGTGGCAAACCCGGAGATAGATCGGTCCACGACTGGCTTGGCTCGTGCCGGTGTTTCAACCATCGGGGTTCGTTGATACTGTCGCGGCGGGCTGGAGCAGCCCACTGGAGTACTCGGCGATGAAACCAAACGCCGGCATCGTGCGGGGCTTTATACCCTCCGCCCGAATGATCGACTCTTCCGCGGCGCCCCCAGGTCATGGCGGCGAAAGCCGGTATCCACAACTTTCTTTGTTGCAACGAAGGCAAGTCGTGGATGCCGGCCTTCGCCGGCATGACGTGGGGGCACCGTCGGTGGGTCGATCTTTACCGACACTGGTATTAGCGGGCCTTGCTGCGATGATCATGCTTTCCGGTGCAATCCCAAGCGCCGGGCATGCCGCCGACAAGGTCATCAAGATCGGTGTCGACCTGTCGCTGACAGGCGCGGACGCGCGGGGCGCAACGCGCGAGAAGGACGCGATCCAGATGGCGTTCGACGCCGCCAACCAGGGCAACGCAGTGCCGGGCTACAGGTTTGAGTTGATGGTCCTGGACGACGGCACCGCGGCTGCCGGCGAGTATGATCCGGCGCAGGCGTTGATCAATGTGCGCAAGATGCTGGCCGACAAGGACGTTGTCGGCGCACTCGGGCCGCAGATGAGCGGCGCCGGTAAGATGATGACACCGTTCCTCAGCCAGGGCGGCTTGGCGACGATCACGCCGTCCTCCACCAACCCCGACCTTACCGCCCCGAAGTTCGCCATGCAGTACCGGCCGGGCGGCAAGCCGATCTACTTCCGCACCGTCACCACCGACGCCTACCAGGGGCCGACCATGGCCGATTTCTTCGCTGACAAGCTGAAGGTGAAATCGGTCTACGTGCTGGATGACGGCGGCGCGTTCGGCGTCGGGGTGGCGGACGCGTTCGAGGCGCAAGCCAAGAAGCGGGGCATCACCGTGCTGGGTCAAGATAGGCTCGATCCCAAGGCCGCGGACTATGGGACGATTCTCAACACGATCAAGTCGCTCGGTCCGGACGCGATCTATTACGGCGGTGCGACGCAGGCCGGCATAAAGCTCGCCAAGCAGGCGTATGACATCATCCCGAAGATGATCAAAGGCGGGTCGGACGGATTGACCAGTGACGACCTGCTCGCTGGCGCCGGATTGCCGGCGGCGGAGGGCTGGTACACCACGATCGCCGCGCCGCACGTTGTGGAGGACCCCAAGGCGGCGCAGTTCGTCGCCGCGTTCAAGGGTCGGTTCGGCATGGCGCCGGACGACTACTCGGTCACCGCCTACGACGCCGCGGGGGTGATGATCGACGCGGTCAAGCGCGTGGTCGATGCCGGCCGCCCGCTGACCCGCGACGCGGTGCGCAGTGCCATTCAATCGGCGAACGTCGAGACGCTGCAAGGGCGGGTCGCCTTTGACGCGAATGGCGACCTTACGGACCACACGATGAGCGTTTTCAAGATCACCGGCAACGGGCCGCTGTATCAGTGAACGGCGGTCCGGCAGTGAACGGCGGGTCCGGTAGTGAGCGGCGGGATCAGTGAGCGGCAGGTCTGGGGCTTTGCCGCGGCCTTCCTTCATTCACCCGAATACCATGATGTTTCGCATTCCCGCCATATTGCGGTAGTTAATCGTGCGAGACGAACCCCATCCGACGGAACCTGCATGACCAAGACCCGCCGCTTGTTCGGCACCGACGGCATTCGTGGCAAGGCGAACACCGATCCGATGACGGCCGGGACGGCGCTGCGCCTCGGCCAGGCGGCCGGGCTGATGTTCACGCGCGGGGACCACCGCCACAGGGTGGTGATTGGCAAGGACACGCGCCTGTCGGGCTATATGATTGAGCCGGCGCTGACCGCCGGCTTCGTCGGCGCCGGCATGGATGTGACCCTGGTCGGCCCGCTGCCGACGCCGGCGATCGCGATGCTGACGCGTTCGCTGCGGGCCGATCTGGGGGTGATGATCTCCGCCTCGCACAATCCGTACGAGGACAATGGCATCAAGCTGTTCGGCCCCGACGGGTTCAAGCTGTCCGATGCGATGGAGTTGGAGATCGAAGCGCTGATGGACAGCGGCTTCGGTGACCGGTTGGCGGATCCGGCTGACCTTGGCCGCGCCTCGCGCCTGGATGACGCCGCCGGCCGCTACATCGAGGCGGCGAAGGCCAGCTTTCCGCGTGGGCGGCAGTTGAAGGACCTTAGGATCGTCATCGACTGTGCCCACGGCGCCGCCTACCGCGTCGCACCCACCGTGTTATGGGAACTGGGTGCGACTGTCATTCCCGTCGGTGTCTCGCCGGATGGGTTCAATATCAATCGGGGCTGCGGTTCGACAGTGCCCGACTTTCTGTGCGGCCAGGTGACCGAGCACGGTGCCGACCTGGGCATCGCATTGGACGGTGACGCAGATCGGGTGCTGATCGCCGATGAACATGGTGACCTGGTCGACGGCGACCAGCTTCTGGCGCTGATCGGTGGGTCCTGGGCGGCGAGCGGGCAGCTTCGCGGGGGCGGGGTCGTTGCGACTGTGATGTCGAATCTCGGGCTGGAACGATTCCTGGTTGAACAGGGGCTGGCACTGCATCGGACCAGTGTCGGTGATCGATACGTTGCTGAGCGGATGCGGGAGATGGCGATCAATGTCGGGGGCGAGCAGTCGGGCCACATGATCCTGTCCGACTTCGCCACCACGGGTGACGGGCTGGTGGCGGCGCTGCAGGCGCTGGCGGTGATCGTCGAGCAGGGCCGACCGGCCAGCGAGGTCTGTCGCGTGTTCACGCCGCTGCCGCAATTGTTGCGCAATGTCCGTTTCGCCGGCGCGTCGCCACTACGTGACGCGGGGATCCAGCAGGCAATCGTGGCGGCCGAGGGACGGCTTGATGGCGCCGGACGCTTGCTGATTCGCGAAAGCGGCACCGAGAAGCTGATCCGTGTCATGGCTGAATCCGAGGACGAGGCGCTGGTCGCACTTGTCGTGGACGAACTGTGTTCGACGATCGCGGCGCAGGTGCGCGTTGTGACTGGGTGATGGCCCGTTGGGGGGAGGGAGTTCTTTTGCTCGCCGTTATCGTTCTATCGCCCAAACAACCGCGCGCGAATTACCGCCCAGAGTAGGGCGAACAATCCGAGCGGGCGGGCATCGACCGGTGCCTTCCCTTGGATTAGCGCATCGAGATTGGCCGTGAAGCTGCCCAGCATCTGTCGTGCAACCGCTTGCACCAGTTCGGTTCGTGCGAACTGCGCCAGCGACCCGGTCAGGCGCCAGGACAGGGTCACCGCCAGTTCGGTGCCGGTCTCGGCGGGGCGGACGACATAGCCTGCCTCGCCCTCCATCGAGGAGCCGGTGCCGGTGTCCCGACCCCGGCCGCTGAGACGCCCCGAGCGCGTGGCCTCGTCGCGCGTGATGGTGCCACGGCCGGCGAATCCGGCGCGGATCGGCCCGAGTGCCACCCGCAGCCGGCCGGTGATGACCTCCCCCTCGATCGCGGTGATCTCGGCTCCGGGCAGGCAGGAGGCGACACCGCGCAGATCGGCGAGAACGGCCCAAACGGTGTCCGGCGGTGCGGTGAGCATGATCCGTTCGGTCAGCGTCGGGCGGCCGTCGCTAGTGGCGGCCACTGGCGGTGGGCCTGGCTGCGCGGCGGCTTGTGGAATCGGAGCGGATGTAGTGCTCGGTGGCGCCGCTTCTTGTGGAACGGGAGAGGACACCACGCTGGGGCGCGCCGGCGTGGTCGGGAAAGCCATAGGCTGCCGATCGGTGCAGACCGCGCGGATCGCCGCGACGATGCCCACGTAGCCGGTGCAGCGGCAGAGATTGCCGGACAGCTCCTCGCGGATGCGTGCCTCCGGCACGTCGCCCAATCGCGCAACGATATCGCGCGCCGTCACCAGCATCCCCGGCGTGCAGAAGCCGCACTGTAGCCCGTGATGGGCGGAGAACGCAGTGCGCAGCGAGTCCACCAGCAGGTCGTCGTCAAACCCCTCGATCGTGGTGACCTCGCTGCCGTCGCAGTCGAGCGCATAGGCGATGCAGGACCGCTGCGGCTTGCCGTCGAGCACAACGGTGCAGGCGCCGCACACGCCCTGTTCGCAGCCGAGATGCGTGCCGGTCAGATGCAGATGTTCACGCAGGAAATCGGCGAGATGGGTGCGCGGTTCGACCAGCGCCTGCACGGCGCGCCCGTTCACGGTGAGCGTGACCGGCACCAGCAAGGCCGGGGTCATGCCGTCCCCGCAACAGGTCCGGCCAGGTGCTCCAGCGTCGCCCCGCCCAGGGCTGCAAGCTGCGCCAGCGCGCGGCGCACCGCGACCGCGTGCACCTGCCAGGGCGCGGCACCGCGCAGCGCTGCCATTTCATCTGCAACGATCTCGGCCGCCGTGGCAGCACCGGCTTCCGCCAGCCGGGCGGCGGTGCGGGGCAGTTCGATCGGAGCACCGCCGGTGGCGCCGCAGACGACTCGGGCGATGCCGTTGCGGTCATCCAGGATCGCCGCGCCGATGGCGCGGGCGAACTCGCCGGTCTTGCGGCACACCTTGTGGTAGCCCCAGCGCGCGCCGGGCGACAGCCGAGGCAGCTCGATGGCGACGATCAGGTCCGTCGGACTGAGTGCTGTGGCGAATGGACCTTGCACGAATTCCGTGGCCGCATAGTGCCGCGTGCCGCCGCTGCCCCGCACGATGATCGCCGCGCCGAGGACAGCCATCGTTGCCAGCCAATCCGCTGCCGGATCGGCATGCGCCAGGCTGCCGCCCACGGTGCCTCGGTTGCGCACCGCGCGATAGGCGATGCCGCGCGCGACATGGGGTAGCAGGCCGTTCGTCGGGTCTTCGATCGTTCCGTCTTCGATCTCGGCGTGTGTCCAGCAGGCGCCGAGGCGCAGATGGCGTGAGTCGATTTCCAGCATGCGCAGCTCGGGTGCGCGCTTGATGTCGATCAACCGCGTCGGACGCGCGAGTCGCAGGTTCAGCATCGGGCCGAGCGATTGGCCGCCGGCGAGTAACCGGGCGTCGGGTTCGGCGGCGAGCAGCTCGATGGCCTGGGCGACGCCGGCGGCGCGCGTGTAGGCGAAGGCGGCGGGTTTCATGGCGGTGCATGACCCGTTCTGCCCACGCTTCCCGTCATGCCGGCGGTTCCCGTCATGCCGGCGCAGGCCGGCATCCACGACTTGCCTTCGTGCAGTACGCAAACCCGTGGATGCGGGCATGCGCCGCCACAACGTTGTGGTAGCGGAACCGCATTCCAATCAGCCGCAGCCATCACGCCGCGTTACGCCCGGCCGCCGCGATCGCCGCAAGCACCCGGTCGGGGCTCGCCGGGATGTCGCGCAGCACGGCGCCGAGCGTGGCCAGCGCGTCGTTGATCGCATTGACGATGGCGCCGGCCGGGG
>DASRQX010000326.1:0-27057 GCA_035696165.1 Acetobacteraceae bacterium | reverse complement strand
CCATGCCATCTGCGGAACATCGGAGCAACATGACGCGCGACCGGCGCCACAACTGACCCCACGATAGACAAATGCGGGCGATCACGCCCCACGATACGCATACCAAACAACGGATCCGCGCCGGTCCAACACCGAAAGGCTCATTGAATTACAGCCTCGCAGGCCGGCATCCACGGCTTGCCTTCGTGCGGCAGACAAAGTCGTGGATGCCGGCCTTCGCCGGCATGACGGAAGCGACAGCCGGCATGACGGACGCGACAATCGTGCGCACGGTGAGTCGATTCGGTTATCCTGCGCCGAGCCCTAACTGTGACGGACAGCGGCGTCACCCTTAAGGTGTGCCCCTGCCTTCCTAAAGCTGGCCATCTCGACGCCGAGCACAGGATGGTCGACATATGCCTTGACCTGCATATACGGAGTGCGGCATATGAAGCCATGCCCACGTTCGAGGCCCTGGCCGACCCAATCCGCCGCGACATTCTCGCCCTGCTCCGCCAAGGCGAGCAGCCGGCCGGCGCGCTGGTGCAGGCGCTGGGCCTGCCGCAACCGCGCATCTCCAAGCACCTAAAGACCCTGCGCCAGGCCGGCTTGGTGCGCGCCCGCATCGACGGGCCGCGCCGGCTGTACAGCCTCGATCCCATCCCGCTGGCCGAGCTGGACGCCTGGCTCGCCCCCTACCGCGTCTTCTGGGCCGAGAAGCTCGACGCCCTTGGCGACCACCTGAACCGGAGCGACTGACATGGACGAACTCGGCACCTTCAGCCGCGATGGCGATGCCGTCGATCTGCGCTACGAGCGCCGCTACCCCCGCCCGATCGGCACCGTCTGGGCCGCCCTGACCGAGCCAGCGCGCCTGGCCGACTGGCTCGGTCAGGCACTGGTCGAGCCATACGTGGGCGGCCGCTACGAACTGTTCATCGACCGGCAGCGGCCGATGACCGGGCGCATCCTGACCTGGCAGCCGCCGACCCTGCTGGAATACTCTTGGGACACCGGCGATGCGCCGGCCTCCGTCGTGCGCTGCGAGCTGGCAGCGGACGGCGACGGCACCCGCCTGATCTTCGCGCACAAGGGGATCGGCTTCGTCTGGATTGGGCTTGTGCTGCCGGGCTGGCACGTCCACCTGGAACGAGTGAACCTGCTGCTGGCGGGCACAGTCCAGCCGATGGACATGACGCGTTGGCGCGAGTTGCAGACAATTTATCTCGACCGCTACAAGTTGGATGGGGTGATGCTCGATCCGCCGGCTGGGCATTGCGACTGAGCGATCGCCGCGACAAGGCGGCGCTACGTCCCGGTCAGCCGGTCAACCAGCCGATAATTGCGCCAACCGCCGCAACGCCCACGACAACCAGGACGGCGACCGGCGCCGAGAGTGGTGCGGTCGCCAACAATGCGACGCCGATAACAATACCGCCGCCGACAACGGCCCCGGCCCCGGCCATGCCTTCCTTTTTCATGTCGCTACCCGCCGTTAGCGAATCGTCGCGTGTGGAGTGCTTGTCGTTGGCTATGATTAAACAAACGATACATATCCAGGTCGGGTCAATAACGTTCTGCGCCCGCCGCGCGCTGCCCACCGCGCACTGTACTTTGCACGTGGGCAGCGGCCGGACGTTGCACGCAAGCAGCGGCCGGGACTGGCGCTTGCGCGGGTGAAAACGAAGCCCTCGGATCCGGCATGACCCCGCCCCGCACTCCGCCGTCGTCAGCGCCTGTCATGATCGACCGCATCGGCGCGGATGGTGACGGCGTCGCCCACCTGCCCGACGGCACGCCGCTTTATCTGCCCCTGACCCTGCCCGGCGAGCACGTTACTGCCCGCCCATTGCAACCGCGCGGCGACGGCTGGCACGCGGCGGCTCAATCCATCGACACAGCCAGTCCGACCCGCGCGCAGCCACCATGCCGCCATTTCGGCCGCTGCGGCGGCTGTGGGTTGCAGCACTGGCAGGACGCTCCCTACCGCACCTGGAAGTCCGCTTTGCTGGAAGCCGCGCTCCGCGCCGCCGGCTTCACCCCGCCGCGCCCGCTCGACCTGATCCCCGGCCTGCCCGGCGAGCGCCGCCGGCTCGATTTCGCCGTTCGTCGTGCCGGCGGCGGGATCATCCTGGGGTTGCATGGGCCGCGCTCGGCCGAGATCATCGACCTGACCGATTGCGTGGTGCTGCGTCCGACGCTGCTGGCCCTGCTGGCACCGCTGCGCACGTTGCTGCACGGACTGTGCGCGATCCGGCGGCAGGCGTCGGTCGTCATCAATTTGCTCGACAGTGGTCCCGACCTGCTGCTGCGCTCCGATGCGACCCCGTCGCTTCCGGATCGCACCGCGCTGATCGGCTTTGCCCGCGCGCACGGGCTGCCGCGGGTGTCCTGGGCGCACGCCGGCGACAGCCCGCGCGGCGAAGGTCTGCCTGGCGAGGCGCCTGAAACCATCTGCCTGCTGCGCCCGGCGGCCACGACATTGTCCGGCATTGTGGTGCGGCCGCCGCCCGGCGCCTTCCTGCAGGCGACCGAGGCTGGCGAGCGTGCGATCATCGATGCTGTCCTGCGCGGCCTGTCCGCGCGCCTGGGTTCGCGCCCGACTGGACGGCCCCTAGGTCGCCTGCGCATCGCCGAGTTGTACGCCGGCTGCGGCACCCTGACATTTGCCTTGATCGGTGCACTGGCCGGCGCGCAGGCGTTCGGCGCGGGCCTTCGCGTTATCGCGTGGGAGGGCGATGCGGCTTCGGTTGCCGCGCTAAAGCAGGCCATCAACCAGGGCGGCCTGACCGGCCGTGTTGAGGCGACACAGCGCGATCTCGCGCGCCAGCCGCTGTCCACCAAGGAACTGTCCGGGTTCGCCGCGGTCGTGCTGGACCCGCCGCATGCCGGCGCGGCGGCGCAGATCGCACAGATCGCCGCCGCCGGCGTGCCGACGGTAGTCTATGTCAGTTGCAACCCGGCGGCCCTGGGTCGTGACGCCAAGGTGCTGCATAGGGCCGGCTATGCGCTCGCCGCCGCGACCGTGATCGACCAGTTCGTGTGGTCGGCCCGGGTGGAAGCCGTCTGTGTGTTTCGCCGCGATTGAGCCGGTCGCGCGGGGCGGTCCACCGCCACACGCTCATCGATGGGGGCAGACATATGTAATCATTGACGCGCGGCCCGCCACCCCGCGCCGGCATGACGTGGGGTAGCACCGAACGGTCGATCATTCGGGCGCTGGTATGACCCGGGTCAACCTGGCCGTTGCGATGCCTGAAGCTGACCTGGAAAGCTGGGGTGCACATGAAGATCTATCTCGCGGGTCCCGTGGGATTTTCCGCGGCGGGACGGGACTTCCATGACCACCGGCTGATCCCCGAACTGGAGCAGGCGGGACATACTGTTCTGGATCCCTGGAAGCTCACCGACCCCGAAAAGGTCGCCGCCGTACGTGGCCTGCCGTCCGGGCCGGACCGGCGCGAAGCATGGCGGGTGCTCAATCCGGAGATCGGCCGCAGCAATCACGCTGGCCTCGATCGATGTGACGCCGTGGTTGCGGTACTGGATGGCGTCGATGTCGACAGCGGCACCGCATCGGAAATCGGTTACGCCTTCGCCAGGGGAAAGCCGATCGTCGGGTACCGCGGCGACCTGCGGTTATCCGCGGACAATGAAGCGCTGACGGTGAACCTTCAGGTGGAATACTTCATTCGGGCCAGCAGTGGCGACATCGTATCGACACTCGATCAATTGTCCGGTGCCTTGGCTGGCCTCAAGCTGGCGCAATAATACCAGGCGCCCGAATGATCGACTCTTCGGTGCTGCCCCCGTCATGCCGGCCCCTGGGTCAAGCGCCCGAGGGCCGGCATGACGGGGGCAGCCGCCCATGCGTCAATTTCCACACAGGTGTTTTTCCCCAGGGAGGTACGGTCTGCCAAAGCGGTCTGGGCTTCGGTGTCGTGCTGGTGCGCAGGTCTATCGGCCGTGACCGGTGCTGGGACTTCCAATTCCTGTCGTGGCGAAGCATGGTCCGGTCACGCGCCCCCCTGCAGTCGGGCGCAGACGACCTGCAGGACGCCCGGTAGCACGCACAACGGAGATCCGTATGGCGGCCACAACCGATATCGCGGTAATCGGCCTGGGCGCGATGGGCGCCGCCGCGCTCTACCAGCTTGCCCGCCGCGGCGCGCGCGCCACGGGGATCGACCGCTTCGCGCCCCCGCACAGCCTGGGCTCCAGCCACGGCGAAACCCGCATCACGCGCCAGGCGGTGGGTGAGGGCGCCGCCTATGCACCGCTGGTGCTGCGTTCCCACGAAATCTGGCGTGAGCTTGAAGCGGCGACCGGCGCAAGCCTGCTGGTGGCTTGCGGCGGGGTGACGATCGGACCAATGCACCGCGCGTCCTCGCACCACGGCAAGCCGGATTTTTTGCGCACCACCACCGCGGTCGCCCACCAGTTCGCCATCCCGCACGAGGTGCTGACCCGCGACGACCTGACAAGCCGGTTTCCGCAATTCACCAACCTGGCGCCGGACGATGTCGGCTACTACGAACCGGGCGCCGGCTTCCTGCACCCGGAAGCCTGTATCGCCGCGCACCTGGCCGAGGCCCGGCGCTACGGCTCGCGGACCCTGCTCGACACGCGGGTCACTGCCATCAGCCAACGCAACGATACGGTGCGGATTGAAACCACCGCCGGCCCGGTCGAGGCTGCCGGTGCCATCGTCACCGCCGGCCCATGGACCGCGCCGCTACTCGGCCCACCCTTCGATAGCCTGCTGCGCGTCACCCGCCAGGTGCTGCATTGGTTCGCGCCGGACGATCTGGAAGCGTTCCGTCCCGCGCGCTGCCCGATCTTCATCCGCATGCATGGTCCCGGCGACAGCGACTACTTCTATGGCTTCCCGATCCCGGAAGGCGGCGCCGGCGTGAAGGTCGCCACGGAGCAATACGATGCTGCAACGGACACCGAGACCGTGGACCGTTCGACCCGTGGCGAGGAGGCCGCCGGGATGCACGCCGTCCACATCGCCGGGCGCCTGGCCGGGGTTACCCCGCGCGCGCTGCGCTCCGAGGCGTGCCTCTATACCAACACGCCGGACTCCGGCTTCGTGATCGATACGCACCCCGTGATGTCGCGTGTGCTGGTGGTCTCGGCCTGTTCCGGCCACGGCTTCAAGCACTCGGCCGCGATCGGCGAGGCGGCGGCCGAACACGCAACGACCGGGCGCGCCAAGCTGGATCTTGCGGGCTTCCGCCTGGATCGCTTCGTCACGCCGATGCCTATCGTGAACGCACTCCAGGGTCGCGCACGGTAAACACGCGAGTCCCGCAGCCCGGAGACAACAATGCAAGCATCACTTGTCGGCACCTACCGCGCGATGGCCTACAACAATGCCTGGGCCAACCATCGGCTGCTCGGCGCCTGCCTCGAACTGACACAACAGGACTTCGATGCCCCGCGAACCGGTTTCTTCCCCAGCATCGCCGCGACGCTCAATCACATCCTGATCGTCGACAGGTTCTACGTCGACGCGCTGGAGGGCGGTTGGCTCGGCCCGGCCGCCTGGGCCGACCGCATGCCCTGCGCCACCGCGCAGCACCTGATGCGCGAGCAGGCTGCGGTTGACGCCCGCCTGGTCGCCCACTGCGATGCGCTGACCGACGCGGACCTCGACACCGTCGTTCGCGTGAACCGCGACACGCGCGTGCAGACCGAGCGCCGCGATCGGCTGCTGCTGCATCTGTTCCAGCACCAGATCCATCATCGCGGCCAGGCGCATGCGATGCTGTCGGCCACCACGCGAAAACCACCCCAGCTTGATGAGTTCTTCTCCGTGGCTGAAGCGCCGCTGCGCGCCGCCGAATTCGCTGACCTGGGATGGACTGAGGAGACGGTGTGGGGTCAATGATGTCCGGCGCGATTGTCTCGCAGCATACCTTCACCGCAACAATTCGCCGATCCTGTCCATATCAAGCTGCATCTGCGCGATCATCCAGTCGCGGATCGCCAGCACCACCTCGCGCACCGGCTTCGCGCGCGGGGCAAACAAATGATAATCCCGCCCGGTGCGCACGCGCCGATCCGATGCCGGCACCAGCTTGCCCTCGCCCAACGCGCGCGCCACCACGGTGATCCACCCCAACGCGATGCCCTCGCCATTCATCGCGCCCTGCAACACCACGGCGTAGTCGGAGAACTCCAGCCACAGCGCGCGCTGCGTTCGCCGCCGTGCTCCACCCCAGAACATCTCCCAGTCCAGCAACGGATCGGCCAGGTGCAGCAGGACATGCCCGGCCGCCTGCGAGGGCGCTTCCAGCGTGCCATGCGCCGCCGCATAGGAAGGGCTGCACACCGGCATCACGACCTCCGGTGCGAACCGCCAACTGTGATGGTCGACGTCGTGCTCCGCGGTGTGCATCCGCATCGCCAGATCGACATTGCCGGGCGTTCCGCGCAGCGTGCCGGAGATCAACTGGAACCGTAGATCGACCTCGGGGAATTCGCGATGGAATTCGCTCAGCCGGGGGATCAGCCAATGCGTGACGAACGCTGTGGACAGCGACAACTCAACAACCTGCTTGCGCGTTCGTTCCGCAATCAGTTCGCGCAGCGCTGCCTCGATCTTCTGCAACCCGTCCGACAGCGCGCGGTACAGGAATTGTCCTTCCGGTGTCAGCTCCATCCCGGTCGGGCTGCGCGTGAACAGCGTGACGCCAAGATGCTGTTCAAGTTGTGCGATATTGCGGCTGACCGACGGCTGCGTCAGGTTGAACTCGCGCGCGGCGGCACTGCATGTTCCGGCCCGCGCCGCCGCCTCGAAGATCAGCAGGGCGCGCGGCGACGGGATCAGCTTGCCAAGGCCGAGCATACGCTGACCGTATAGCCCCCCTTTGGATTGTCAAGCAGACCGGAGGGCCGCGTATGTGAAACAGTCCCGCGTCAGACCATATGAAAACGGCAGGGGGATGCAATGGACGAGCACGCCGGGGATGCCGACACCACTATACGCACGATGCTGCAACGCGGCGCGACGCGACGCGAAGCCATAGGCTGGCTTACCAGCGCCGGCATGGCGCTTGCCGCCGCCGGTACCGTGATCACGCGCGCCAGCCGGGCGCTGGCGGAGCAGCCGAAGCATGGCGGCAGCATCCGCGTCGCCGGCTATTCGTCCTCTACCGCCGACACCGTGGACCCGGCGAAACAGACGCTGTCGACCGACTACTCACGCTGCACCATGTTCTATAACGGTTTGACGCGGCTGGATGAATCGCTCACGCCGCAGCCCGAGCTGGCGGCGACGATCGAAAACGACAAAGCCACCGTCTGGACCTTCAAGCTGCGCGAGGGCGTCACCTTCCACGACGGCAAGCCGTTGACTCCGGCCGACGTGGTCTACTCGCTGCTGCGCCACAAGGACCCGAAGGTCGGCTCCATCGCCAAGACCCTGGCCGCGCAGTTGCAGGACGTGAAGACCACCGGCCCGAACGAGGTCCAGGTCACGCTGTCGGCACCCAACGCCGACTTCCCTGTCGTGCTGGGCACGTTCCACTTCCTGATCATCAAGGACGGCACCACCGACTTCACCTCCGCTGTCGGCACCGGACCCTACAAGTGTAAGGAATTCACCCCCGGTGTGCGTTCCATCGCGGTGCGCAACGACCATTATTGGAAGCCGGGCCAACCCTACCTCGACCAGATCGACTTCTTCGGCATCCCGGACGAAACCGCGCGGGTGAACGCGCTGCTGTCGGGCGACATCCAGATCGCCGGCGGCATCACCCCGCGCGCCACGCGGCAGATCCAGGCTGCCGACGGCTTCCAAGTGTTCGAGACCAAGTCCGGCAACTACACCGACCTGGTGATGCGCGTGGACGCCGAGCCGACGAAGAACTCCGACTTCGTCATGGCGATGAAATACCTGTTCGATCGCGAGCAGATGCGCACAGCCATCTTCCGCGGCTACGCCGTGCTGGGCAACGACCAGCCGGTCGACCCGACCAATCGTTTCTACTGCAAGGACATCCCGCAGCGCGCGTTCGATCTGGACAAGGCGAAATTCCACTTCCAGAAGTCCGGCATCGGCACCACCGCGGTGCCGCTGGTTGCCTCGCCTGCCGCGTCGTCGTCGGTGGACATGGCGGTGCTGATGCAGGATGCCGCGCAGAAGATCGGCCTGATCCTGGACATCAAGCGCGTGCCGGCCGATGGCTACTGGTCCAATTCCTGGATGAAGGTGCCACTGGGTTTCGGCAACATCAATCCGCGCCCCAGTGCCGACATCCTTCTGTCGCTGTTCTTCAAGTCCGACGCGCCGTGGAACGAAAGCGGCTGGAAGAATCCGCAATTCGATCAGTTGCTGCTGGCTGCGCGCACCGAGACGGATCTGGCGAAGCGCAAGCAAATGTACTGCGACATGCAAAACCTGGTGCGCGACGATTGCGGCATCGGAATCCCGCTGTTCATCTCGATTCTTGATGCGCACAGCAACAAGATCAAGGGGCTCCGTCCGATCCCCACGGGCGGCCTGATGGGCTACAACTTCGCCGAGAGCATCTGGCTGGATGCCTGACCTGCGAGCGCCATGAACCCGGTGATGCTGCGGCTGATCGTGACCCGCGTCGCGGTCAGCCTGCTGACCCTTTGGATCGTCTCCGTTCTGGTGTTCGGTGCCACGGAACTGCTGCCGGGTGATGTGGCGCAGGCGGTGCTGGGCCAGGCGGCAACGCAAGACGCCGTGGCCGGGCTGCGCGCCGCGCTGCACCTCGATCAGCCGGGGTGGCTGCGTTATCTGATCTGGCTTGGTGGGCTGCTGCGCGGCGATCCCGGCCGCTCGCTGGTCAATCAGTTGCCTGTCACCCAACTGATCGGCAGCCGGTTGCCGAACTCGCTGCTGCTGGCGGCGCTGACCGCTGCGTTCTCCGTGCCCCTGGCGTTGACCCTCGGCATCACGGCGGCGGTGAAGCGTGGGTCGCTGTACGATCGGGCCGCCAACCTGGTCACCGTCGGCGTCGTTTCGGTGCCGGAGTTCCTGGTGGCGACGCTGGCCGTGCTGTTGTTCGCGGTGAAACTGCACTGGCTGCCGGCGCTGTCCTCGGTGCGCGACATCCACTCGGTCGAGCAACTGTTCCGCAGCTTCGCCATGCCCGTGGTGTCGCTGAGCTTCGTCGTCATGGCGCAGATGGCGCGCATGAGCCGTGCGGCACTGATCGGCACTCTGGATTCGTCGTACGTAGAGATGGCGGTGCTAAAGGGTGCACGCCCGGCGCGCATAGTGTTGCGCCACGCGCTGCCAAACGCGCTAGGCCCGATCGTCAACGCCGTCGCGCTGAGTCTGTCGTTTCTGCTCGGTGGCGTCATCATTATTGAGACCATCTTCAATTACCCCGGTCTCGCCAAGCTGATGGTTGACGCGGTGTCGACGCGCGACATGCCGGTCGTTCAGGCTTGCGCGATGATCTTCTGCGCCGGGTATCTTTTGTTGACCACGCTTGCCGATATCGTTGCGATCGTGTCCAATCCGCGACTGCGCTACCGATGAGCGGCACGGTCGCCTCCGCACGCCGCCTGCGACTGCCGATCACCGGCGCGATCGGCGCGACGGTGCTGATCTTCTGGCTCGTGGTTGCCGTGGTCGCGCCGTGGATCGCACCCTATTCGGCTGGTCATGTGGCCAGCCCCGACGTGCTGGGGCCGATAACCCGGGCGTTCCCGTTTGGCACCGATTATCTCGGCCGCGATATGTTGAGCCGCGTGCTGTTGGGTGCGCGCATAACGGTTGGCGTGTCGCTGGTGGCGACCTTGCTGGCGTGCCTTGCCGGGGTCACGCTGGCGCTGGCCGCCGCGGCGCGCGGCGGCTGGCTCGATGCCGTGCTCAGCCGCGTGCTGGACGCGGTGATCTCGCTGCCAAGCCTGTTGTTCGGCCTGGTCGTGGTGGCCTCGCTCGGCGCTTCGATGGGCGTGCTGATCGCCACCGCCGCGGTGATCTACACACCGGGAGCGTATCGAACCGCGCGCGCCCTGGCGGTCAACATCAATGCGCTGGACTTCGTCACCGTCGCGCGCGCCCGCGGTGAGGGCACGTTCTTCATCATGCGCGAGGAGATCCTACCCAACCTGCTGCTGCCGGTGCTGACCGATTTCGGCCTGCGCTTCGTCTATGTCGTGTTGCTGCTGAGCGGCCTGTCGTTCCTGGGCCTCGGCATCCAGCCACCTTACGCCGACTGGGGTTCGCTGGTGCGCGAAAACCTGGAGGGATTGGTCGATGGTTCCCCCGCGGTGATCATGCCGGCGGTGGCGATCGCCACACTGACCATCGCAGTAAACCTGCTGATCGACAATCTTCCAACGCGACGCGAGGTCGGCGATGGACGCTGATCTCGTGCCGCTGGTGAAAGTCGCGGGCCTGCGCGTCACCGCGCGGACCGCACGCGGTGAGACCGTCATCGTCAACGATGTCAGCTTCGACATTGCGCGTGGTGAGGTGGTGGCGCTGATCGGTGAATCCGGCTCCGGCAAGACCACAATCGCACTGGCGCTAATGGGCTATGCGCGGCCCGGCTGCCATATTGATCACGGATCGATCCGCATCGGTGGCACCGAGGTGCGTGCGCTCTCGCGATACGGCCTGACGCAATTCCGTGGCCGCCAGGTCAGTTACATCGCGCAGAGTGCCGCCGCGTCGTTCAATCCGTTCCAGCGCGTCATGGCCCAGGTGATCGAAAGCGCACGCATCCATCAACTGTTGACGCGTCCGGCGGCCGAGGCAAAAGCCAAGTCCCTGTTTCGCGCTTTGGCGTTGCCCGGTCCCGACCGCGTCGGGCGCCGTTTCCCGCACCAGGTTTCCGGCGGGCAATTGCAGCGCCTGATGGCGGCGATGGCGCTGATCACCGACCCTGAACTGGTGATCATGGACGAACCGACCACGGCGCTGGACGTCACCACGCAGATCGAGGTGTTGCGCGCCTTCAAGTCGGTGGTGAAGGACCACCACACGACAGCGCTGTATGTCTCGCACGACCTGTCCGTGGTCGCGCAGATCGCGGACCGCATCATCGTGCTGCGTGACGGCGCGATACAGGAAATCGGCGGGACCGCACGCATGCTCAACGCGCCGACACACACGTATACGCAAAGCCTGGTGGCCGCCGCCGAGCCCGCAGCGCATGCTACGCCATCCGCTTCCCCACCGGTGCGCGAACCGCCGCTGCTACGCGTGCAAGGGCTGATCGCTGGCTATGGCGGGACGACATCGCAAGGGTTGCCGTTGCTGCCAGTGCTGCACGAGGTCGATTGCACCATCCAGCCGGGATCCGTGCTTGGCGTGATCGGCGAATCCGGCTCCGGCAAGAGCACCTTGGCGCGCGTCGTCGCCGGCCTGCTGCCCGCCGCGCGCGGGACGATCGCGCTGGACGGGCAGGTATTGCCCGCGCGGGCCGACCAGCGCACGCGCGAGCAGCTTCGCCGCATTCAGATCGCGTTTCAGAGTGCCGACGTTGCGTTAAACCCGGCGCACCATGTGTCGCGCATCCTGGCGCGTCCGTTGCGATTCTATCACGGCCTGACCGGCGCCGAGGCGTCACGCCGCGTGCGCGGGTTGCTCGATATGGTGCGTCTGTCGTCGACGCTTGGCGATCGCTATCCGGCCGAGCTGTCGGGTGGGCAGAAGCAGCGGGTGAACCTGGCGCGCGCGCTTGCGGCCGAGCCTAAACTTATCCTGTGTGACGAGGTGACCTCGGCACTGGACACTGTGGTGGGCGCTGCGATTCTTGATCTGCTGGCGGAACTTCGCCGCGAGCTTGGACTGGCCTACATGTTCATCAGCCACGATCTGTCCACCGTGCGCGCGATCTGCGACGAGGTGATGATCCTCTATGCGGGTCAGGTCGTGGAATACGGCGATCGCAGCGCGCTGCTGACCCCGCCGCGGCATCCGTACACCGATCTGCTGATCTCCTCGGTGCCCGAGCTGCGGCCGGGCTGGCTCGACGGGATCAGCGCGTCCCATCTGACCGAGGCGTCTGGCGACCTTGTGGTGCGGTCGGCGACGTCGGCGTGCGCCTTTGTGAGCCGCTGTGGCGTGCGCATAGGCGGCGTGTGCGACACGCAAATTCCACCGGTGCGGCGCCTACCGAAGGGCACGGCGATAAGATGCCATCGCACCGAACACGACCTGCTGGTTGCGCAGACCGGCATCGTCCCAACACCGCACGCCCCACTCTACGAACGAGCCGAATGAAGGGTTTGTCATGAACGTCGTCACACCACCCAACCAGACCGGCGAAGCCGGCGCCCGCAAAAGCGATCCGCTGCTGCAACCGCTGCGGATCAAGAACGTATTGTTCCGCAACAGGATCATGAGCACCAGCCACGCTTCCACCCTGGACGACGGAGGCATTCCGAAGGAGCGCTATCAGCGCTATCACGAAGAAAAGGCGAAGGGCGGCATCGCGCTGACGATGTTTGGCGGCTCCTCTATGGTGTCGCGAGATTCAAGCTGGGGCGGCGGCCAGATCGACGTCTCCGGCGACGAGGTCATTCCGTACCTGCGGAAGTTCTCCGAACGCATCCACGGCCACGGTGCAGCTATCTTGTGCCAGATTTCGCATCTCGGCAGGCGCGCCGATGCGATGGGGTGGAACTGGCTGCCAACGGTCGGCCCGTCGCCGATCCGCGAGACGCGCCATCGCAACTTCCCGCGAGAGATGGATGCGCATGACATCGCGCGCATCGTCAGGGAGTACGCCGCCGCGGCGAAGCGCTGCCAGGAGGGCGGGCTGGACGGCGTCGAAACAGTCACCGGCGGCCACCTGATCGGCCAGTTCTTCTCGCCACGCACCAACCGCCGTACCGACAGCTTCGGTGGATCCACCGAAAACCGTGCGCGCTTCGGCCTGATGGTGCACGAGGCGATCCGCAAGGCGGTCGGCGACGACTGGCTGGTCGGTATCCGTTTCGTCGTCGATGAAGCCACCGAGGACGGCATCGACTTCAACGAATGCGTGCGCCTGGCGCGCATCTTCGAGCGCGAGGGCCAGATCGATTTCTTCAACGCGATCTTTGGTCGCATGGACACCGACGTCGCGCTTGCAGAACACAACATGCCCGGCATGTCGCAGCCGGTGGCGCCGTTCCTGCGCACCGTCGGCGCGTTCAAGCGCGAGACCAGACTGCCGGTGTTCCACGCAGCGCGCATCCAGGACATTGCCACGGCGCGCTATGCGATCGCCGAGGGAATGCTGGACATGGTGGCGATGACGCGCGCGCACATGGCCGACCCGCAGATCGTCAACAAGCTGATGCGCGGTGAGGAAGAACGCATCCGTCCCTGCGTTGGCGCGTCCTACTGCATGTATAAGAAGGTCGCCTGCCTGCACAATCCGGCGACCGGCCGCGAAGACCGGCTGCCGCAGATCGTCGAACGCGCGGCCTCGCCTGGTCGCAAGGTCGTCGTTGTCGGGGGCGGGCCGGCGGGACTGGAAGCGGCGCGCGTCAGTGCCGAGCGCGGGCACCGGGTAGTTCTGTTCGAAGTCGGTGCGAAACTTGGCGGCCAAATGCTGTCCGCCGTGCGCGCCACCTGGCGGCGCGACCTGATCGCGATCGTGGATTGGCGCGCCGCGGAGCTGGAACTGCTGGGCGTGGAGGTGCGCCTGAACCGTTACGCTGAAGCCGCCGACGTGCTGGCCGAGCAGCCCAGCGCCGTGATCATTGCCACCGGCGGTCTGCCCGATACCGACTGGCTGGACGGCGCCGAGCATTGCACCACCGTGTGGGACATGTTGGTCGACGCGTCGCAGGCGAAAGACGACGTGCTGGTCTATGACGGTACCGGCCGCCATCAGGCGGTGTCCTGCGCGCTGCATCTGGCGGAACTTGGCCGCGAAGTGCAGTTCGTTACCATCGACGAGTATGTCGGAATGGAGATGGAATATCCGTCACGCACTATCTACCGCAAGCGGTTCGCGGAGAACGGTGTTCGCGTCACCACCGATAGCGCGCTCGTGCGTGTGCGCCCCAGCGGCAACCGGCTGGTTGCGACGTTCCGCCACGAACTGACCGGCGCGACAGCGGAGCTGATCGCGTCGCAGGTGGTGATAGAGCACGGCACCGTACCGATGACCGAGCTGTTTGACGCGCTGCGCACCGCGTCCGCGAATGGCGGTATTACTGACATCGAGGCGTTGCTAGACCGCCAGCCGCAACTGGCGTCCCCGCCGCCCGTCGGTGCATTCGAGCTGCACCGCATCGGCGACGCGGTCACCAGCCGAAACGTCCATGGTGCAATCTACGACGCGCTACGTCTCTGCAGCGCCCTGTAGATTCAATAGGCGATCTGATCCGATGTCGATCGGATCAGTAGCCGCGGAGGCGATCATACAGATGCGGCACCTTCTCACCCCGTTCCAACGCCGCCAACGTGGCGGCGACGGAAGCCGCGCGGGCGCGGCACGACGCGTAACCGGCCAGATGCCCAGTCACGGTGATGCGCGGATGGGTCCAGGCCGGGCTCTCGGGGGGCAGCGGTTCTTCTTCGAAGACGTCCAGCACCGCGGCGCCGATCCGGCCGCTGTCCAACGCTGCGATCAGATCCGGCAAGACGATCGCGGTGCCGCGCCCACCGTTCACCACGCCGGCGCCGCGCGGCAGCATCGCGAGGCGCCTCGCATCCAGAATGCCGCGCGTCTCCGGCGTGTCGGGCAGCAGGTTCATCACGATATCGCATCGCGACAGGAACGATTCAAGCTCGTCGTCACCGGCAAACATGGCAACGCCGTCGATGGGTTTGCGAGTACGCGCCCAGCCCAGAAGCTGAAAGCCCAGGCCGCCGAGCATGCGCGCGGCAACCTGGCCAATCGTGCCGATGCCCATGATGCCGACGCGTTTGTCCAGCGCGGTGTGCGGCGGCTCGTAGGTGTCCCAGCGCCGCTCGGCCTGGGCCGCGATCATCCTGGGGTAGTCACGCAAAATTGACAGCGCCGCCAGGCAGCAATACTCACCCAGCGTCTGCGAGGTCTCGTCGCTGACCATGCGCACGATCGGCAGATGAGGCGGCACCGTCGGATCGCGCACGATGTGCTCGACGCCGGCCGCGCTGCTGAAGATCACGCGCAGGTTGCGATAACCGGCGATGCGGCCCGGCTGCGGCTCCCATACCAGCACATAGGTCACCGCGTCCGGATCGACCGAGGCGTCGTTCCAGCCCCGCACTGCAAGACCGGGCGCTACGGCACGAAACCCCGCTTGCCATTCAGGCACCGCCTCGTCGCCACCGGATTTCACCAACAGAAGACCACGTGTCATCGTCATGCCGCCTTTGTCATCTCGCGCGTGATGCACTCTACCGTTTTCGCCGTCGCGACGGCAGCCAGGAGACCGCACCCATGAAACTATCCGATTTCCGCGTTCTGACCTTCGATTGCTACGGCACGCTGATCGATTGGGAGTCCGGTATCTACAATGCTCTGCAGCCGTTGCTGCGGAAGGCCGGGCAAGCCAGGGGCCAGATGCTGTCGCGCGACGCCGCGCTGGAAACATTCGCACGCCATGAGTCGGCCCAGGAAGAAGAAACGCCAGCGATGATCTATTCGGAGTTGCTGGCGACCGTTCATCGGCGCCTGGCGAGCGCATGGAATGTGACGTTGGAGCAAGCTGACCATGCGCGATTCGGCGCCTCGGTGCCGGATTGGCCGGCATTTCCGGATTCGGCGGTTGCTTTGGCTTATCTGAAGCAGCATTACCAGCTCGTGATCCTGTCGAACGTCGACCGGGAGAGCTTCAAGGGAAGCAACCGTCGCCTGGGTGTTGAATTCGATGCGATCTATACTGCCCAGGATGTCGGGTCGTACAAACCGCATCCGAAGAATTTCGAATACATGCTGGCGCACCTTGAGCAGCGCGGTGTCGCCAAGACCGACATCCTGCACACCGCGCAAAGCCTGTTCCACGACCATGGGCCGGCGAAGCGGTTCGGCCTGGCGTCTGCGTGGATCGACCGGCGACACGACCAGAAGGGTTGGGGCGCGACGATGGCGCCGCCGGAAGGTGCTGGCTACGACTTCCGCTTTCCGTCCATGGCGGCGATGGTCGATGCGCATAAGGCGGAGCGGGCTGGGTAGGGCGCGTAGGGCGGAAAAGCCATGCCCTCGGGCGCTTGACCCGGGGGGTAGCGCCTTCCGCCGCATTGCAGCCGAGGCTTCGAAGACGGCGGAAGGTGGTGCCCCCCGGGCAAGCGCTCGAGGACATGGCTCTTCCACCCTACAGTCTACTTCCGTGGTGCCGCGCGACCGGTCATCGGTCAGGCACTCTCTTGCGCGGCGAACGTAACAAGCTCCGTCCCCTCTTCCACCATGTCGTCCACCGCGTGGCGGATTGCCGCGACAATTCCGTCGGCGGGCGCGAACAGGGTCAGCTCCATTTTCATGGCTTCCAGCACGACTAGCGGCGCGCCCCTGCGTACCATCGCCCCAGGCTCCACCAGGATGCGGGCAACGCGGGCCGGGATCGGCGCGACGACAAGGTCATTGCCTACGTCCTCGCCTTGGGGAGGCGCCAATGGATCGATCACGTGAACGACGCGATTATGTCCGCGCAGGATCACGACCAGCTCATTTTCGTGCCGCACCACGCGCAATCGATGCAGCACGCCGTCGATCCGCAATTCCATTCCGGCATCGGCAACCTCGGTCGCCGCGATGAGCACCGACCCGCTCGGCAGGTCCAATCGATACGTTTCATCTTCCGCCGGATGGGCGCGCAACGTGACCACGTCCTCGCCCAGGCGCAGCATCAGATCCTGGTAGCCGTCACCGTTCATCCGCCAGGCATCCGCAACGTTCCAGGGCGACCAGGGATCGGCCGAAGAGGCCGCCTCCGCCGCCCGCGCGGCACGCCGGTCCGACAGCACTGCCAGCGCCGCCGCGGCCAAGACCGTCGTCTGCGCTGCATCCGAAGGCGTTGAGTCCGACAGCAGTGTATCCGCGTGACGGGCAATGAACCCGGTGTCGAGTTCTGCCCGTGCGAACGCGGGATGCGCCGCAATGGCGCGCAGCAAGCCCAGATTGGTCTGCACGCCCACCACCTCGTACTGTGCGAGCGCGGCGGTCAGGCGCTGCACCGCCGCGGCGCGATCGTCGCCCCACACGATCAGCTTGGCGATCATCGGGTCGTAGTTCGGTGTGATCGCGTCACCCTGGCGCACGCCGGTATCGACGCGCACGTCCGCGGTTTCCACCGGCTGGCGCAGATGCACCAGGGTGCCGATCGAGGGCAAAAAGTCGCGCGCGGGGTCCTCGGCGTAGATGCGGGCTTCGATGGCGTGACCGCGGATGCGAAGCTGATCCTGGCAGCACAGCAGTGTTTCGCCGGTGGCGACCCGAAGCTGCCATTCGACCAGTTCCTGGCCGGTGACCATTTCGGTCACCGGATGTTCCACTTGCAGCCGCGTGTTCATTTCCATGAAGTAGAAGCGGTCGTCCTCGGCGATGAACTCCACCGTTCCGGCCCCGACATAGCCGACCGCCCGCGCGGCGGCGATGGCCGCGTCGCCCATGGCGGTCCGCCGTGCCGGGTCCATACCGGGTGCCGGGGCTTCTTCGAGCACCTTCTGGTGGCGGCGCTGGATCGAGCAATCACGCTCGAACAGTGAAACGACATTGCCGTGCGTGTCGGCAAAGATCTGGATCTCGATGTGCCGGGGCCGGATCAAATAACGCTCGATCAGCACTCGGTCGTCGCCGAAGGACCCCGCCGCCTCGCGCTTTGCACCCTCGGTCGCGGCCGGCAGGTCCGCCGGGCGCTCGACGATGCGCATGCCCTTGCCGCCGCCGCCGGCGCTGGCCTTGATCAGCACGGGGTAGCCGATTTGCGCAGCCGCTGCTTCCAGTGTCTGCGCGTCCTGCGCGTCGCCGTGATAGCCGGGAACCAGAGGCACGCCGGCGCGTTCCATCAGCGCCTTGGCGGCGGCTTTCGAGCCCATCGCACGGATCGCGGCAGGCGGTGGGCCGATGAACACGATGCCCGCCGTGGCGCACGCCTCGGCGAACGCCGCGTTCTCCGACAGGAACCCGTAGCCGGGGTGGATCGCCTGCGCACCGGACCGCCGCGCGACATCGATGATCTTCTCGATCACCAGATAGCTCTGTCGAGCCGGTGCCGGACCGATCGGCCATGCCTCATCGGCAAGGTCCACGTGCCGCGCCCGCGCATCCGCCGCGGAGTAGACCGCAACAGTCGCGATCCCCAGGCGCTTGCAGGTGGCCATCACGCGGCAGGCGATCTCGCCGCGATTGGCGATCAGGATCTTGCTGAACATCCGGATCACATTCGGAACAAGCCGAAGCGTGTCGGCTCGATCGGCGCGTTCAGGCTGGCGGAGATCGCCAGGGCCAGAACCCGGCGCGTGTCCGCGGGATCAGTGACACCGTCATCCCACAGTCGGGCAGACGCATAATACGGATGTCCCTGGGTTTCATATTGTTCGCGGATTGGTGCCTTGAATGCTTCCTCGTCCTCGCGCGGCCAGGTGCCACCGCGCGCCTCGATATTGTCGCGCCGGACCTGCGCCAGCACGCTGGCCGCCTGCTCACCGCCCATCACGGAGATGCGGGCATTTGGCCACATGAACAGGAATCGCGGCGAATAGGCCCGCCCACACATGCCGTAATTGCCCGCGCCGAAACTGCCGCCGATGATCACGGTGAATTTTGGCACGTTCGCGGTGGCGACGGCGGTCACCATCTTGGCACCGTCCTTGGCGATGCCACCTGCTTCGTATTTCCGCCCCACCATGAAGCCGGTGATGTTCTGCAAGAACACCAAAGGGATGCCGCGTTGAGTGCACAGTTCGATGAAATGCGTGCCCTTCAGTGCGCTCTCGCTGAACAGGATGCCGTTGTTGGCGACGATGCCGACCGGATAGCCCCAGAGATGCGCGAACCCGGTGACCAGCGTTGTTCCATACAACCGCTTGAACTCGTCGAACTCCGACCCGTCCACCAGGCGCGCAATGATTTCGCGCACATCGAACGGGTGTCGCCGATCCGCCGACACCACACCATACATCTCCCGCGCGTCGTAGCGGGGCGGCGCCGGCGGGCGCAGTGCCAGCCTCGGCGAGTTTCGCCTGTTCAGTCCGGCAACGATACGCCGCGCGATGCCCAGTGCGTGCGAGTCGTTTTCCGCCAGATGGTCGGTGACGCCTGAGGTCCGGCTATGCAGATCACCGCCGCCAAGTTCCTCGGCGGTCACGATCTCGCCTGTGGCAGCCTTCACCAATGGCGGTCCTGCCAGGAAGATGGTGCCCTGGCCGCGCACGATGATGCTCTCGTCCGCCATCGCAGGCACGTAGGCCCCGCCGGCCGTGCATGATCCCATCACGACGGCGATCTGCGGAATGCCGGCCGCAGACATGGTGGCCTGGTTGTAGAAGATGCGTCCGAAATGATCCCGATCCGGAAATACCTCGTCCTGGTTCGGCAGGTTGGCGCCGCCGCTGTCCACCAGGTAGATGCAGGGCAGGTGGTTCTGCAGCGCAATTTCCTGGGCACGCAGATGCTTCTTGACGGTGATAGGGTAGTAGGTGCCGCCTTTTACCGTCGCATCATTGGCAACGATCACGCACTCGCGCCCGGCGACTCGCCCGACGCCGGTGACGATGCCGGCGGCGGGAACTTCGCCGCCATACATCCCGTGCGCCGCGAGTTGCCCGACCTCGAGGAATGGTGATGACGGATCGATCAGCGCCCGCACCCGGTCACGCGGCAGCAGTTTCCCACGTGACAGATGCCGCTTGCGGGCCGCTTCGCCACCGCCCTGGCGGATCGTGTCCACGGTCCCGCGCAGGTCCGTGACCAGCGCCGCCATCGCACCGGCGTTCGCCCGAAAGGTGTCCGACCGCGTATCAATGGCTGACTCGATGATGGGCATGCGGTCTAGGCCGTCTCGGTGAAAAGTTCACGCCCGATCAGCATGCGGCGGATTTCGCTGGTTCCGGCACCGATTTCGTACAGCTTCGCGTCCCGCAGCAGCCGCCCGGTCGGGTAATCATTGATATATCCGTTCCCGCCGAGACATTGTATCGCCTCCAGCGCCATCCAGGTCGCCTTCTCCGCGGCAAACAGGATCGCCCCCGCCGCGTCCTTGCGCGTCGTGCGCCCGCGATCGCAGGCCCGCGCCACGGCATAGACATAGGCCTTCGCGGCATTCATCGTCGTGTACATATCAGCAAGCTTGGCCTGCATGATCTGGAATTCGCCGATCGCCTGGCCGAACTGCTTGCGCTCGTGCACGTACGGCAGGACCGCGTCCATGCACGCCTGCATGATGCCGAGCGGTCCGGCCGCCAGCACCGCGCGCTCATAGTCCAGACCGCTCATTAGTACATTGACGCCGCGACCGACCTCGCCGAGCACGTTCTGCTCGGGAACCTCGCACGCCTCGAACACCAGTTCGCAGGTGTTTGACCCGCGCATGCCCAGCTTGTCCAGCTTCTGCGCGGTGGAGAACCCCTTGAACCCCTTCTCGACCAGGAACGCCGTGATCCCGCGCGCGCCGGCATCAGGATCGGTCTTCGCGTAGATCACCAGCACGTCAGCGTCAGGCCCGTTGGTGATCCACATCTTGTTGCCGTTCAGCACATAGCGGTCACCCTTCCGGTCGGCGCGTGTCCGCATGCCAACGACATCGGATCCAGCCCCCGGCTCGCTCATCGCCAGCGCGCCGACATGCGCCCCGCTGACCAGCCGTGGCAGATAACGCCGCCGCTGCGCCTCGTTGCCATTGCGGCGGATCTGGTTGACGCACAGGTTGGAGTGCGCGCCGTACGACAATCCGACGGATGCCGAGGCGCGGCTGATCTCCTCCATTGCCACGACGTGCTCCAGATAACCCATGCCGGCCCCGCCGTACTCTTCCTCGACAGTGATCCCGAGCACGCCCAGATCGCCCATCTTGCGCCAGAGATCGGCCGGAAACGCATTGTCGCGGTCGATGGCTGCCGCTCGGGGCGCGATCTCATTGGCCGCGAACGCCTGCACCTGGCCGCGCAGCATTTCCACGGTCTCGCCAAGGTCGAAGTCCAGGCCGATGTCCGAGTTGAGGCCTGCCGCCATGTCCGCACCTCCTCCGGGCAGTGACCTGCCCGGTCTTGTCTGCACCCTCTTGCCCCTAACCTCCAAGCTTGCCGCGTGGCCCGCAAGGGTGCTTGCGCGATTTGTGCAGGATCAACCGGATCGGCTGCCCGGGGAGCGATCGCCCCTTTCTGTTGCGGGGGGAGACCGTCTACAGTGTAGCCCACTCGATCAGGGGAGGCTTCGCAATGGCGTCACGTGCGGTCGCGGTGGTGTTCGCCATCTGTCTGGCGGCAGTGTCCGCAGTGGCGCAGGCGCCAGCGGACAAGCTGAAGGTGGGGATCATTGTCACCCTTTCCGGCCCCGGCGCGGTGCTGGGCCAACAGGCACGCGACGGCTTCCTGCTGGCCCTGAAGAACCGTGGCGGCAAGCTGGGCGGCCGCGAGGTCGATGTGGTGGTGGCGGATGATGAGCTGAAGCCCGACGTGGCGGTGACTCGGGCGAAGAAGTTGATCGAGAGCGACAAGGTCGATTTCGTTGTCGGACCGATCTTTTCCAACGTGCTGGGTGCGATTCTCAAGCCGGTGACGGAGTCCGGCGCCGTATTGATCAGCCCGAACGCCGGGTCGTCGGTGTTTGCCGGCAAGGCGTGTAGTCCGGACTTCTTCGTCACCAGCTACGAAAACACCCAGGTGCATGCGGTACTGGGCAAATACGCGCAGGACAAGGGCTACAAGCGTGCGTTCCTGATGGCGCCGAACTACCAGGCCGGCAAGGATGCAGTTGCCGGCTTCAAGAGCATGTTCAACGGCGAGATCGTCGAAGAGGATTTCGTTCCGCTTACGCAGCTCGATTTCCAGGCCGATCTGGCGAGGATCGCAGCGGCCAAGCCGGACGTTATCTTTGCGTTCATGCCGGGCGGGTTGGGCATTGCGCTGGTCAAGCAGTTCCACCAATCGGGGCTGGCCGACAAGATCCCGTTCCTGTCAGCGTTCACCGTCGATGAGTCGACGCTGCCGGCGGAGCAGGACGCGGCGCCCGGGCTGTTCGGGGGCATGACCTGGGCGCCAAACATGGACAACGCCGCGAACAAGACATTTGTCGATGGTTACATGGCCGCCAATCACGCGGTTCCCGGGTCGTATGCGATGCAGGGCTACGACGCGGCGCAAGCGATCGACGCGGCGCTGACGAAGACCGGCGGTGCGACGGCGGACAAGGCCAAGCTGCGCGCGGCAATGCGGCTGGCTGATTTCGTTTCACCACGGGGAAAATTTCGTTTCAACAGCAACGGTTATCCGATCCAGGACTTCTACCTGGTGAAGGCGGCGAAGCGGCCGGACGGGCTGTATGAGACCGAGATCGTGCAGAAGGTCTTCACCGACTACGCCGACAGCTTCGCCACGGAGTGCCCGTTGCATTGATCAGGAATGCCCACCCTGTCATGGCCGCCCCCCGGGTCAAGCGCCCGACGATGGGCTCCGGCCGGCCATCCACGACTTTCCTTGGCGCGCACGGCAAAGTCGTGGATGGCCGGCCTTCGCCGGCCATGACGGGATGGGCATCGCCCGAGCGTCGCTGATGTCTGGCGCGCTGCTGCTGGTGGAGGTGCTGAACGGGCTGCAGCTTGGCGTGCTGCTGTCCCTGATCGCCGCCGGGCTGACGCTGGTATTCGGTGTGCTCGATCTCGTGAACCTTGCACATGGCACACAGTACATGCTGGGTGCGTATCTGGCGGTGACGTTCGCGGCATGGACCGGCAGTTTTGCCGCCGGCCTGGTGCTGGCGGCACTCAGCGCGCTGCTGATCGGTTTCGTGCTGGAACGGTTGGTGTTCAGGACGTTGTTGGATCGCAGCCATCTCGACCAAGTGCTCGCGACCTACGGCCTGATCATGCTGCTGGAGGAGGGCGCCAAGACGATCTGGGGCGCCGCGCCGCTGTCGCTGCCGGTGCCCGCGCTGCTGGCCGGCACGGTGCCATTGACCGACGAACTGAGCTATCCGGTCTACCGGTTGTCTCTGCTGGGCGCCGGGCTTGCCGTGGCTGTGCTGCTGTGGGCGCTGATCGAGCACTCCCGCACCGGCACGCGGCTGCGCGCCGGTGCGTCCGATGCGCCGATGCTGGGCGCGCTGGGCGTCAACACGCGGCGCTTGTTCGCGTTGGTGCTGGCGTCCGGCGCGATGCTTACCGGCTTCGCAGGGGCGATGACCGCACCCCTGGTGTCGGTCGAGCCTGGCATGGGCGGCTCGGTGCTGATCCTGGCATTCGTCGTCATTGTGCTGGGTGGCGCCGGCTCGGTGCGTGGCGCGTTCGTGGGCGCGTTGCTGGTCGGCCTGACCGACACTTTCGGGCGGTATGCGCTGGCCGAACTGCTACGCTCCGCGCTGGGTGCATCCGCCTCGCGCCAGGTGGGGCCGGCGCTGACATCGATGCTGATCTATCTGCTGATGGCCGTCGTCCTGGCCTTCCGGCCGCAAGGACTGCTGCCGGCATCCAGTCGTTTATGACGGGGGCGTGCATGATGGCGCGCCCGGTGCGTGCGATCCGGCTCATCCTGGTGGCGGTTGCACTGGCCGCTCTGGTGCTGGCGCCCGCGGCCGCGCGTCTGCTCGGCAACCAATACCTGCTGTCGCTCGCCACTACCGCAACGATCTTCGCACTGGCCGCTGCATCATTGCAATTGATCGTGGGACAAAGCGGGCTGGTCAGCTTTGGCCACGCGGCGTATCTTGGGATCGGTGCCTACGCGCCGCTGATCCTTGGCGCCGCCGGGTGGCCCGATGCGGCGTTGTCGGTGCCGGTCGCGATGCTGGTGTCCGGCGGATTCGCACTGGCGACCGGAGCCGTAGCGCTGCGGACGCGGGGCGTGACCTTCATCATGATCACGCTCGCGTTCGCGCAGATGGCGTATTTCGTCGCCGGCGCGTTGGCCGAGTTTGGCGGCGACGACGGATCGCCGCTCAACCGTCCATCACTGTTCGGAATGCAGGCACTGTTCAATCACGCGACCTTCCACGCAATCGCAGTGGCACTGCTGGTGGCCACGGTGCTGTTGTTGCGGATGCTCGCTGCCTCGCCCTTCGGCCGTGCCTTGGCCGCGGCACGGCAGAGCGAGGCGCGGGCGACCGCCTGCGGCATCAGTGTCAGGCGCGTGCGGCTGATCGCCTACACGATCGCCGGTTCGCTGGCGGGACTCGCAGGGTGGCTGCTGGGCGTGCACAGTGACTTTGTCACCCCGGCCTTCATGGATTGGCGCAACTCGGGCGAGTTGCTGGTGATGGTGATCCTGGGCGGCGCAGCGACGCCGGAGGGTGCCGCACTCGGCGCCGTCCTGTTTGTTATGGTCGAAGAAGCATCAAGCGGGATCACCGACCATTGGCGGCTGATAGTGGGACCGGCGATCGTGCTAATCGTGCTGCTACGCCGCCGGGGCCCCAGCTTCGCATGATCGTTTCGCATGACCGTCTCGGATCAACGCTGATCGCTCGCCACCTTTGAACAGGAGGACAATCATGCCCATCCCGCCGCCGATGACCGCCGGTGTCACGACCAAAGGCTCCAGCGTGGAGGGCCTGGTGTGGAACATCCTGGGCCAGACCTACGTGCCGCTGCAGGTGTGCGACAGCAGCTTTGCCTGGCACGCGACCTTTCCGCCCGGCACGTTCGTGCCGCCGCATGTGCATCCGATGCAGGAAGAGTTCATTTACATGTTGGGCGGGCGGCTGGACCTGGTGCTGGACGGCCAACCGGCGACGGCGGATGCCGGCGGCCTGATCCGCCTGCCGCGCGCGATCCCGCACGGCATTTTCAACAACAGTGGGGCGGAGGTGACCTGTGTGTTCTGGGTGAGCCCGACGCGGCGGCTGTGGGATCTGTTCCTGGCGATTAATAACGTGCCCGATCCGGTTGAGGTCGTTCGGCTGGCGGGGCTGCACGAGGTGAATTTCCTTCCGCCGCCCTAACGCTCAGTATGTCACCACCGTACGGATCGACTCCCCGCGGCGCATCAGATCGAACCCGTCGTTGATCTGCTCGAACGGCAGGACATGCGTGATCAGGTCGTCGATGTTGATCTTTCCGTCCATGTACCAATCGACAATCCGCGGCACGTCCGTGCGCCCGCGCGCGCCGCCGAACGCGGTGCCCTTCCAGACCCGCCCGGTCACCAACTGGAACGGCCGCGTTGCGATCTCCTGCCCGGCGCCGGCGACGCCGATGATGATCGACTGGCCCCAGCCGCGATGGGCGCACTCCAACGCCTGGCGCATCAGCTTCACGTTGCCGATGCATTCGAAGCTGTAGTCCGCGCCGCCCTTGGTCAGATCGACGAGATACGGCACCAGGTCACCGGCCACCTCGGTGGGGTTGATGAAATGCGTCATGCCGAATTTTTCCGCGATCGCTTTCCGGTTCGGGTTCAGATCGACCCCGACGATCATTTCGGCGCCGGCCATGCGCGCGCCCTGGATCACGTTCAGCCCGATGCCGCCCAACCCGAATACCACTACCCGCGCGCCGGGCTCCACCTTCGCCGTGTTGATCACCGCGCCGATGCCGGTGGTGACGCCGCAGCCGATGTAGCAGACCTTGTCGAACGGCGCGTCGGGCCGGATTTTCGCGAGTGCGATCTCCGGCAGCACGGTGAAATTCGCGAAGGTCGAGGTGCCCATGTAATGGAACACCGTCTCGCCGTCGCAGGAGAACCGGCTGGTTCCGTCAGGCATCAATCCCTTGCCCTGCGTTGCTCGGATCGCCACGCAGAGATTGGTCTTGCGGCTGAGGCAATACTCGCACTGCCGACATTCCGGCGTGTAGAGCGGGATGACGTGATCGCCGGGCTTCAGGCTCGTCACGCCCTTGCCGACCTCGGCGACGATGCCGGCGCCCTCATGGCCGAGGATGGCGGGAAACAGGCCCTCGGGATCAGCGCCCGACAAGGTGAACTCGTCGGTGTGGCAGATGCCGGTGGCCTTGATCTCGACCAGCACCTCGTTTTCCCGCGGGCCGGCCAGATCGACGGTCTCCAGGCTGAGTTTTTCCCCTGCCTTGCGGGCGACTGCGGCGCGCACTTTCATTGGTCGTTCCCCCTCAACTGGCTGTTAAGCCATGGTGACGGTTGTGCCGAAGCCGATCAAGCACCACGGTTGACAGGCCAAGATTGTGCGTTCACGGGATTGGAACGACGAGTCCTGAACCAAAGGTGCGACATGCAACGACAACGGGTTCCCGTGGTTTCCCCCCTCGGCGCGACGATCGGCTATTCGCGCGCGGTTCGCGCCGGCGACCTTGTGTTCGTCGCCGGCACCACCGCGACAAGTCCGGATGGTGGCGCGCTGCACCCGGGTGACGCGGGCAAGCAGACCGAGGTAATCCTGGAACGCATCGGCGCCGCCCTGCGCGAACTTGGCGCGAGTATGGAAGACGTGGTCGAGACCCGCATCTACGTCACCGACATGTCGCTTTGGCCGGCGGTTGGTGCGGCGCACGGTGCGGTGTTCAAGGATATTCGGCCCGCGAGCACCCTTGTTCAGGTCGGTCCGCTGATCTTTCCGGGCTTGCTGGTGGAGATCTCGGCCATCGCCGCGACGGCCTGATGGACGATGGGGCGATGATCGTGCGGTCTTGGCGCGGACGCGCGTCATCAGCGAAGCCGGATGCCTACCCGGCACACTTCGCGCACAATGTGCTGCCCGCGCTGCGCGGCATCGACGGCTTCTTCGGCGCCACGTTGCTGCGCGAGATCCAAGGCGAAACGATCGAGTTCCTGGTGCTGACGCGCTGGACCTCGGAGGAGGCGATCCGAGTCTTCGCCGGCGAGGACTTCGGCAAGGCCATCGTTGAACCGGAGGCGGTGGCCGCGCTAACCGCTTTTGACCCGAGGGTGCGGCACTACAAGGTGGTTCAGGAGGCTGCCGCGGGCTGACCGTAAGCGTGTGCTGCCATTCTGGGGAGGTCGAGGCGCGAAGCGTCGAGGGTGAGGGCGGTGCTGTGGCACGACCCTCACCCTCGAAGCTTCGCGTCTCGACC